>NZ_AKWX02000007.1:646666-970000 GCF_000306115.2 Leptospira wolffii serovar Khorat str. Khorat-H2
CTTTTCCAGGGATACACTGCCGAGGTGTTCTAGCATATCTGGCTTAGGCACGAGATCATTCTATCCCCTTGGATCTTGGAGGAATTCCGGGACAAGTGCTTGTCTAAATTCAAAATGAAGCCCAAGGACTTTCGGGAAATTTTAAGTCACTTGAAAACCGGAGCCACAATCCTGGAACCGAAAGGGAAACCGCCCACAGTTTGTAAAGATCCGAACAACAATCCCGTTCTGCACTTGGCGGAATATTCGGAGGCGGAATTATTACTTACCGGAGACACCGATTTACTCGTAATCGGAGTATTCGCAAGGGCGAAAATTCTTTCTCCTCGCCAATACAAATTGAAATATCTGATCTAAGCGAAACTCAAGGAATCAGTACAGGATCCGAGTCTTAATGGAGCCCGGATGTTTTTCGATTCTTTCCTTCAATTCGTCTCCAACACTCATATTAATGACCATAGAGAGATAACCGATTTCCGCGCTGGTTCCCAGATGTTGGGAGCTGATATTCGCACCGATCTCGGAAACGAGACTGTTGATATCCTTCAAGAATCCGGGCTGGTTCTTGTGAACGTTTAGGATTCGATACATTCCCTGAGGGATCGGAGTCAATTCCAGATTGGGGAAATTCACCGCGAAAGTGGTCGAACCGTTATTTATGAATTTTATCAGTTTATTCGCGACTTCCGATCCGATATTCTTCTGAGCTTCTTCCGTGGAGCCTCCGATATGCGGAGTTAGAATAACGTTTTGCAAATTTTGGATGGGAGTGATGAAAGGATCGTTATTGGATTCCGGTTCTTCCGGAAATACGTCGATCCCCGCTCCTGCGATATGACCTGCCTTGATTCCTTCCGCCAAAGCCTCTAGATCCAACACTTTTCCTCTGGAAAGGTTGATGACATAGGCGCCTTTCTTGCTGAGTGCGATCTCTTTTTTGCCGTAGAGATTCATTGTCTCCGGAGTTTCGGGAACATGAAAGGTTAGAAAGTCTGCTTTCGCGAGAAGCTCTTCGTAGGAACCTACTGGACTTGCATTTCCCAAGGGAAGAACGGTTTGAACATCGTAATAAATGACTTTCAGTCCCATGGCTTCGGCAAGTACGGAAACTTGGCTACCGATATGTCCGTAGCCTACGATTCCTAGGGTCTTACCTCGGACCTCGAAACAATTCTTGGAGATTTTATTCCAGATTCCGCCGTGGGTGTTTCGGATATGATCCGGAACCCTCCTGGCTAACATTACGATTTCCGCAATTACCAATTCTGCAACGGATCTGGTATTGGAGTAGGGCGCGTTGAAGACGGGGACTCCTTTTTTCTCAGCTTCGATCAGATTGACCTGATTGGTTCCTATGCAGAAACAACCGATCGTCATGAGTCTTTTGGCCTTATTCAATACGGGAGGAGTGATATTGGTCTTGCTTCGTATTCCCAAAACGTGAACGTTCTCTATCTCTTTTAAAAGTTCCTCTTCGCTAAGGGCTTGGGGAAGCAGCCGGACGTTGAAACCGTCGTTTTGGAATAGCTGAAAGGCGTCTTGGTGGACGTTTTCCAAGAGTAGCACATTGATCTTTTCTTTTGGGTAGGAAATCATAGTTCTATGGCCATGGAACCCGTCCGCCTCTTCGCTGAAAACGGATTTTTTACTTCACCTTTGGAGCAACCGGGTCAGAATGGGAGGAAACCCTTATTCGGAGGTCGATTCGACCCATGCCAATTTCCCGATCCGTCTTTTGGAAAATTTCCATTTTGCTTCTGTTCGCATTTTTCTTTTTCGCTTCCTGTTCGGCAAGGGTTCAGATTCTCCCCGAGCCTGTGGTGGAGCAGACTCTATTTCGTTCCGGAGCCGTTTGTCCTTCTTCCTGGCTTTGTAGTCTGGGCAAATCCGGATCCCTGAATTTTAAGGGAATCCTAAACAATAAAACGGGGGAGAAACCGCTTTTCGTAGAATACTACGTGAGTTCCTTCGAGGAGAGTTTTCCAATCGGAATCTCAATCAAGTTGGACCAGACCTGGCATAATTTACGAAAGACTTCTACGGATTATGGGGATACGGTGAGAGTGGTTTCCATTCTACCTTCCGAGATCGTGGATAAGGTATTAGCCGCTAAGGAAATTCAGTTCAGCTTTTCTTCCCGGGACAATACGACCACTCTCGCTCTGAATGTTTCCGATGCGGAGAGTTTGAAATCCAAGTTAAAGGATTTAAAGGAAAGAATAGACGCCCAGGCAAAATTGAGCATCACAAATCATTAAAATGATTTCCGAGCGGCCGATTATTCCGGCCGCATCAGTGGGAACAGGATGGTATCACGGATAGAATGGGAATCCGTGAGTAACATCACCAATCGATCGATTCCGATTCCGAGTCCTCCGGTAGGCGGCATTCCGTATTCCAGGGCTCGGATATAATCCTCGTCCATCATAAACGCCTCGTCGTCGCCCGCTTCTCTTTGTTTTACCTGTTCTTCGAACCTCTCTTTCTGGTCGAACGGATCATTCAACTCGGAGAATGCGTTTCCGATTTCTCTTCCTACGATATAAGGTTCGAATCTTTCCACATAATCCGGATTATTAGGATCCGATTTAGCGAGAGGAGAAAGCTCTTTCGGATAATCCGTAACGAATACAGGTTGGATCAGATTCGGTTCCGCCTTTTCGGAGAAAACCTCGTCGGCCACTTTCCAAATGGAAGTGCATTTGCTTGCGTCCACTTTTACCGAAGACGCTTTTTCCTTGGCTTCTTCTAAAGTTTTCACTTGGGAGAAATCGATTCCGGAGTATTCCTTGATGATATCCACGTATTTCACTCTTCTCCAAGGAGGAGTGAGATCCACCATGTCTTTACCGTACTTAATCTTTAAGGATCCGCAGATTTTGGACGCGACTGTGGTGATGAGTTTTTCGGTTAACTCCAGCATTTTTCCCATGTCTCCGTAAGCCATATAGGCTTCCATCATGGTGAATTCGGGATTGTGTTTGGTGGAGATGCCTTCATTTCTGAAATTCCGGTTCAACTCGAAGACCCGATCCAGTCCTCCTACGATCAATCTTTTGAGATATAATTCGGGAGCGATCCGTAGGAACAATTGCATATCGAGAGTATTGTGATGCGTAACGAAGGGTCTCGCCGCGGCACCTCCCGCAATGGGTTGCATCATGGGAGTTTCCACTTCCAAGAATCCCTCGGAAGTAAGGAAGTTTCGGATCTCGGAGACGATTCTACTTCTGGTGATAAAGGTATCTCGGACGTGATCGTTCACTACGAGATCCACATATCTCATACGATATCTCTGTTCCACATCCGCGAATGCGTCGTAAACAACACCGTCTTTTTCCTTTACGACGGGAAGAGGGCGGATACATTTCGCAAGAAGGGTAACGGAAGTGAGATGAAGAGTCGTTTCTCCTTTTTGGGTTTGGAAAAGATAACCTTCGACTCCGATTAGATCGCCTAGGTCCAGGGTTTTGAAAAGGGAATACGAGTCTTCTCCCAAATCGTCTCTCGTCGCATAGAGTTGGATGACACCGGATCTGTCCTTCAAGTGCGCGAAGCTCGCCTTACCCATTACTCTTTTGGAATGTAATCTTCCGCCGAGTAGGAACTTTTTGTCGGAGCCGGTAGGATTTTTGGCGAAACCTTCGATCAATCCCGCCGAATCCGAATCCGGAAAAAAACGAACCGGATAGGGGTCCAAGCCCTTGCTCTTGAGCTCGTTTACCTTTTGGATCCTTTGTTGAATGAGTTCGTTCGTTTCTTTCTGATCTTGAGACATTCTAATTTCCTAATAATATGAGATATAAATGCTTAGCGAGCCTTCCTAAAACGGACTCCAGGCTCTTGGGTTTGAGAAACCAATCCGAGGCGGAGATTCCTTCCGGAACCTTGGATACAGCGATGTAAATTTCCGCCGGTTCCAAAACTCCCCTGTATAAACGGAGTAGGGTGGCGGAATCGTATTCCTTACCAATGAGAAGGAAAGTCTTCCATTGTCTGTCCAATGCGATTTTCAGAAGAGTCTTAGGAAAATCCTGGGGACCGGAAGCGACCGTGTAGATTAGAATTTTATTCTCCTCTACGCCTAAGGAAGTCAGATAGGTCTGGATAGAAGGGACCAGATCCGCTCCGATTCCCAAATCAGACTCAGCACCCGCAGGATAATAGAGCACAAGAATCGTAGGAGCGAGTCCCTTTTTGTAAAGAGCCGCAGCTTGCTTGAACTTGTCTTTTTTTCCGGTCTCTATGGCCTCTACGATGATCGCGTCCGACTTCTTGGAATCCGCTTTAGAAACTAGAAGAAAAGGAGCTGAGAAGAATAGAACCAAAAGAAGCAGAAGTAGTCCGAAGAATCCGTAAGAAACTAGCTTGGTCTTATCTAAGAATTCTTTAACGGAAAGAGGGCTGGATGCCATATAATTCGTACCGAGGAGCTAAATTTCCGAGGCGAGGGGCTAATTCTGATGCAACCTGATTGCTCGAGAGGGGACTCGAACCCCTACACCGAACCGGCACAAGCACCTCAAGCTTGCGTGTCTACCAATTCCACCACCCGAGCGGTTGCGATTGACAGAATGGGTGAGGGCCGAGCGGTGTCAAGGAAATTCAAAATAGTATTGCGAATCAGACCAATTGGTATTTTTTCTTCTGCTTTTTGTCTTCGGGATCCAGAACGAAACGCTCCGGATGGAATACGATATCCCAATAGCGTCTGGCATAGGCTACGATTCCCAAGGAAAGAATCAGAACTAACAAATACCCGGAAAATTCAGGATGCAGGAAGAAATGATCGGTGGGTAGACCTGGGCCAATCACGGGAAGAGTCATGTACCAAAGAACGGTTGCAGCCACAAGGCCCACCCCGATTTTACCCCACCAATTCGGTTTTCCTTGGATTCCTCTTTTTAAATAGAGAAATCCTCCCAGCCAAACTCCTAGGGTTTCTCTTAAGATGTAAACGATCAGGATCCAAAGAGGGAATTGGTAGTAGTGAACGATCACGGATAATCCGCCGATAGTCACAATCTTATCGCAGATCGGATCCAAGTATTTTCCTAAAACCGATTCCTGGCTTAAGAGTCTGGCGAGAAATCCGTCAAGATAATCGGTGAGAACCGCTAACACGCAGGTGCCGATCGCAAGATATAGATATTCTCCGTTGCGAGGTGATTCCATATGCTTTCTTGTGAATTGGATAAAAAAAGGAAGAAGTAAAACTCTGGATACCGATAGGAAATTGGAAACGGTGAATACCCTGTCTTCCAAAAGATCCTTAGGTTTTTTTTCGTGGAGCATCTTTGTTCGGCCGTTTCGAGGGAAAAATCGTTCTATGGGAGAGGCTAAGGAAGGGACTTAAAAATTCATCCCTTTTTCCTAAAACAGATTGACCCCCTGGCCCCAACAGAAATCATGATCTTCATTGAGGAGCTGTAGCTCAGCTGGTTAGAGTGCCTGCCTGTCACGCAGGATGTCGCGGGTTCGAGTCCCGTCAGCTCCGAAATAATCCCCCAAAAACAAGTAAACTAGAGCTGACGGGACTCGAAGCTTTTGCTCGAGAGCCAATCTAGCGACCCGTAGGGAGCGTAGTGATTGCGTCGCAAGCCACGGAAGGCGCAGCGCGAGCAAAAGACGCCGTGGAGCCAAATTCGCCACGATGGCGAATTGCGTAGCGGCGAGTCCCTACCTGACTCATGAAGAACGCGGAAGCATTCAGAATGAGCATCAGCTCCGTTTCAAATAAATTCTTCCGAATCCTTTTTCAAGATGATCTCTCCAATCTCTTCCAAATCCCGTAAGACTGTAAGAATACCATTCCTTGCGTCCGTGATTTCTTTCAGGGTTACTTTCCCGCGAATCTCCATACTTTCCAGAATATCGTTGGCTCTGTTCTTAGACATAGCTTCGAAGAAGTGCGCCTTGATCTGATCTCCTGCTCCTCGTAAGGCGATTGCGATCAAATCGTCTCCTCCCAATCTGTTGATCAGGATGCGCATTTCCTTGGAGTTGAGTAGTAAAATGTCCTCGAAGGTATAGAGTTTCTCCCTAACCTGAGAAGCCAATTCCGGAGAATGCTCCTCCAGTTCCTTAAGGATGGTTTCTTCCAAGGATTTGTCCATATGATTCAGGATGCTTGCCAGAGCTTCTGCTCCACCTGCTTCGCTGAATTCCGATTTATCCCTTTGTTCGTATTTTTTCTTCAGAACTTTGGCTATTTGGCGTATCGCGTCGGGATGGGTTTTGGTGGTGTTGGCGAGTCGGACCGCGACCTTACTTTGGATTTCCTTAGGCAAAAATTTCAAAGTCTCGGCCGCTTTCTTAGGATGAAGGAAGGCCAGGGTGACGGCGATCGTTTGGGTATGCTCCGGAGCGAGAAGATGAGCAAGCGTTTGGGGTTCTGCGTCGTTTAGAAAGGAAAAATCCTCTTCAGTATCCTTTCTATCTAGTTTTCCTAATATGCTTTCCGATTTTTCCTTACCCAGAGATTGGTAAAGTAGCTCTCTTGCAGTGTCGATTCCGCCCCTGGATTCTCCCGCTAGTTCCTTTAAGGAACCCTGAAAGTCCAGTAACGCTTCCTCTTTCTCGGACTTAGAGACCGCCTTGATCTTGGCCATTTCTTGAACGATTTCTTCGATCAGCTTCTCGTCCAATTGGGCTAATGCCTTTGCCGCGGCGTCCTTGTCTAAGGAAAGCAAAAGCATAGCGGCCTTTTTTACCTTTTGGTCGCGAGTCTGGAGTTTGGAGTCTTTTTCCACCGTAAGTCCCCGGTATAATGAAAATATTATGCGAGTAAACGGAGGGGATGCTCCAGGAAATTCTTAAATATCTCCAGCCATCCGGCTCCCACCGCTCCGTCCACGACTCTGTGGTCGCAGGACAAGCACACGGATAGGGTCTTACCGGGAACGATAGCGCCGTTTTTGATTACTGGCTTGGAAACAACGTTTCCAATTGCAAGAATGGCCGCTTCCGGTTCGTTGATAACCGCGGCAAATCGATCGATGCCGAACATTCCCAGATTGGAGACAGTAAAGGTTCCGTCCGAAAACTCTTCGGGTTTGAGTTTTCGTTCCCTTGCACGGGAGGCAAGTTCTTTTACCGTTCTTCCTATTTCTAAAACCGTCTTAAGATCCGCATTCCTCACATACGGAGTGATGAGTCCACCCTCGATGGATACTGCGACTCCCACATCCACTCTTCCGTGTTTGAGAATATGATCCTCTCTCCAAGAGGAATTCACTTCCGGAACCTTACGCAAAGAAAGAGCCGAGGCACGAATGATAAAATCGTTTAAGCTTAGTTTGATTTCCTCTCCGGAGGCTTTCAGATCCGAATTAAAATTCTCCCTAAGTTGTACTAGGGGTTCCGCATCTATCTCCATATCCAAATAAAAATGAGGTTGGTGGGTTTTGGAGTGAACGAGTCTGGAAGCTATGGTTCTTCTCATTCCCGAGATCGGTAATTTCTCCTCCTGAAAATTGGCTTCTAAGAAAGGAGAAGCTGGGGAGAGGAAAGCAGGGATTCCGGATTCTATATCTCTTTTGAGAATCCTTCCTTCCGGGCCGGTTCCGCGTATTCTGGATAGATCTACTCCGGAGTCTTCGGCAAGTTTGCGCGCTAACGGAGAAGCTTTGATTCTACCCTCGACGGCTGAAGGAGAAAGTCCTCTACTCGGATTTTGGATAGAGTTTTCTCTTTCCGGCTCCTTAGAAACGAATTTTTCCGAAGGGATCGATTCGGTTTTGGTTTCCATCTTTTTCTCCGCGGGGGGAGGAGACGGTGGGAGCGAGGGCGAGCTAGCGGAAGAAGGGGAGGGGGCCGATCTGGATTTCGCTTCCGTAAGAAGAGCCGAGATATCTTCCCCCGCCTTGCCGATGATAGCAACCGGGGCTCCTACAGGAAGCTTCGCTCCTTCCTGGGCTATGATTTCCAAAAGCACGCCCGAATCGAAGGCCTCCATTTCCATGACGGCCTTATCCGTTTCCACCTCCGCGATGGCTTCGCCCGGGTTCACGGAGTCGCCCTTTTTCTTGAGCCATTTAACCAGAACTCCCTCGGACATCGTGGGGCTGAGCTGGGTCATTTCGGATATTTTTGCCATAAATATTGCCTAAGTATAATATTATAATATTCAATTATTATGAATTATTTAATCATTTCTCTGACTTTTCGGATTATCTTATCCTCGCTCGGGAGGGAAAGTTTTTCCAGGTTGGCCGCATACGGCATAGGGACGTCTTCCTGGGTGATTCTTTCCACCGGTGCGTCCAGATAATCGAAAGCATCCTTTTGTATTTGGTAGGCTACCTGTGCTCCGAATCCGGCCACATTCCATCCTTCTTCCACAATGAGTGCCCGATTCGTCTTTCTAACGGATGCGAGAATGGCTTCTTCGTCCAAGGGCCGAATGCTCCTTAAGTCCAGGACTTCTACGGAAATTCCTTCCTTGGCGAGCTTTTCCGCCGCAGGCAGGACGTACATCAGTGCTCTCGACCAGCTGATGATCGTAAGCTGGGTTCCTTCTCTTTTGATGTCAGCCTTTCCCATCGGGATGGAAAATTCTCCTTCCGCGACTTCCCCTTTAGTTCCGTATAATACTTCGCTTTCTATGAAAATGGTGGGATTATTGTCGCGAATGGATGTCTTGAGCAAGCCGTAAGCGTCGGAAGGGGTGTAAGGAGCCAAGACTTTTAAGCCTGGAATATGAGCGTACCAACTCTCGAAAGATTGGGAATGTTGGGCCGCGAGTCTGCCTCCCGCTCCTCCCGCGCCTCGAAAAACGATGGGAATGGGAAATTGTCCGGCGCTCATATAATTCATTTTGGCTGCGGAGTTGATGATTTGATCAATGGCTACAAGAGAGAAATTCCAGGTCATGAATTCTATGATGGGTCTAAGCCCGACCATTGCCGCGCCGATTCCTACTCCCGCAAAGCCGTTCTCCGAGATAGGAGTATCTATGACTCTTTTTTCTCCGAATTTGGTAAGCATACCTTGGGAAACCTTATAGGCTCCCTCGTAATGGCCTACCTCTTCTCCCATGAGAAAGATATTCGGGTCCTTTTCCATTTCTTCGGTCATGGCCCGGTTTAGAGCTTCTCTATAAGTGAGTACGGCCATTATACATTCTCCGCATAAACGTGTTTATAAAGCCATCCCAGAGGCGGTTCCTCGCTTTTTTCTGCGAAGTCCACGGATTCCTCGATCAGCTTGGCGATATTCTCGTCCATTTGAGTCAGCTCTTCATGCGCCCATCCTGCGGCGACCAACTCTTTTTCGGCTCGGACGAGAGGGTCTCCTTGTTTATACTTTTCTAATTCTTCTTTGGTTCTGTATTTGGCGGGATCCGACATGGAGTGTCCGCGGAATCTATAGGTCGAGATCTCCATAAGAGTAGGACCTTCTCCTCTTCTCGCTCTTTCAACTGCGACTTTCACGTGGTCTCGAACTTTGCGAACTTCGTCGCCTTCTATATGATCTCTCGCTATATCGTAAGCTGTGGCCCGAACGGATACGTCTTTGACGGAAAGTGCGCGGTATTCCGGAGTTCCCATGGCGTAATGATTATTCTCACAGATCATTACTAACGGTAATTTCCAGATGGCCGCGAGATTCATTCCTTCGTGAAAGGATCCTATATTGGCCGCTCCTTCTCCGAAAAAGCAGAGTGTGACCGCACCGTCGTTTCTATATTTGGAAGCGTAGGCGATCCCGGCTGCTAGAGAGATATGTCCTCCTACGATTCCGTGACCACCCATGAAATTTTTGTTCTTATCGAAAAAGTGCATGGAGCCCCCGTTGCCTTTTACGATTCCTGTTCGTTTTCCGAATAGTTCGGCCATGAGAGACTTAGGTTCCAATCCTCTTGCCAAAGCGTGTCCGTGATCCCTATAAGTGGAAACGATATAATCCTTTGCTTCCAGTGCGGAGATAGCCCCTACGCCTACGGCTTCTTGACCGATGTATAAATGACAGAAGCCGCCGATTTTACCCATGCTATAGGCTTTTGCGGAAGCCTCTTCAAAGCGTCGGATCAGAAGCATCTGTCGATAGAGTTCGTGTAAATCTTGGGTGTCTTTTTTTGTTTTAGGTTGGCTCATAATGTAATGCGGTTCGCTGAAACAATCGCAAAGTATCGATCCAGAACTAGGATATGCAAACCGATTTCCGGATTTTAGGAAAAAAAATGGGAAAGTCGATCGAAGTAAAAAATTTTCCTTTCCTAAACGGGAGTTTCAATTTCCCTTTTTTTGAATGAACTTATCTAGGACGATTCTGGTCACAGAAGACGAGCCGGGCATACTAGATACGATACGTATCGTTCTGGAATCCGAAGGCTTCCGTATGTTGACCGCGATGACCGGAACGGATTGTCTTACTCTTCTAAAAGAATCTCCCGACTTACTCGTTTTGGACGTGGGTTTGCCCGATTCTAACGGATTTGAAATTTTAAAAGAGCTAAGAAAGAAATATTCCACACCCGTGATTCTTTTGACGGCGAGAGAATCCGAATTGGATCGAATCCTCGGATTGGAGTTGGGTGCGGACGATTATATGGTAAAACCGTTTAGTCCTAGAGAATTGACGGCAAGAATCCGCGCGGTCCTCCGTAGATATGACGTTAAATCCCAAGAGAAACCGAACGATTTTTTTGCGGACGAAGATCGTAAAACCATACATTATTTCGGGAAAGCTCTAACTCTAACGCCCTACGAATACAAAACACTGGTTCTTTTCCTAAAGAGAAGGGGAAGAATTTTCACTAGAGAGGAAATCATGGATCTGGTATGGACCGAACCCGAGGAAAGTTTCGATCGGGCGGTGGACACGGTAATCAAGAATCTGCGCTTCCGACTCAAGGAAATCCGACCCGATTTGGATCCGATTGAGACTAGGAGAGGCCAGGGATACGGTCTAAAGGAAACGCTATGAGTCTTTGGTTCCGAATCGTAATCGGTTTTTTTTTGTCTTTTCGATCGGATACTACTATTTCGTAGATAAGATCGAAGAGTCCATTCGTCCCCGTTATATGGAAACCGTCGAGGAATCCATAAACGATACGGCTCATCTACTTTCCGCTCTCCTAGAAGAGGAGATTTCCAAGCATCCTTCTTTTTCCTTGGCCGAAATCTCGGATCGATTCCTTTCCCATATTTTTCAGAATGCGAAGCGAAGAACCCTCACTTCTTGAATCTTTGCGGTGACTAAGAATAATGTGGACTTGCAAGTGTATGTCACGGATGATAAGGGAATCGTAATCTTCGATTCGGAAGGAATGCGTAAGGGAGAGAATTACTCTCGTATGAACGACGTGTATTTGACTCTGAGAGGAAAATACGGCGCTCGGTCCAGTAAATTATCCGCTTCGGATCCGGAAGGAGCCTTATTTATCGCCGCTCCGATCCGTAGATTCGGAAAGACGATCGGAGTACTCACAGTCATCAAACCTAAGAATAGCGTGATACCGTTCATAGAAACCGCTCGGGAAAAATTTTGGGACCTAAGCCTATTCGTAGCCCTATCCATCGTTATCCTATTCTTGAGCGTTGTGTATTTTATCTTTTCTCCGATTCGAAAATTATCCGAATACGTATCCGATTTGAGAGAAGAGAAAAGAGTTCCTTTTCCGAAGATCGGAGTTCCAGAGATCCGAGACTTGGGAGAAAGAATGGACCAATTGGTCCGGGAACTTGCGGGAAAGGAATACGTAGAAAATTACGTCCAGTCCTTGACTCATGAAATCAAAAGCCCTCTTTCCTCATTACTCGCTTCCGTAGAACTGATCTCCGAGGATCCGAAACGTTTGGAGTCCTTGCTCAATAATATCCAATTGGAAGGAAAAAGAATCCAAACGATTATAGAAAAATTATTGGAACTTAGCGCACTCGAGAACGTTTCCAGTTTGGATAAGACTCCCGATTTGGATCTTTCCGAAATCCTAAAGGAGACGGTCTCTTCTCTGCAACCGGAAGCGATTCGAAAAAATATTATATTAGAATCGCATACGGTTCCGGTATTCCTAGAAGGGAATCGGCTCTTCCTAAGCATGGCCTTAAGGAATTTGGTGCAGAATGCCCTGGATTTTTCTCCTCGCGGTTCTAAAATCCGGGTCACCTGCGGGATAGAGAACGGCTTGGGCTTTTGGGAGGTGAGAGACGAAGGGGAGGGAATTCCGGAATACGCATTGGCTCGGATTTACGAGAGATTCTATTCTTTACCTCGCCCCGATACCGGAAGGAAAAGTTCCGGACTCGGACTTGCGTTCGTTTTGGAAATCGCTAGACTACATGATTCTGAAGTGGAGATCAAGAATACAGAATCCAGAGGGGTGATCGCCCGTATTCTATTCCATAAAATCTCTATCGGATAAGGATCCTCACCCCGTCCTCACAATCGGCTCATAATGTCCACACGAAAGGGAGAGATACTTTCGGTCAGGAGTGAGCCATGTTCAAAATACAAACTTCAGTGAATCTTAGGATTCTTATATTAGGCGTTATGCTCGTAGGGTTCCTTGTCCCTCTCGCAATGGTAGGGGGACTCGTATCCGAAAGGCAGGACCGTGCGAGAGAAGCCCTTCTAGAGATGGGAAGCAAATGGGGTTCTCCTCAAATTGTGGCAGGCCCTTTCCTTGTGGTCCCTTATAAATTGTATAAGGAAAAGAAGAAGGGAGAGGATGCCGAAGAAGTCGCAGAAGAAGGAGAGGTCTATTTTTTACCGGAAACCCTAAATGTGGAGTCGGATCTAAAGGCGGAGAAAAGAAAGCGGGGAATTTACGAAGCCGTTCTATACGGGGGAAACGTAAAAATCCGAGGAGAATTCAAAGCTCCGACAAGAAACGATTTTCCGAGTAGAACCGAACGAATCGGTTGGGAAGAGGCAAAATTGATCGTTTCCGTTAGCGATCCTAAAGGAATCGGAAACGCGATCCAGTTGGCCTGGTCCGGAAAAGAGAAATCGTTCCAACCGGGATCCTCTTCTCCTTATATTCCATCCGGGTTGTATACGGATTTGGATCTTTCTAAGCGTGAATCTTCTCTATCTTTCCAAATCCAAATGCCTTTGAAAGGATCCGAATCCGTTTCCTTCGTCCCATTGGGAAAAGACAGTTCGATTAAAATTTCTTCCGACTGGAAGGATCCGTCCTTCGAAGGTTCCCTATTGCCCAGGGAAAGAACGATCACGGACAACGGGTTTCAAGCGGTTTGGGAATCCTCTTACTTTGCCAGAAATTATCCGCAAGTGATTCCTTATATGAATCGCGGGCTCATGGAAACTATGGAGATGTCCGGATACGGAGTACGTCTTATTCTTCCCGTGGACCATTATTTGAAATTGGAGAGGTCTTTGAAATATGCCATCCTGTTCTTGGCCACAAGTTTTACGTTATTCTTCCTTTTGGAAATATTCGGAGGCAAGATACTGCATCCTTTACAATATCTGATGATAGGAACCGCAATGGTAGTCTTCTATGTCTTGACTCTTTCCTTATCGGAGCATCTAGGATTCGGGTTCGCTTATCTTGCGGCATCTTTGGCAGTCTCCGGTTTGATCTCGTATTATGCAGGCTCCGTACTCCAGAGTCTTAAGAGGGGACTACTTGCGGGAGGATATTATGCAGGACTGTATTCTTTCCTGTATGTGATACTTTCTTCCGAAGACAACGCGCTCCTTTTAGGATCCGTCGCAGTCTTCCTTCTCTTAGCGCTTCTCATGCATCTGACTAGGAAGATCGATTGGTATTCCTTCGGGTCCAAGGAGAAGGCTCTCGCTTAATAAGCGGGAAAGAGATTTTCTAATTTGGGAAGAGGTTCCGCAAGGGGCGTCGGCCGTCTTGCTTGGGACCTCTTTCTGTATATTTCAATCAAACGGAGCCATTATGAATTTACTCCTTCGTATTCCTTTTTTATCCCAACTGTCCGTACTTTTTCTATCCTGCGGATTTAGCGTTCTTCTTTTGATAGCACGGATGATCGTATCCCAGGAGAGAAGCTTTCTTTTTTTAGTCTGGAATTTATTCTTAGCGATCGTGCCGGTCGTCGTGTCCTATTTCTCCTATTTATATTATCTTTGGAGAGGAGGAAGAATCGGAATTTTCTTCTTCGGCTTATTGTGTGTCTGGTTCATATTCTTTCCTAACTCGCCTTATATAGTAACGGATTTCATCCACTTACGAGCCAGGCATTCCATACCGATTTGGTTCGATATATTATTGATATTTTCCTTTGCCTGGAGCGGTTTCTTTGCTGGTTTGATTTCCTTAAGAATGATCCATCTGATCCTGAGCGAAAGAATCGGCGTCCGCAGCGGATGGCTTTTCATTCTCTCGGTGGCACCTATCACTTCGTTGGGAATTTGTATCGGCAGATTCTATCGTTGGAACAGTTGGGATGTTTTAGAAAATCCCAGGTCCCTTCTTTTGGACTCGTTGGACTTTCTAGGAAAAGTGATCGGTAGCCCAAGATTAGCAGGAGTCCTGGGGCTCATGTCTTTGGGGCTGGTTCTCGCCTATCTTCTGATTCTTTCCGTAGGGGATATGAGAAGGAGTAAGGAAAGAAATTCATAAGGGGATCGGGAGGGGAAGGGTGATGAGATCCAGCCTTTCCGCTTTCGGAAGAATTCTAAAAAAAGTGCTTAGGGAATTTCGCGAATCGTTCGAAGTTTTAGATGAGCCCAAAAAAGAAGAATTTTTTCTGCAAAAAATCTTTCCCTCCTTCGATCCTGAAAGCCTGAAAACAGACGAAAATTAGCGAATTTAATCTAAAATCGCTAATTTTAATCAAAAACGTAAGAATTAATCCCTGCCTATCCCATCTCCGAAGATATATCTGAAGGAAACTCGAGGAATTCTAGGATATTTCCCGGATTTTCGATCCTTCATTTATAAAAATAGAAAAAGACCAAAACCAAACCAACGCACAAGAACCCGGCACGGACGCCGGGCTCATGATCAGTTTCAAGGAGGAAACTCATGATCATTAACCACAACTTAGCCGCGATTAACTCCCACCGCGTTCTGAAGTTCCAGAACAACGAAGTGGCGAAAAACATGGAGGCTCTCTCTTCCGGTATGCGTATCAACCGTGCCGGTGACGACGCTTCCGGTCTTGCCGTTTCCGAGAAGATGAGAACTCAGGTGAAAGGACTTCGCCAAGCGGAGAGAAACACCGAGGACGGTATGTCCCTGATCCAAACTACGGAAGGGTATCTGCAGGAAACTAACGATATCATCCAAAGGATCCGCGTACTTGCCATCCAATCTTCTAACGGTATCTACGGCGCCGAAGACCGCCAAATGATCCAAGTGGAAGTTTCTCAGCTCGTTGACGAGATCGATCGCATTTCCTCCCAAGCAGAGTTCAATAAGATGGCATTGCTCCAAGGCGATTTCGCCCGTGGATCAAGAACCGCGTCTATGTGGTTCCACATCGGACCGAACCAGCACCAGAGGGAACGGGTTTATATCGCAACGATGACCGCTAAAGCCTTGAACTTGATCAAAGCTGACGGCTCTCTGTTGACTCTCTCCACTGCAGAGTGGGCGAACGACGCAATCGGACTTTTGGACGATGCGTTAATGAAAATCAACAAACAAAGAGCAAACCTCGGAGCTTACTTCAACCGTTTAGAGCATGCTTCTAAAGGCCTGATGGTAGCTTACGAGAACATCCAAGCTTCAGAGTCGAGAATCAGGGACGCGGATATGGCAGAGGAAACTGTATCGTTCACTAAGAACCAGATCCTGGTTCAGTCCGGTACTGCTATGTTAGCTCAGGCTAACGTAAGACCTCAGTCCGTCCTCCAGTTACTTAGGTAATTAGGACTTTCCGGCAGCGGGGGCAGCAATGCTCCCGCACCGGGAATCTTTTGAGTTTAGATTCGAAGCCGCGTAAGCGGCTATCTTTGTCTGAGCACCTAAAAAGAGGCACGGGAAAAATACTGGGGACTTGACTCGAATAATTATCCCAATCTTTTTCCGGTTCCTTTTTTAGGAAGAATTTCCTAAGAACCAAAGAACCCGGGTCGAATAGACTCGTGACTCGTTGAACGTATAAAAGGGCGGTACTATATAAGAGTAATCTTATGTAATCAGTGTAGATAAACATCCATTCCTCCTCGGGAGAATATGGCCTGTCGGGTGGTCCGACCGGGTCCATCCCGGAGCACCGGACAGACCATGTCCGATCGGAGGATAGGGAGATCCTCCGGAAATCTCTACAAGGAGTGTAGGATGATTATCAATCACAACCTGAGCGCGGTGAACTCTCATCGCTCTCTGAAGTTCAACGAGCAAGCTGTGGATAAAACCATGAAAGCTTTATCGTCCGGTATGAGGATCAACTCCGCCGGCGACGACGCTTCTGGTTTGGCTGTCTCCGAGAAACTTCGGACCCAAATCAACGGTCTGAGGCAAGCGGAGAGGAATACGGAAGACGGGATGAGTTTCATCCAGACTGCTGAGGGTTTCCTCCAGCAGACCTCGGACATCATCCAAAGAATCCGGGTTTTGGCCATCCAAACCTCGAATGGAATCTACAGCCCCGAAGACAGACAGTTGGTTCAGGTGGAAGTTTCCGCTTTAGTCGACGAGGTGGATCGGATTGCTTCCCAAGCGGAGTTCAACCGATTCAAATTGTTCGAAGGAGATTTCGCAAGAGGTTCTAAAAGAGCTTCTATGTGGTTCCATATGGGACCGAACCAGAACCAAAGGGAGAGGTTCTTCATTGGAACCATGACTTCCCGGGCGTTAAAGCTGACCAAGGCTGACGGCAGACCCATTGCGGTTTCTTCTCCTGGGGAAGCGAACGACGTGATCGGCTTAGCCGACGCCGCGCTCGGAAAGATCATGAAACAGAGGGCGGATATGGGGGCTTATTTTAACAGGCTCGAATATTCCGCAAAGGGGCTCATGGCTGCATACGAAAATATGCAAGCCTCCGAGTCTAGAATTCGGGACGCGGATATGGCGGAGGAAATGGTTACGCTAACTACAAAACAAATACTCGTGCAGAGTGGTACGGCGATGTTAGTGCAAGCCAATATGAAACCGAATTCGGTCCTGAAACTTCTCCAACTTTAGTCTTTGGGAAGAAGGTGCCACCGGAAGATTCTCTTCCGGTGGCTTTTTTATATCCCGACGTATTAGAAGAGTTCGAAACTCTTCTAATACATATTCGTCTAAATTGGATATTTCTAAATAGGACCGGTAAAAAAGAAGGACCGATTCTTACAAAAAATTCCGGTCCTATTTTTATCCGATAAGTATATAGATTTCGAAGAGAACGATTTAGCTTGACTCTATTCCGTCCTTTCGTGAAAATTCCGAGGCATCTTTTCCCGAAAGGATAATGGAATGATTCGTAGCCTCCTCATCTTAGCGATACTATTGGAATTACACTGTGCGACAGCAGATTCGGAAAGAAAGTCGACATCCGAGTCCGATAATTCGATTACGATAGATTGCTCGGATACCAAAAGCCCGTATCACCCCTCGGCGGTGGCGAGTAGAGGCGGTTTTTCAGTTACTCGATTCTTAGAAACTTCTCCTTCTTACATTGCCCATGAAAATTTCCTGAAACAAAACCAGAAAATCTGGGATAAGGCAAATGCGGATTACCAAGCCAGAAAATTCCAGGAAGTCAGGACATCCCTGCAAACCTTGGTAACGAAATACGAAAAAGATTTAACGTTAAGGGAATTATATGCGAAGTCCTGGTATTGGAGTCTGGGAAATAGGGGTAAGGAAGATAAGCTACTTGCTTTCTATTTGGATCTATATAAGCGCATTCAGAATGAAATCGACTTACAAGACGGAATCCGAAAAAAAGACGAGGTCATTTTAGTTGCCGGATTCCACGATGTGGAATGGAAGATCGCGACCATTTATCTTGACAGAGCGGAGTGGCAAACAGCGGAATCCTACTTAGAATTATCTCTGTTCGGAGGAACCATGCTCTCTGACGGATATAATACCAAGCATCCCGCAATCATTGAGAATTATGCCTACCTAACTGAAACCGCATATTATCTGAAGGATAAAGACAAGAACCGTTTTTATTTCTGCAAAACCAAGCAATTGGATCCTCAAAATACCTACGTATTTCAGTTTTTACTCCGTTAAATCTGAGTTTTTCTTTCATTCCCTTCGCTTCGATCCTGAAAAAAATTTTGGATGGGGATAGTTGTTTTATTTATTTAAGTATTGACTTATATAAGTGACGGATTTAATATTCGATCATGCAAGCATTAGATGCGATCGCAGATCCAACAAGGCGTAAGATCTTAGAACTATTGTTCGAAGGGGAATTGGGGGCGGGTGAAATTGCAGGGCATTTCGATATTAGCCAAGCCGCGATCTCCCAGCACCTGAAAGTTTTGAGAGATTGCCATTTGATCCAGGCTAGAGTGGATGGGCAACGTAGGATCCATTCCCTGGACTATAGAGGTTGGAAAGAGATCCAAGACTGGCTGGATCGAGCCAAGAATTTCTGGGAAGGAAGATTGGACGCCTTGGAAAAGGAATTGAGAGCCAATAAAATGAGGAAGGAGAAGAGATAGCATGAAGAATCTATCCATTAATAAGAATTACGGTACTTTCGTATCCGACAGCGAAGTGCGTTTCGAAAGATTATTACCCGGACCGATACAGACAGTTTGGGAATACCTAACCGATTCCGAGAAAAGGGGAACCTGGCTCGCCAAAGGAAATATGGAGATGAGAGTAGGAGGGAAGGTGGAATTAAACTTTCTGCATTCTTCTCTTTCGGATGAGAAGACTTATCCGGATCGATTCAAGGCCATGGAAAACGGAATCAGCGGCGAGGAAACGATTACTGAAATCGATCCACCTCGATTCTTAAGTTTTACTTGGTATCCGGATTCGGAGGTGAGTTTCGAATTGATCGAAAAGGGAGAGGACGTTCTTCTAACAGTAAGACATCATAAATTGAAGAAGGATAACGATAAGCTTTTGGTTTCCGCCGGATGGCATTCCCATCTGGATATATTGGTTTCCAAATTGTATAAGGAAACCGTTCCCAAATTCTGGCAAAGTTTCTTAAAATACGAATCCGAATACGAAAAGGCTTTGAAGGTAGCCGGGAAATAAATAAAAAAGGCCGACGAAATTCTCGCCGGCCTCCTTCTTTTCGGATTCGAAACCGATTATTTATTCGGAGTGAATTCCAAGGATACCACTCCTCTCGAAGCGGATTTTACGTTTAGTTTCTTACTAGCCAAGAAAGAGAAACCTCTATCCTTCTTGTATACCAACTCGTCCATGAAGAGAGCGTCTTTTCCGGGGTAGGTGACTTCCCATTCGGATCCGTTCACGTCTGAGGTTCTGATATTGATATCTTTAGCCGCAGTCAATTCGGTGAGATCGTCCTTGAACTTGGTGGCTTCGTCTGCGTTCAATCCGGTAAATTTCAGAATGATGGTGTTATTCTCTGTGAGATTGAACCATTCTTCTTTTAATTGTTTGCTTACCTTCTTGGTTACGCTTTCCGCCCAAGCAGCGACCGCTTTCTCGCGGGAAACTTTTTGGGTGATGTCCGCTCCTCTTCCGTCTCCGGTTCCGGTATCCACGATCTTACCGTCTCCCCAAAGTAGGACTACCTTGTAGGATCCGGTTGCCGCAGTACTGAAGATCGGACGATCCAAGTTTTTACCGCCTATATTGGAAATCTGGCCTTGGTCTTCGGTTTCAACGGTTCCTACAATCAGGACCTCCGCACCGGAAGCTTGGGCTTGGGCGATGATAGGAGAACCCGCATCCAAACCGCCGATCGCATCCGCATTGACTCCGGAAGGTTTTACGGTTTTAGAAGCGGTACTCGGATCTACGATTTTGTTTCCCGCTTTTTTCAAAGCCTTGATGACCTCTGCTTCCGCGATATTATTCGCGCTCAGTGGAGGAACAGGAGTTCCGCCAACAACGGAAGGGATCAAAACCACGAGTCTAGGATTACCAACGTCCGCGAGCAGAGACTCTACTGCGGTCGAAAGTTTGGTTTCTTCGATCGTGCAACGAACGGTGAGTTTTAAAATCGGTTGGGTATCTATTTTACCTTCCGCCTCGTCCACGATATCGTAGGTCTTTACGAATGCATCGGTCTTGGAAAGTAGACTAGAGCCCAAGCTTTCTCCGTCGGAGGCTTGGCTTTTGTTGGAGATCTCCTCTCCGACGACTTTACGAACCGCGTTGATCTTCGCGTCTTTGATGGCTCTTTGTTTTGCGTTGGCCTTATCGCCGTTGTAGATGGGAGCCTCTCCTAAGACGGTGATCGTATTGCCTTCGCGAGTATATTCTTCCTTTTTTTTACGGCCGGTACTGCTACCGGTTGCGCATGCAAAAGTGAAACCTAGTATGAGTGTGAGAGCGGTGAACCGCAGGATGGGCAGCTTTGCCATATCGCTTCCTTTTTCTCCTTGATGAATTGAATTCTGTCTATTTACTGAACAAATAAGGTATCTTACATGCGGTTCAAAGAAAGAAACAAAAAAATCCTAACTTTACTCATTTTTTTTCTGACAATATGCTCCGACTCTTGCGCGGAAGCATCATCCAGACGTCATATTTCCAAATCTAAAATCATCCCGGCCGAAGTTTCCTTTTATGAAGAAGTATTACCGACTCTCGCCGGCAAAAATGTCGTACTTGTTACGAATCCTTCCGGAATCGGCAGACATCCGGAAAAGATCCTGAAGGAATTCAAGGATAAGAAAGTCAAAATCAAGCATCTGATCGGACTAGAACACGGCTTTCTGGGTTTGGAAGAGGACTTTAGTAAGTCACCCGTTACAGTAGACGAAACGTTTCAATTACCGATTTATCATATTTATAAAGTAAAGAATTCCGAGATTCCCGCTATATTAAAAGGAGCCGATGCGATCGTATTCGACGTGGTGGATATGGGAATGCGCTGTTATACTTATTTGAGCGTACTCAAACGATTGATGGACAATCTTCCGGATCCGAATACCCGTTTCATCGTTTTGGATCATCCCAATCCCGCCTTATATCTGGGCGCGAGGGGAGAAGGGATACAAAAGAAATTCCTGAATTTCGCGGGAGAATTTCCCTCCCTATTCTTCACGGGTATGACTCTGGGAGAAGCTGCCGCCTTCTACAACGGAGAATATCTTTCCGGCAAAGTAAAATTGGATATCGTTTCCCCTACGAACCTGAAGAGAGGATTCGATTGGGAGAAGGACGGAATTCCATGGTCTACTCCTTCCCCGAATCTTCCCGTCTTGGATGCGGCCAGAAATTATCTGGGGCTCGTATTATTAGAAGGAGTCAACGTTTCCGTAGGAAGGGGAACTCAGGCTCCTTTCATCTATTTCGGAGCTCCTTGGATGAACGAACCGGAATCGGTGATTAGCGAACTAAACGAGGATAGCAACGGGGATTATTATTACCAGAGCGTATTCTTCAAACCTACTTTCGGCCCTTTTAAGGGAGAGATTTGTAGAGGGCTAAGACTCACCGTAGTAAATAAGAAATACGATCCGATCCGTATGGCTTATAACCTAACCTCCATTCTGAAAAAGCATTACAAAGACTTTAAGTGGAGACAGTATGCGGACGGGTCGCATAATATAGATTTCCTTTGGGGAACGGAAAAATTCCGGGAATCCGTGGACGCGGGAAAAACCTACGAAGAATTTAGGAAAACTTATGCGGAAACGGAATCCGCAACCAATAAGCAGATAGAAAAGTATCTGCTCTACTAAGGCTAAATCCGAAAAGTTCGAATAGATACATATGAATATTAGAATTTGGAGCATTCTCTCGCTCTTGTTATTCTTTTCTCCGATTCTATCCCTATCCGCGGAATGGAAAGAATACGGTTTGAAAGAAGTATTGGGAAGATTGAAATATTACGCTTTTGCGAAGATCGCGCAGAGCGTCCGAAGAGGGGCGAACTTCGATCAGGAAATCCGACTAAAGGAAAGTCCCTGTGAGGATACTTTTCCGGAATTGGAGGGAGAGTTTCGTTGTTCTTGGCTTAGAGTCTCTACGGTAGAGGCCAAGGATTCCGGTCCGGAAGCGGAACTTGTAGGAAAATGGTATGAAGGGCATACCCTCGCAGGTAAAGGAGTTCTATCCGTACCGGGAAGGAACGGCTCGCCGGATCTTAGAATATTCTACCATACGGACGGAAGAATCAGCCATTATTCTTTCGGAGATAGGATCGTAGTATTCGATTGGAAGGGACAGGAAATCAGTACTATTCTTTCTGTAAAAGTGGATTCTCAGTTGCGGCCTTTAGGTGGTAAGGAATACTTTTTCCCATGAAAGAAATCTCCCGGGGATTCTTGCGAATGATGGACCATTCCGGTCTAGACCCCGTGGAATACGTTTGGGTGACTGCGGAATATGCCTCCGGAGATTCCGGGAAACAGGAAGCCAAGGAAGTCGCCGCTACATTTAGGATGAACGATCTAGTAGGCAAGAGGGTAAAATTGGAATTTACCGGCAAGATCCGATGCGTCCATTGCGGAAAAATCACGAGCAAAAGTTTCAACCAGGGAAGTTGCTTCCAATGTTTTCAGACTCTGGCGCAGAATGATCTCTGTATTCTCCGTCCCGAGACCTGCCATTTTCATTTAGGAACCTGCAGAGAGCCGGAATGGGGAGAAGGATACTGCTTTCAAAAGCATACCGTCTATCTGGCCAATACGAGCGGACTGAAAGTGGGAATCACCAGAGAGAAGCCCGTTTCGAATCGTTGGGTGGACCAAGGTGCGCAGGAAGCGGTTCCTCTCTTGGAAGTGAACTATAGGAGGGACGCGGGACTCATAGAGAAGGAATTCACTTCGGTCATAGACGATAAGACCAAATGGCAAAAGATGGTGACAGAGGATTCGGAACCTTTCGATCTTCCCGCAAAGAAAAAGGAATTATTGGAAATCCTGGAGTCTTGGGATCTAGGAGTGCCGTATACGGAAGTCGAAGAAACCGTTCCCACCAAGTTAAAATATCCAATATTAGAATATCCTAAAAAATCCAAGTCTTTCAATCCCGAAAAGGAAACGGAGATAGACTCCAAATTATTGGGAATCAAGGGACAATACCTTCTTTTCGAAAGCGGAGTGATCAATATTCGCTCCTACGGCGGTTATGAGATTGTACTTAGCAGCGATTGAATTAGAATGAAAAAAAAGATCCGTCGAATTCTATTCCTGTTCTTATTCTCCTTTAGTCTCACAAACTGCGGCTGGATGGTCGATTCGTTCTTTCCCTTGGAGATAGACGAATTTCTGGGAAAACAATATTACCAAGGCGCAATCCGTGGGGAGCATGGAACCAAGGAATTCAAGAGCGAAGGCCTACGAAAATACGTGCAATCCATTACGGATCGTGTCTTGAAATCTCCTGAAATTCGTTATAAGGAGGTGTTTCCGTATAAGGTAACCGTAATCGATGACGACCAAACCATCAATGCGGTCTGCGCTCCCGGGGGATATATATTCGTTTATACGGGGCTGCTTCGTTTCGTGGACGACGAGGCGACCTTAGCCGGAATTCTCGCTCACGAAATCGCACACGCTGAAAAAAGACATTCTACCAAGCAATTGTCCTTTAATATCACTCTGTATTTTATCTTATACACAGTGCTTTCTTACGTTCTGGGACCGGATATGGCGGAACACGCGTCGGATATCGCGGGATTTTCTTCGGGAATCGTGGGACTTGCCAATAGTCGCTCCGCAGAAGAGGAGGCCGATCATTTCGGTTTCGAATATATCCGATCCACTCCGTATTATCCGGGAGCCATCGCGAAATTCTTCTCGGATATCCAGGTTTGGAAGAAGGAACATATGGGAGAGTCGGAGGAGAATCTACCTCTCGGAAAATACTTGAGCTCCCACCCGTTGGATGAGGAGAGAATTTCGGAAAACGAGAGAAGACTGAAAGAATCCGGAATCAAGGCTCCGAAGAAAGAGGCTTTTTTCAGAGATAGATATAAGGCGAAGATTTCCTCTTACTTACCGGAAGAAAAATAAAGAAGAATCGATATCGGGATGACTGGACTTGAACCAGCGACCCCTTCGTCCCGAACGAAGTGCGCTACCACTGCGCTACATCCCGAATCGTTTTCCAAATTGGCGGTAACCTGTGATTCGACAAGTCATTTTGAAACCGAGTTGACCGTTTTCGAATTCTCAAGGATAAAGACGGTCCATGAATTGGAAGAAAAAACTGCAGATCTGGGTGGAATCCGGACTCATCAGTAAAGATCAGTCCGAAGCCATCTTGCATTTCGAAAACTCCAAGCGAGTCCCTTATGCATTCTATTCTTTTCTGGCGGTAGGGATCGTCGTTTTAGGGTTAGGCGTGCTTGCGATTGTCGCGGCCAATTGGGATAAGATTCATTATTCCTTAAAACTGTTCGTGGCCTTTGCGAGTCTCTTTGCGATCGGCTTTCTTATTCTGTATTCCGGTAGAAAAGGAATCTGGAACGATACGATCCGTTATCTGCTGGTTTTATTATTCTCCGTATTGCTTTTCGCGAATATAGGACTCATATCCCAGGTATATCATACCCAAGGGAAATTATACCAAGGACTCCTGCTTTGGAGCGGCATTACGATTTTACTGGTGATTCTCTTTCCCGGCAAGGTTTTACAGCATCTTTGGATTTCCGTATTCAGTTTCTCTTTCTTTAGTTGGATTCTTTCCGGAGCGGACTTGGAATGGAAGGAAGAGGAATATTTCCTCAGTCTGGCGATCTATTGGTTTGCCTGGATCTTTTCCGCGATCTCCATCTTTGCGGAAAAAAGAATGGAAACGAAGGAAAATCAAAATTTCTTAATGAGTAATCCTTTTCTTCTTTGGGCTTTCGGTTATTTTCTGGTCGCTTCGATTTGGGGAAGTTATGCGACTCAGAGAGAGGAATATTTGGAAGATTTCCGCAGTTTTTCGAATCCCAATATTTTACATTCTTGGTATTTGCCTTTTCTACTCCCCGTTTTGCTTTTAGGACTAGGCGTTCTTTTTAGAACCCGTTTTTCCAAACGGAAATTGTTCCTACTCTTCCTTTCCGGAGTATTTCTGAGCCTGTTGAATTTTCCGAATCTTACACATTGGCACGGTAAATTGCCGTCTGCGGTTTATTTCTTCGGAGCTTGGTTACCATTCGCGTTTTTATTCTTTGAGTCCAGGAGATGGTTCGATCTTTCTTTATTCGTTCTGGGGCTTAGATTTGTCGCGGTTTATTTGGAAGTATTCGGAAGCCTCTTGGAAACCGGCATAGGACTTATCGTTTCGGGAATATTGATCTTAGGCTTTAGCATTCTATTCTTTAAATTAAAGGAAAAGATTCGAGAGAAAGCGAACCTTCTCTTTCCTTTGGAGGACGAAGCATGAATCGTTTTTATGCGTCTATCATCGCATTTTTAGTGCCGATTGCGGTTCTCGCTTCGATGGTAATCGATCGGGAAATGGATCTGCGCAGAGGCAAGATTCTAATTCTTCCGATTTCGGGTTACGATCCTAGGGATTTACTTTCAGGGCAGTATATTCGATTTAGAGTAGAGGGAGAATTTTCCGAACGAGGATGCCAGACTGCGGAGACTGCATCTGCGGATCCCACTGAGATTCCTAAACCGAAAAAGTCCAAGAGAGAATCTTGCGTTTGTTTCCAAGATAGGGAGCCAAGCGCCTACGAAACTATTTCCATACCGGATTGCAACCCGGAGTCCCTAAAAGACTCCGGATGCTGGACTTACGTAAGGGGAGAATGTAACGGAGATTATTTCGATTTTCCCTACCATAAATACTTCGTTCCGGAAGCCTCCGCCAAGGAATTCGAGGATAGACTTAGGACTCCCGGGGCTAAAATCCAGCTCAGGATGGACGAGTCCGGAAACGGAATTATCGAGAAGATTCTTTGGCCGGAGGTATCTTCGCAGTGACTTCGTTTAGGCTGCAATAATCCTTTTCTCCTAGTCCTTGGAGCATTCCGGATTCGTAAATTTCTCCTAAATGAGAGACCAAGGGAAGTTTTGTACCGGAATGCTCGGCCGAAGCGAGAGCGTGTTTCAGATCCTTGTACATATTCTTTAGGGCGAAATGGGTTTCGTAATTTCCGGAGAATACGAAAGGAAATTTGAATTCTGAAATTCCCGATTTGGCGGCGGATTGTTCCAAGATGGATTTCAAGATTTCAGGAGAAATCCCTTGAGCTTCGGCCAAGGAGAATCCTTCCATATAGATCTGGAAAATTCCGGCCTGAACCATATTCAATGCGATTTTCGCCCTTTGGCCGTCGCCTATGTTTCCGCAATAGACTACATTCTTACCGCATACTTCGAATACGAATCGGATTTCCGAAATGTCTTCTTGGGACGGAGCTCCCACCATAAATAGAATCTGCCCGTCTCTGGCCGCGTTTTTGGATCCTGTCATGGGAGCGTCCAGAAAACGGATCCCTCGCTTTAGGAAAATATCATGTAGTTTTAGGGTAAGTTCGGGAGAAGTGGTTCCCATATCGATGACGAATTTGGGATCGGATTCCAAAAGTCCTGAGTTGCATACCGCATCTTCCACCACCGAATCCTCGGTAAGGCATAAGACGATTATATCCGAATCTTTGGAGGCGGAGGCGACGTCTCCGAAGATCTCACGATTCTTTCCTTTCATGTCCAGGATCTTCTCCGGGTTCCGAGCGAATAATCGGAGCTGAGCTCCGGACCGGGAAAGATTATCCGCGATTCCTCTTCCCATGATTCCAGTACCTATGATTGCGATTCTTTGGGCCGACATGGTTTCAGGATCCGGGAAGAAGCGGGGTTTGGCAAGAAAAAGAGAATCTTAGAAAGAGCTAAGAGCCGCGCGGATAAAGCTCGTAACTGGAGCCTGTTCCCGCGTATCTTCCAGACCTTCTCGCAATTCTCTCAGAACGATTTGTGCGTCCGTCAGCACAGTATTCACGTTCGTATGCAGATCGTCCCGGTTGATGAGTCGTCCTAGAGTTCCGTCACCGGAATTGATCTTGGTGGTGATATCCGCAACATTGGAGAAGGTCCTACGAATATCTCCTCGGTTTTCCGCGATGAGCTCGGAGAGGGAGACTAGAGGATCTTGGAGAACTCTACCTTTCAAGGGACCCGACTTATAATCTACGGTCTGGAAAGATCTTTGCCCTACCTTTCCCTCTTCGGTGGATTCCGAAGTTCCGGGATCTATCGAAATCACACGACCGGAAAGAAGACTTTCGTTACGGATCGCGATATCGTAGTTTTCGTACATTCTCACAGGTTCTTTGAGAAGAATAGTGACTTCCACGCGAGTGGCGACTCCGACCTCTCCCGGAGGAAGAACGGCTCCTTCTTCGTTGATTTGGATGAGGCGAATATTGGAAACGTAACCGAAAGGAACCCCTTGGACGGTGACCTTATTACCCACCTTGATTCCTTCCGAGTTTTTGAAATTGATCTTTAGGAATTCTCCCCGCTTTTGCACGGGACCTCCTTCCGTCATGACCGTAAAGTATCCCACCACTACTACGGCGACGGAGAAAATGGCTCCTACGAGAAGGTAACGAAACGATTTCATTCTTAGATCGAATTCCCTTGGATTAATATCGGCATTCTAACCCCTATTCTTTGGTAGGACCGGGTTTTCACGATTTGGTTTCCAGAATCATGGGGCCTTTCGTCTTCCCATGAATGAACTGACGGATGAATTCATTCTCCGAATTCTGCACTTCTTCCGGGGTTCCGGTGAATAATACCTGACCTCCGTAAAAAAATGAAATGCGGTCGGCGATCATATAAGCGCTAGACATATCGTGAGTGACTACCACCTGGGCCGCTCCCGTTTCCTTTTTGATCCTCAGGATGAGTTCGTTGATCACGTTGGACATAACCGGATCGAGTCCGGAGGTAGGCTCGTCGTAGAGAATGATTTCCGGGTTCGCGGCGATGGCTCGGGCAAGACCGGCCCGTTTCTTCATACCGCCCGATATGTCGTTCGGAAAATTATCCTTGGCGACGGTCATATCCACCAATCTCAATTTTTCGGACACGATCTTCTGTATCTCTTCTTCGGTAAATAGTTTATGCTCTCGTAGGGGCAGGGCCACATTATCGAATACGGTCATCCAATTGATGAGCGCTCCCGACTGAAAAAGAACTCCCATTTTAGAACGGATTTTTTCCCTCTCCGGAACGGGAACGTGGGAAATTTTTTGACCGAAGATCCTACATTCTCCCGCGTCCGGTTCCAAGAGTCCTGTGATATGTTTGAGAGTTACCGATTTACCAGTACCGGACGGGCCCAAGACCACCATGGTCTCTCCCTTACGCACTTGTAGATCCATACCTTTCAGAATCTTACGGGCTCCGAAGGCTTTATGAAGATTTATAAGTTCGATCGCGTATTCTTCCATATTATTGCCTGTAGAAAATCGCGGTGATCACATAACCGAAGAATATGACCATAAGAAAGGAAGTGACCACGGACTCCCTGGTAGCTCTTCCCACTCCGATGGCTCCTCCGGAGGTTCTGAGTCCATGAGAGCAGGAAATCGAGGAAATGATCAACCCGAATATGAAACCCTTGAATAAACCGGTGTATAAGTCCTTTAAACCGGGAATGGAGGTGATTCTTTCGTATACGTCCTGGAAATAAACAATGTATTCGATCCCCAATTGGAAATGTCCTACTATGGCTCCGCCTAGGATTCCTAACGTGCTGGAATAGACGCAAAGAATGGGAACCATTAAAGAAAAACCTAATACTCTCGGAAAGACCAAAAAGCGTACCGGATCTATGGACATCACTTCGAGAGCGTCTATTTCTTCGGAGACTTTCATGGTCCCGATCTCCGCGGCGATCGCCGAACCAATGGATGCTGCAAGAATGAGAGCCGTCATAAAAGGAGACATTTCTCTAGTGAGGGTGATGGTAAGAAGAAGACCTATCTGGCCTTCCGCCCCGAAGTCCTTTAGGCCCAAGCCGGTATTCAAAGTGAGGAGCATTCCGGTAAATACTGCCACCACGGAAACCACGAATAGACTTCCTACTCCCGAGATGTACATTTGATCCAGAATTTCCTTCCGTTTCTCTATGGAGAATCGTAGGTTCAGAAAGGTTTCCACAATCAAGAGAATCGTGTAACCCGCTGCGTATAAGTTCTCGTTCACTTTTTCTTTTATGCTTTCGATCATCCTATCTATATCCTGATCCACCAGAGAAGCTGCACCGTGGTCTTCTCCTTGTCTTTTTCCAATCCGAAGAAACCGTACAGAAATTGGTACGAGGTCTTTTCCGGAGTGGAGCTATATTCCACCAAAAACGGAATATGAACGTGAAATTCTTCCCGGCTCCATCTTTGGGTGTACAATCTCATTAGGAGAGAGAGTCTTTTTTCCCCGTTGGACAGACTCTGAAATTCCAAGATGGACCAGACCGGGTCCCAAATCCTTTCCATAGTCTCCGATTTGAGCGGAAATAAGGAAAGAAGATTCCAAGTTAAATTTCCATCCCTGTCCTCATGCCATCGAAAGAATGGCCAGAGTTTATAATAATTTTCTTCTCTTCCCCATTGCACGTAGGTTCGGTTCGTCTTCCACCAAAATGGAATGAAATAGGTTTCGGAAGATTTGATATGATAACTGTCCGTGCTCAAACGGAAATAGAACGGAGTCAAGAAACGGGTTTCCTTATACGCGAAGCGATAGTAACCGTAAAAAGGAAAGAGAATTAACTTTCTGTAATCTTCGTCGTCGTTTCTGCCGTATTGCAAAAGAAAGAAGAGTGCGTTCCAATCCATTTCCTGGGTTTTTTTATCGTAACCATAGCCGAATAGGGAGCCGAAAATCGGAAACCATAAAAATGCCCTGGCTTTCATGTTTCCGAATTCGGAATCTTTGGAAAGGTAAAAAGGCCAGAACATAGCGTAGGAGAACGGCTCCCTTTTGTCTTGGTTGACTCTTCCCCATTGGAAGAACGGCCAGAGGGCAGAATACCTCTCGTACTTTCCTTTGTGAATCTTTTGAGAATAGAAAGGAAAAATCCTGAGATCGTTTCGAACCTCCGAACCTCCCCACATGATAATAGGCCAAAGAATTCCGTGCGCCTGATAATTCTTATGTTTCCAGTTCGAATAAAGAGGAAAAAGAATATAATTCATTTCCGAATAACTGACTTTCCCTCTCATCTGACCGAATAGAGGGAAGAATCCGAAATAAGAATCCTTAGCCGTATCCCCTTTGCCCCAGATTAGGAACGGAGAAAGAGTGTCCTCATCCCAACCTATATCGTCGTGAAAAGTCTCCGTTCCGGAAATGAAGAATAAAAAGGTCCAAACCCTCCAGTAATCCGTTTGTTCCGAATAGAAGAACGGAAACAGGACCGTTCTGTACTGGTAGTTGGATTTGGTTTCCTTATAGAAAGAGAAGAACGGACGGTAGATTTGTTCCTCTTCTCCCATTCTCTTTTCGGATTGGTACAGAAACCAGAACTGTTTGTATTCGGAAGGGTAGGGCGAAACAGGTTTGAATGGAAATTCAGAAAATAGGCTTTCCGTAAAAAACAGGAAGAAAAGGATAAGGAGAATATTCTTATAAAAGCCTGTTCTAAAAAGTCCAGGCTTTTGAAGCCCGAGACGGATTGTCGGAAGATGACCTGATCTTTGGGACGGACTATAAATCATTCTTCCTAAAAAATCCTAGAGAAGGGGTAAAAGAGGCTCATTGTGAAAATTGCGGTATTATTCGGAGGAACTTCCACGGAACACGAAATTTCCCTAAGAACGGGGAGTTTCATAAGTAAAACTTTGGCCGCAATGGGACATTCGGTCAAACCCATTCTGATTTCTAGGGACGGAAGATGGGTGATACCGAAAGAGTATTCGGTCCGTTTACCTGAATCTACACAGAATGACTCGGATTCCTTTCTCAGACAATTCGAAGAAATAAACGGTGTGAACGCGGGTCCGTTTTCCTCTTTAGATTGTGATGTCGTATTTTTAGGACTCCATGGAACCTCCGGAGAAGACGGTTCTATGCAAGGATTTTTGAAAGTACTCGGAATCCCTTTCACAGGTTCCGATGTGAAGGCTTCGGCTCTTGCCATGGACAAAATCCGTGCGAATCGACTCTTCCAACTAGCCGGAATGTCCGTGGCTCCTTTCTGGGAATTGAGAAAAAAGGAATTTCTTACCGAATCGACTCCGGTCGAAAGCCTGGGATTGACATATCCTTTGTTTCTAAAGCCTGTAGAAGGAGGTTCTAGCTTTCACACTTTTAGAATCAATACCATGGAAGAATTGGAACGTAGGCTTCCCGAATTCTTCGAACACGAAGACCACGCCATTTTACAGAAATTTCTAGATGGAACCGAAGTGTCCTGCGGGGTCTGGGAAAAAAGAGAAGCCGGAAAGAAGGTATGGCAAGCGCTTCCTCCGACCGAGATCATTCCGGGGGGAGAATTCTTCGATGTGCAATCCAAATACAAACCGGGACTCTCCCAAGAAATCACGCCGGCGCGCTTGCCCGCCGAAGTTATAGAGAAGATCCAGGAACAATCGGTTCTTGCTCATAAAACCTTGGGTTGTGAAGGATATTCTAGGACGGATTTTATCGTAGTATCCGGAATTCCTTTCGTATTGGAAACGAATACGCTTCCCGGGATGACCGAGACTAGCTTGATCCCACAACAAGCCAAGGCGGCGGGTATCGCAATTCAGGAATTGTACCAATCTCTGATAGATCAGGCTTTGGAAAGAGCGGGAAAAATTCCCGTCGGTTGATTCGATCGGAACCTGCGGTTTTCCGACTTGAGCTATCTAATCTGAAACAATGCCAATTTCGCGAAGAAATTCGGACGAAACTTTACCTGTTTGAAATCGGTAAAGAATGCTTTGTCTTCGACAGTGAACCCTCTTAAATCGCAAAATTCCTGGAAATCCAAGACGGATAAAAAGTGTAGGTTCGGAGTATTGAACCAGCGATAAGGAAGCAGGTCCGTAACGGGAGTCTTACCTTGGAATAGGATCTTAAATCGCACTTCCCAATATCCGAAATTAGGAAAAACTAAAATAACTTTTTTACCGATGCGCAGGCATTCCTTGATAATTTCTCCCGGATGCCTCGTCTCTTGGATCGTCTGGTTTAGGATCACGTAATCGAAACGTTTGTCTTCGTGGTGGCTCAATCCCTCGTCTATATCTCCGTGGTGTACATAGACGCCTTTGCGTATGCATTCCACGATCGCATCCTCGTCCTTTTCTATGCCTTGTCCTCGGATGCCTTTTTGCTTCAGAAGATAAAGGAGATCTCCGTTTCCGCACCCTAGATCTAAGACCTTGGATCCGGGAGAGATCGCATCTAGAATATAACCGAAGTCCGGTCTTTCTTTAAGAGTGGCGCTTTTAAGAATTTGGGATGCGATCATTCGTCCACCGGCATATTCAGGAATCCTCTTAGTACGTCCTCTTGCTTTGCGTTCGGAAGTAGGAAGCTATCGTGTCCTTCTTTGGCATTCAGTTCCACGTACATCACCCTTTTATCGGAAGCCTCTAGACTCTTCACGATCTCTCTGGATTGGGAAGGGGGATACAGCCAATCCGAACTATAGGAGATCACTAAGAATCTGCATTTAGCGGGAGATAATGCGCGCGTGAGTTCCTTTCCTTTGCCTAGGCTATAATGATCCAAGGCCTTGGTCACATATATGTAAGAATTCGCATCGAAGCGATCCACGAAACTTTCGCCCTGGTAAATAAGATAACTTCCTACGGCAAAATCCGAATTTAAGAGGGAACCTCTAGGCGGATTCCTGCCGAATTTTTCCCTCATCTTATCGTCCGAGAGATAGGTGATATGGCCCACCATTCTCGCGAGCGCCAATCCTTTGCGAGGAGAGGCGTTATCCTCGTATAGGCCATTATTCCAATTCGGATCTGATAAAATTGCCTGGCGACCCACTTCGTTGTATGCGATCTGCATCGCGGAATGTTCCGCAGTGGAGGCTAGTATGATACAGTTATCCAAAAGATCCGGATAAGCGATACTCCACTCTAATGCCTGCATTCCTCCCATGGAACCTCCGGCAACGCAGAATAATTTGGAAATTCCCAAATGATCCACTAAGAGTTTTTGGGCCGCCACCATATCCTTGATGGATACGAAAGGGAAACTGGAGCCGTAAGCTTTGCCTGTGACAGGATTTACGGTAAGAGGACCGGAGGATCCTTTGCAACCTCCGATCACATTGGAAGATATTACAAAATATTGATTCGTATCGAAGGCTTTTCCAGGGCCTATATAATCGTCCCACCAACCGGGGCGCTTATCGGTGGAAGTATGATAACCCGCCGCGTGAGCGTCGCCTGAAAGAGCATGACAGACCAGGATCGCGTTGTCTTTATTAGGAGAAAGAGTTCCGTAAGTTTCGTAAGCCAGGATGACGGGAGAGAGAACGGATCCGTTGTCCAGACGTAGATCACCTAAGACCGCCGTTTTCGGCTCAACGATTCCTATCGAACGAGCATCGATCATCCTTTACTTCCAAAACAGTTAGGCCACTTTCCTCACAAACTCCCTCCGGAAGAGAATTCCGAATAGAGAAGGGGAAAGTGGCCGATTATTAGACGATTTTTCCTAAGGAGTCGGAAGTCACACCTTTTTCAGTGCTTCGTCCAAATCCGTAAGAATATCGTCTATATGTTCGAGACCGACGGACAGACGGATAAATTCTGGAGTCACACCCGAGGCAAGTTGCTCTTCCGGACTCAACTGTTGGTGAGTGGTGGAAGCCGGATGGATCGCCAAGGACTTAGCGTCTCCTACGTTTGCGAGTAAGGAGAATAGTTCGAGTCCGTCGATGAGTTTCTTTGCTTCCGGAACTCCTCCTTTGACTCCAAATCCTAGGATGGCCCCGAAAAGACCGCGGGTATGGTATTTTTTCGCCAACGCATAGTTTTTGTCGGAAGGAAGACCCGGATAGTTCACCCAGGATACTTTCGGATGCTTAGAAAGGAATTCCGCGACTTTTAGGGCGTTTTGGGAGTGTTGGGTCACCCTCAGATGCAGGGTCTCGATTCCTTGCAGAATATTGAATGCGTTGAATGGAGAGATAGCCGGTCCGAGATCCCTGAGTCCTTGCACTCTTGCCTTGATGATAAAGGCGATATTCACACCTCCGAAAGGTTCGAATTTACCGAATACATCCCAGAATTTCAAGCCGTGGTAGCTTGGATCCGGTTCCGTGAAGTTTTTGAACTTACCGTTTCCCCAGTTGAATTTACCGGAGTCCACGATGATACCGCCTATGGAGGTTCCGTGTCCGCCTAAGAATTTGGTGAGAGAGTGAACGACTATGTCCGCACCATGATCGATAGGACGAACCAGATAAGGAGAAGGTAGTGTATTGTCGATTACAAGAGGAACTCCCGCTTCATGGGCGATTTTTGCGACCGCCTCGATGTCCAGGGTATCCAGTTTAGGATTTCCTAAGGTCTCCGCAAAGATTGCGCGGGTCTTATCGTTAATCGCTTTTTTGAAATTTTCCGGATTGGATTGGTCTACGAAATGGACCTTGATTCCTAATTTAGGGAAAGTATAATGCAGAAGGTTATAGGTTCCGCCGTAAAGAGAAGAAGAGGCTACGATTTCCTGTCCGGATTCTACAATATTCAAAAGAGCTAATGTTTCCGCGGATTGACCGGAAGCGGTAGCTAAAGCTGCGACTCCGCCTTCTAAAGCGGCCACTCTTTGCTCCAATACGTCGGTAGTCGGGTTACCGATTCTAGTGTATATATTACCGAACTCTTGCAGACCGAAAAGTCGCGCCGCATGGTCGGTATCTTTGAAAACGTAGGACGTAGTTTGGTAGATCGGAACCGCCCTAGAGGTAGTATGTGGATCCGGGGCCTGTCCCCCGTGGAGAGCGATAGTCTCCGGTTTGAATTGTCTTGCCATGCGATGGAAACTCCTTTTAGTCAATTAAAGATATCTTCTCTTTAATGTCCAGAAATATTCTATTAAATAAGATATTTTGTAAAATATAGCAGAATGGACTTCTGTTTTATATATTGGAACGTATTTTATTACTTAAGTAGGATCCGGGTTAAGAAAAAGAAAATTATTTCCAAAAAATGGAGAAACCTTCTTCTTTTACTGGTTTTTGTTTTTCGGGGCTGCTTAGAATCAGATCGTCGTTTAGATTCCAAGCTCGGCATACGATATTAAAGATAATCTTTTTCTTTTTACCGAGGGAGAGAATTCCGGCAAGTCCGGCGAATCTATGAAGTTAAAAGTAAGCAAGAAAATACGTAATTCTTTCCTTTTGCCCGGACTATTATTTATATCCGTCTATTTCTTTCCTTCTATCGGATCGGAATTGGAAGCACAGCTATGGATGCCTCCCGGAAGGCAATACATGCAACCCCCGGATCCGTTTACCTTCGACGCGGGGATTAATAAATTCAATAACGACTATTACTTTTATATAGCTCCCACTCTGAATCTGAATTTCGGAGGGGATTTCGGGATGTCTTTAACCGCTCCTCTGAACTTTCTGATCTACGATCAGGACCCTAAAGATCCCACCGTAAAATTGGGAAGTCTCAGAAAGATAGATTACGATCAGAAAAGCGATTATTTAAGGATTATTAATAATATCTGGTATGGAACCTACGGGATGTACAAACCCGGGGAGACCACATTCTCCTTTTTTGCAGGTAAGATTTTCGACGGGTATGTGGGGCATGGAACCATAGTAAACCGGTATGTAAACAACCAAAGGATTGATATTTATAATGTGGGTCTCATGGCCGATTTCAATAGCGATTTCGGCGGTGTGCAAGTATTTACAAATTCGGTGTACACTCACGAAATAGGGTCGGCACGCGCTTATATTCGTCCATTCGCGATGGCTTTTAAGCTATTCGATATCGTGACGGGACGATCCCAACTATTCTCCATGATGCAGGTGGGCCAGGGAAATGTGGCCGACGAAGCCGGACGTAGGAAAGTATACGAAGAAGCTGGAGTCGACCAAGAGGACAGGGAAAAATACCGGGCCTTAGTGGAAGACGAGAAGACAAAGCAGCAAAAGGAAGAGATGGTTCCCATCGATAAGAAGCCAGAAACGGCGCAACAAAGGCTGCGGGAATTCTTCAATCAGGATAATTTTACGAATCGTTTTGCGATCGGTTATACAACCGCTTTCGACACCAAGGCTCCTACTCAATTGGATTTCGATACGACAGGACGTCTGAGATTGGACTCCAATAATAATCCTCTCGTAGACCAAACGGAAAAGCTGACCATCCAAGGGATGGACGCAGAATACAAACTTTTGAGTTCCAAATACGTGGAGCTAACCCCGTACTACGACGTAAATACGATCAAGACCCTGAATAACGCCAAAGGTACTCATTATGGCGCGATGCTTCGCTTAGGCGGTAAGGAAATTTATCTAAAACTCAAGCCCGAATACAGAAACATGGACGCGAATTATATTCCCATGTATTTCGACAGCTTTTACGAAATAGAAAGATTTCAAGCAAACGTAAATTCCAAGATTCCTATGACCAAATTGGAAGCGGCCAAGCTTGCGGATCCGGACGCCCCCAAGTTAAAGGGAACCTTCACCTCTCTTATTCTAAACTTCTACCGTATGTCCTTGGAAGCTAACTACGAGAATTATTCCGGACCGAACAATTCTAGGATTTTCTTAGGTTTGTATATTCCTCTCGGAACGACTCTCATGCTTTCCGGATACTTTACCAAAAAGAACTTCGACGATAATAAGGATATGTTCAAGCAGGACAACAACTCCGTAGGCGCCGTAGAATTGGCCTTGAACCTGGGCTTTATCACGATCCGGGTTCAGGATATCCGCAGATGGGTGTATGATAGTACCACTAACGCATTCGTGGCCCAAGACGAACAAAAAGTTCTATTTTCGAATTCCTTAACTTTCTAGTGAAGCGGCCTTCCCATGGAGCTTTAAAAGGAAGTTAAGGCTTCCCATTGGGAAAGAAAAAAGGCAAACGCCTGCTCCGATCTGAGAATCGACCGAGAGAGTCGGATTCCTTGCATGCCGGAGCTTTTCAATAATTCGATTTCTTTCGGACTCCATCCTGCTTCCGGGCCCAGTAAAACCGTCTTAAGAGGTTCGGATTTTATCTTATGAGAGATCTTCTCCGAGAATAGACTCTCTCCTTTCGGATCCAAATAAAAGGAAGAAGAGGGGAGTTCTACGATTCTCTCCCGAAAAGACGAGCCCGACGATGATTTTCCTTTTTCGGGAGGAGAGAATGAGATTCTAATCTCGGGTCTATGCACATTCCCTCCCTGTTCCATTCCTAGTCGGATTTGTTCTCGGATAAGCGATTCTCTCCACACTGGAGAAGTGAGATATTCCCTACGAGAAAGGTCGGCGACCAGGAACTCCAAGGAGTCAAGACCCCAAACGCCTGCAAGGTGCAGGATTTTTTCCACTGTGGGAGGTCTTTGGACGGCTATAAGAATTTTTAGCCTTCTAGTTCGTTTTTGGGTTCGAATTATAGGAACGTATTTCCCTACGAGTTCGTTCGGGCCGGATTGGAGGATTCGAAATAGCCCTAGGGATTCGTTTTCAAAGCCCGCCTTTAGGCTATCTCCTTCCTTCTTCTTTAATATTCCAAAAATATGATCTAGAGTAATTCTGCGGCTTACCCTATACACCCCGGAGGAAATTCTGTCTTCGGGGCCTAAGAGTAGGATATTCATCAGATTTCCACTTGGGGAGGATCCTCTTCCGGTTGGGAAGGAGAGTTTGGTTCCTCTTGGAAAGGAGGAGGGCCTTCTTGTCTATTCGGAGAAAAATTATCCTTGGAAAAGAAGCAGGCTCTTAGGATTCCGATGAGGATCAAAGCGAAGAGCAGATATTTGGCAAAAAGAGGACCGAGTTCTCTTTTTGCGGAGAAGGACTCGGAATATTTGCTGGAGGTTTGAGCGGAAGGGGATTCCCAACCGTAAGCTTCATTCTTCCTGAATTTGGCTTTGAATTTGGAGAAAGTTTCCCTTAAGAAATGAAAAAATCCCCGCATAGAACGGGGATTTCCGCTTTCCGAGTTTTGTCTCGGAGAATCGTATCTTCCTCCTCGGAAGCTAGCCGAATCTTCGGGATCAAAAACGAACGAATGGTAACACCTGGGACACCGAACCGTCAGCCTTCCCAAATCGAGAGGAATTCTGAGTTCGGTGCCGCAGGAAGAACAAGGAACAATATAACGCACTTAGTACTTCAAGGACTCCTTGAGGGTATCTACGTTTTCCTTGTAGTTCTCATTTCCTAACTGGTCGTTATAATCGAAGATCTTGGTGAAAAGACGATCGAAATTGTCCAGATGTTTGATATAGAACGTTTTCTTAAAGCTGTTGCGAATCGGGTGAGTCTTGGTGTTTTCCACGTTGGAGAGAACATATTTACCCACTCCCTTTTCGCTAGGAGTTTCAGGACGGTTCCACTCCGGATATCCGTTCTTTTGGTAGAAAAGTTCGATCTTTTCGTTATGGCCGGGTTGGTCGTTAGGAGATCTATCGATGATTTCGGAAACCGATTTGTCCTCGATTAGGAAATTGTTCTTATAAACCCTGCTGATGATTTTGCTGATTTTGCGAGGAGGTTCCATTCTAGGATCCGGATCGTTGGTGTTCGGTCCTTCGAAATAGATTTCCATATACTTGGAGAGTCCGCCTTGGACGATCTTTCCCTGGCCTCTTTCCTCATCCTTAATGAAATCGTAAACTTCTACGCGGATGCAGTTATTAGCCTGGTCTTCCTGAGCGTTGCTTCCAGCGGGAACGCACTCGTCGTTATTGGCCTTTCCTTTGTATAGAACGGTGCGGAAAGGAAGAATGCGAACCTTCATTTTCATGAGAACGGTATGACGTTTCAGTCTCTCGTTCAGTGCGCTAACTCTTTGGTCCAGACCTTTTTCGGTGTCCAGGATAGCCGCACCTACTTGTTGGTCTTCCTTCTTCTGGGCTTGGTTGTCTTGAGCGTTGAGTATGCCGGCGATTGATAAAACGGCCAGACAAAAAGCGATTTTGCGTTTCATTGTACCCTATTCCTTGGTCTCTTTAGCGTGGGACTTCTCAGAAAAAACCGAGGAAACCCTGTTTTGAGTATCGGAAAAATAGACTCCCGATTAAAGCCAAGACTTACATTTTCGGGTGGAAAACTAGTATTTTCCCGATTTTGCGCTAGTTTCAAAATACAATTCATAGGGTGGAGGAGCGGCTTTCAATCCTTTTTCGATCAGGCTAGCCGCCCATCTCCTTTCTACGAAATCGCAGAAATCTCTTAAATCCCGCCCGGAAGCCGATTCTAAGCGCTCAGAAATGGTCGTTCTCTCGGATTCCGTCAAATGCTTAGCATAATTCCCTAATATAGCCGCCCTTTCCCTTACATTCGGAAGAGGAAAGTAAACGGATCGGTCGAAACGGGAAACCAAAGCCTTATCCAGGTCCTGTTTCCTATTCGTAGCTCCAAGGGTAATTGATTTTTGTCCCCCTTCGAAGCCGTCCAATTTTCTGAGTAGCACGGATAGAATATTACGAGTTGCCTCGAATAAACCGTCGTCTCGGGATCCTGCCAGAGAGTCGATTTCATCCAAAAACAATAAGCAAGAGGGGAATAAAGAGGCCACATCGAACACATAAGCCATGTTTTGTGCGCTTTCCCCGTAATATTTGCTTAGAATGGATTCTACTGGGACGTAAATTAACGGAATTCCGGTCATACAAGAAACGACTTTTGCCATGGTGGTTTTGCCCACCCCGGGCTCTCCCTCGAGTAGTATTGCTCTCGGTTTTACCCTTCCCGGAAATTTCCGGGTTAATTTAGCCACTTCTTCCAATGTTCCGGGAGATTGGAGGGGAAGTATAATGGATTCTAAAATCTGCCGCTTTACTTCCTCGTAACCGGCAACGGCATCGAAGGTGATCCAGTCACCCTTCTTCTTAGCTTCTTCCGGATCGAATACATCTATCCCCAAACGCAGTAGCAATTCTTTCGGATTTTGCACCGATTCCTGCTTGGATAAGCGGAGATATTTGAAAAGATCTATGGCCGCGAAGATTTCTTCCCGATGGAAATCTCCTTTTTTAGTGATTTCCACTCGGTTTTGGTTTCTGCCCGAGTAGAATCTGAATTTCGCATTATCCAGGATATTCTTGGTCTCGAATAAATTCTCATTCAATGCTTGTAGGCAATAGTATCCCGGTTCAAAGGTATGGATTCTGAGATTTTCGATATGATTTCGTACGATTTGGAAACAGTCCAAGAGTTGGGACTTATCCGCACCGGAAATGGGAAATTCGATCCTAAGATCCTTTTTATCCGGTACAAAGGCGGGGAGTTGTGAATCCTCCACTCCTAGCCCCTTTAATTCCGAATATAACAGGTTCTTTGCCTGGCTAAAGTCCAGAATCAGGGAAGAAGTTGGTCTGCTCGGCGGGTTCCAGTCCTCTGGTTTCATGTTCTCTCCGGTAGAATTTCTCTTGTATAATCTTTCGGTTCTGTCGAAGAATTTAGAAAGAACCTTTGGAGGCAATCTCTTATGGGTGAAGGCTCGCTTTCCCAAGATGATATTGACGCACTATTAACCGGGGCCGGTCCTTCCGGTGGTGGGGGAGGCGGAGGATCCGCCGATTTCAACCTCAGCGGAGAATTGGATTCCTTACTAGGAGATGCAGGCGGTGGTGGTGGCAGTCCTACCGCTTCCGATCCAGGGGGAGCTCCTTCTTTTGCGGATATCGCCGCAGCCTTAGGGCCTTCTGCGACTCCTGCCCCCGCTAAGACCAGCTCTAGATCCAGCTCCGTTTCTTCGAATACCGCCAATTTAAATCTACTCTTAGACGTTAATATCGCTCTAACCGTGGAATTAGGTAGAACGAATATGTATATCAAGGACGTTCTGGGTTTGAGCGAAGGCGCTGTAGTAGAATTGGACAATGCGGTCGGCGAGGACTTGGATATTTTAGCCAACGGTAAATTGGTTGGTAAAGGCAAGTTGGTCTTACTAGACGATTATTACGGAATCCGGATCACGGAAATCGTAGACCCTTCTCGTAGATTGATGTAATAGAAGTTCCGCATCGGGCTTTCCGATGCGGTGATCTCAATTTAAGATTTTTTCTCTTCGCTTCCTAATACGGTTTTCATTACCGATTTGAAATTCGAAAGATTTAGAGGAAGAACGAGTTCCGTTCCTTCCTGTCCTAATTTCTCCACTTCTTTGATAAATCTTTGAGCGATCCTCATCTTAACGGCTTCCTTTCCACCTTTGGAGCGAATGGCCGAGGAGAGTAGATCGATTCCTTTTGCGGTCGCAGTCGCTATGGATTCGATTTCGGAAGCTACACCTTCCGCCTCGTTGATTCGTTTTTGTTTTTCCCCTTCGGACTTATTGATCGCTTCTTCTTTAATACCCAGGGAACGGTTGATTCTAGAATCCCTGTCTCCTTCGGATAGGGAGATTTGCGCCTTCTTGGTGATTTGCGCCTTCTTCTCTCTTTCCATTGCCTCGATGACCGATTTAGGAGGAGCGATGTTTACTATCTCGTAACGGTTTACTCTGACCCCCCAGGGCTCGGCAGCCTGGTCTAGAACGTCCAGAATCTTACTGTTGATCGCTTCCCTGGTCTCGAAGGTCGTGTCCATGTCCATCGTACCTATAATCGCGCGCATGGTAGTCTGCACGAGTTGGGTGACCGCAAAACGATAATCGTCTATCCCATAACTCGCTTTTTGGGGATCCAGAACCCTTAAGTAAAGGATTCCGTCCATCTCCACTTTCACGTTATCCTTGGTGATGCAAGTTTGGGGAGGGACGTCTATCGCTTGCTCTTTTAATGTATGGTAATAAGCGTCGTTATCCATAAAAGGAACGAGCACATGAAAGCCTGCATGAAGAGTCTTACTATACTTTCCCAAACGCTCTACGATGATACATTCCTGTGCGGATACGATTCGGACGGATCTGTAAATCTTATATGCAAGATAAAACATGACCCCGAACCAGAAAATACCTAGAAAAACGTCGATAAAACCGCTCATGCTTTCTTACTCCTTGTCTCCGCCCAGGTCTGGCAGCTTGTTCGTTACTTTGGAGAGCCCTTCGAAAAGACCGACAATATTGGCCATCTCCACAGGCAATACGGTCGTCTTGGCTTTAGTTAGAATTTCTCCTAGACCGGAAAGATAATCTTCCGTGATCTGCAGGTTCACCGCTTCGGATCCGCCTTCTTTTCCGATCGCTTCCGCAATCTGTTGGATTCCGCTCGCCTTAGCTTTCGCTATGAACTCGATTTCTTTCGCCTTTCCTTCGGCTTCGTTGACTTTGCGGATTTTTTCCCCTTCCGAAAGGTTGATGGCTTCCTGTCTTTCTCCCATGGAACGATTGATTCGGGAGAGTTTTTCTCCCTCGGAAATGGTGATCTCCGCTCTTTTGACTCGCTCCGCTTTTACCTGCTCTTCCATCTCGTGAAGAATCTCTTTCGGAGGGGAGATATTCTTGATTTCGTAACGGGTCACCTTGATTCCCCAGGGGTCGGTGGCCTCATCCAAGGCCCGGACCACGTTCGCATTGATATCGTCTCTTTCGGAGAAGGTATGGTCCAAAACGAGTTTTCCTATTTCGGAACGAAGAGTGGTTTGGGCAAGTTGGATGGTTGCCATTCTAAAATTCTCGATCTCGTAGGAGGCTTTGTAAGCGTCCATGAGCCGGATATACAGGATACCGTCCACTAGGATGGATACGTTGTCTTTGGTAATACAGGTCTGGGGAGGAATATCGATTGCGATTTCCTTCATATTCTGCTTATAGCGTACCTTATCTAAGATAGGGATCAGGAAATGGAAACCGGCTCCTAAAGCGCCTCGAAAAACTCCTAAGCGTTCCACTACGAAACTATAATTCTGGGGAACTACGATAAACGTTTTTCGGACCAGATAGATTAGGGCGATGAACGCCAATGTGAAATACAGAAACATGGTGCCTAACGGCCTCCTTTGTTTTTTGGTTCGTCAAACTTCTTCCGGAAAATCCAAGGGTTCCACGATGAACGTTAGATTTTCTCTTTCTATGATTCTAACTTTTTTACCGGATCCGATTCTCTTTGTCTTACTTATGGCGTCCCATTCGGTTCCTTGGAAGAGAATCCTTCCTCCTTTCCTCTCCACCAATATATCTTTGGTGACGGGAACGATCCTGCCCGGGCCGTCCTCCGGATTCAGGATCGCCTTTTCGGAGGCCGAAGGAAAGAATTTTCTTAAAAAAGCTCCCCCGATTAGAATGAGAATACCGGATAGGGAGGCCCAAATCGCTGCTTGGGTCCAGATTCCCAGCTCCAGAAAGTAGGTTAAACCTCCTACGATCAATGCGGATAGGCCCAAAAAAACGACAAAGGTTCCCGGGATAAAAAGCTCGGCTACCATTAGAACGAGTCCCGTTCCGATCCAAAGGTAGGCGATATTGTGTCCGTCTTGAAAAAAGTCCATGCTCCGATATGAGAAAAGGGTAAAATTCTATTTTCAAAAACCTTCCCGTCCTTATTCTTAGCGGGAAACGATGAAAAAAATCTGGATCCGACTGGGACTAGGATTCTTGGTCCTTTTCCTAGCTCTACAATTTCTCCCCGTACAGCCTCCGTTGGGAATGAATGCTAATGAAATCAAAACGGAAGAAAGCGTCAAAAAGATTTTTCGAAGGGCTTGCTATGATTGCCATTCGGATATCGTTCGTTGGCCTTGGTATTCCAAGATTTTCCCCGTTTCACTTTATATCGCTCATCATGTCGAAGAAGGTCGAGAGGAATTGAATTTTTCGGAATGGGAGTCGCTAAAACCTTCCAAAAAATCGGATAAGGCAGAGGACATACTGGACGAAATAACGGAAGGCAATATGCCTCCTAAGGATTATCTTCTGATGCATCCCGATGCTAAGATAGATCCGGAAGAATTGGAAACCCTGAAGGATTGGCTCCAGACTTTCGGAACCGGCGAATAAGATTCCTTCGATTCTATTATTTTAAATATCATGCAAGATTCTAAAAAAGGAAAACTCTGGGGAGGAAGATTCAAAGAGTCCGCTTCTCCCATCATGGAAAGAATCGGGGAGTCGATTTCTTTCGATAAGAAATTATACAAAGAAGATCTGGAGGGAAGTAGAGCCCACGCCAAGATGCTCCAGAAAATCGGAATCCTCCAACCGGAAGAGTTACAAAAGATTCTTAAAGGTTTAGACCAAGTAGAATCGGAGATCGAGGCCGGAACTTTTCAATACTCCAGCGAGTTGGAAGACATTCATATGCATGTCGAATCTCGTTTGACTACCCTAGAGGGAGATGTGGGAAAGAAACTCCACACAGCCAGATCTAGAAACGATCAGGTCTCCCAGGATATGCGATTGTATGTACGCAATCGAATCTTGGAAATCGAGGAAAGACTCGATTCTCTAAGAGACGCTCTCTATGAACAAGCCGGAAAGAATATAGATACCATTATTCCTGGATATACTCATTTGCAGGTGGCTCAACCGGTAAGAGCTTCCCATTTTCTTTTGGCTTATTTCTGGATGTTCACAAGGGACCAGGAATTCTTCGGATTCGCGAAAGAAACCTCCAACTGGTTGGTATTAGGATCCGGAGCCATGGCGGGAGTGAATTACGAAAACGACAGGGAGTTTCTTTCTAAGGAATTAAAAACTTCCGGGATTTCTCCCAATAGTATGGATGCGGTGGCAAGTAGGGATCACTTACTGCAGTTCCTTTTTGCGGGAGTACAGACCATGCTCCATGCGTCCCGGTTTTGCGAAGATATCATACTATATTCTTCTCAGGAATTCGGACTCGTTCGACTCCCTGATTCCTTGACTACCGGTTCTTCCATCATGCCTCAAAAAAAGAATCCGGATATTGCCGAGTTGATTCGTGGAAAGTCGGCAAGAGTTGCCGGAAATCTGAATCATTTGATCGGTCTTTTAAAGGGATTGCCCTTAACTTATAACCGAGATCTCCAAGAGGATAAATTAGCCGTATTCGACGCTGTGGATACGATTCTAATCAGCCTGGAAGGATTGGAAGCGATGGTTCGGGAGATGGTCTTTAGACCGGAAAGAGGGGAACGTTCCCTAAAGGAAGGTTTTGCAACCGCTACGGATCTGGCCGATTTTCTTGTGGGAGTGAAAAAGGTTCCCTTTAGAACAGCTCATGAACTCGTGGGAAAACTCGTTTCCGAATGCACGGAAAGGAAAGAAAATCTCTTTACGATTTCCGAAGCAGTCAGAACTTCCATATCGCCGTTTTTCGGCGGAGAAGAATACTTCCGGGCGGTAAGTTTGGAATTATCCACGGATAAAAAAGCGAGTTTCGGCGGCACCGCTAGAACTAGACAGATAGAACAATTGGAGTTAGCGAAAAAATCCATCCAAGCGCTCCGAAGGAATACACCATGACCCATTTATTTCGATCCTTCTCTGCGAGTCTGAGAGTTATAGGAGTTTCCGCTTTAGGAATCCTATTTTCCCTAGGTTCGGCTAATTGTAAAACCAACCCGTATTCGGAGATGAGATACGTTCCGGAGATTTATAATCCGGTGGAAGTCGTAGTAAAGCGCGCAGATGTGATTCGTACCCCTCTTCCCGAAAAACCCGGGATCTATGCCTTGATTCAGACTAGCCAAGGGGATATGCTTTTCGAACTATTCTATAAGGATGCCTCCCATACGGTGCAAAACTTCATAGACCTGGCTCAGGGAGAAAAGGAATTCACCCTACGCAACGGACAGCCCCAAAAACGTCCCTTCTATGACGGGTTAGTTTTCCATAGAGTGATCGAAAACTTTATGATCCAGGGAGGATGTCCTTACGGAGACGGTTCCGGAACCCCCGGGTATAGATTTGCGGACGAAATCAACGCAAAGAGTCTCGGCCTGGATAAGGAAAAGATCGGACAGGTTCCTTATTACGGAAATTATCTACAAAGATATCTCATCCAAGAAATGGGAATCAAGAGCCAAAGAGAGTTCGAGGACAGAAGGGAAGAATTGGAAAGCAATCTGGAAAAAGCCAAGAATCTTTCCGTAATGGAAGTTCTGTATCGCCTAGGATATCGCTATAACGAGGCGGTCCAAAGTCACAAAGCGATCAAGGGCGCTCTTGCAATGGCAAACGCAGGACCGAACACGAACGGTTCCCAATTCTTTATCAACCAAGTGGATACTCCGCATTTGGACGGATTGCATACCGTATTCGGACAATTGGTTTCGGGAGAAGATGTAGTGGATCGAATCGTGGCCGTATCCAATCCAAAGCCTGGATCGAATGTTCCGGGAGCCAAAGTAACGATTCGTAAAGTATCCATCTTCGATAAGAGAGAGAAGAAATAATGCCGTCTCCGGTGGAACAGAATGCGATCTTTTTATCTCTTGTAAAGGAGATCCAATCTTCCGCCTCCACCGGAAAAATATCCGAAGTACTTTCGGATTTGATTCCTACGAATTCCGGTCCGGATATTTTCGAGGATTTGCGCTCTAAAAACGAGAGCTCCTGGGATTTCCGGTCCACTCTATATATCGTAAGGGTAGTGCAGGAAAATCGTCAATCCGTGAACCAGGCATACGAAGAAGCCATGTCCCGGTACAGCAAGGTGAACACGATCACTTCTAAGCGTAAGGCAAACGAGGAAGAGGTGCGCCTAAAGCAAACCCTCACGGATTATATTTTAAAGATAGAGTCCACATTCGAAAGAAACGACAGATGCGACGAGGCCATGTTCAAGGAGATTTCCAAATTCCTGGATGGCCTGGAGTCTGTGGACAAACTGAACGAATCCAATATCACAAGCCTATTCTTGTCCCCCAAAGCGGTCGCACTCGTAACCCCGATTTTGGAAAAATACGAAGAATGTTATAAGGAATACGGTAAATTAAAGCCTATTCTAGGCAGATTGATCCGAATCGCGGATTATATCATAGAGGATGCGGGCGCAGTCGGATAAATTCTACCGAAACAAAGAGGGGATTTGAGCGTATTTTTGGAGGGATTTCCCGGATTCCTGCCGAAGGTTAATAGGAGAGAAAGGAATTTCCATCGTTTCTCCGAGGATTCGTCCCGGAGAAAAAACGGGACTCGGATGAATCGGAAACTTATCATCTTCACATTATTAGCCTTAGCAATCACGACCCTGGACGCATTTCCTCGTAGGAATGCGAGAGGAGAGGTGTCCGAGAATTATATCCAGGCCCAGGGTATCGTAGATATCAAACTTCCCAAAATGCAATATAGAGAGAAGGAAGCCGTAACGGCAGTTCTCTCCGTGAAGAATACCGGAAACGAGACACTAAGAATTTTTCCTTACGGAAAGGATTTACGTTCCTTCCAAGTGATCGTTCGGGACGAAGACGGACGCACCGTTTCCAAATTGGAAACGGAAAAAAAGCCGGATCCGGTCCTTAGAAGAAGAAACAAGGTGGAGAATCTCGTAGGAGACGAGGTTAAAGAAATCATCTTACATAAGGACGAAACATTCTCCAAAGAAATCCGAATCGATCAATTGTACGAATTGGAAGCAGGAAGGAAATATTTCGTAACCGCCTATTTTTATCCCAATATTTCGGAGTATGGGGATCATTTTTTAAGATCCGAAAGCCATCCGTATTTCAGTGTAGAAGAGCGTAAGAAGGATTGGATACTTCCGGGAGTTCCATACCAGGATCCGGAGACGGACGGATTGGAGCCGGAAGAAGTCATCCATCTATTTTTAGGAGCGGAGAAGAAGGGGAACTGGAAACTACATTTCAAATGGATCCATTTTCCGGAATACATTCTCGCGTATGACCGTTATTCAAAGGATTGGCTCCAGGCCGAAGAGGCAGAGAAGGATTTCATCCTGGAAGAATTCAGGAATTATCTTACCGAAAACAGATCCGGTGTGCTACAATACTATAAGATTCTGTCGGTAGAGAAAGTGAATCGGAGCCTGTCCAAGGTGCGGGTCGCAGTGGAAAGAAAAGTAAATAAAGTTCCGGTTCGTTACGAATACGAATTCACTCTAAGAAGAGTTCCGGAGGAATCCGGGGTCTTTTGGAAAGTCGCTAATCTATTGGCAAAGGTGAGAAAATGACCGAGATTCTATCGCAAGACGAGATTGACGCGCTCTTAAACGCGATTTCCAGCGGAGAAGTCGCGGAGGACGAATATTCTTCCGTAGGAGAGCAGAAGAAAGTCAAGATCTACGACTTCAAGCGTCCGGATAAATTCTCCAAAGACCAGATCCGTACTCTGCAGATGATGCACGAGACATTTGCTCGATTGGCCACCACAGGCCTTTCCGCACAGTTGCGAGCCTTGGTTCATGTACACGTCGCCGCGGTGGACCAGTTGACCTACGAAGAATTCATTCGTTCTATTCCCAACCCGACTACACTCGCGGTCATCAATATGGACCCCTTAAGAGGTTCCGCGATTTTGGAAATCGATCCTTCCATCTCTTTTACCATCATCGATCGTCTGTTCGGAGGTAAGGGAGAAACCGCAAAGATTTCCCGAGAGCTCTCCGAGATAGAGATGAGCGTAATGGAAGGGATCATCGTGCGTATTCTCGGGAACATGAGGGAGGCCTGGTCTACCGTGATCGACCTTCGACCTCGTTTGGGTAACATCGAGACTAACCCTCAGTTCGCTCAGGTAGTTCCTCCGAACGACATGGTGGTTTTGATCAACTTGGAGACCAAGATCGGCGAAGTGGAAGGTTTGACCAACCTTTGTATTCCGTACATCACTATCGAGCCTATCATCAATAAGCTCTCCGCTCAATATTGGTATTCATCCATCCGCAAGGGAGAATTGGACGAGAACCGTGCTATTATCCAAGAACGACTGGATCAGGTACAGATTCCCGTGATTGCGGAAGTCGGCTCCGTGGATATCTCCATTATGGACTTCATGAATTTGACAGTGGGCGATGTGGTCAAATTGGAGAACACTACTACCCGTTCCGATATGCTAGTGAAAGTGGGAGAGAGGAAAAAATTCAAATGTCTCCCGGGTAGGGTGGGAAACCGTTTGGCTATCCAGATCGGAGACAGAGTGGAAGACATTCCAGACGAACTACTGGGATCCACACGTTCCGAACAAGAATACTGATCTTTATATAAAAAAAGCGGGACGAGCCCGCTTTTTATCACCCAGAATTTTTATTTATAGGACGAGGGTTTATTTTTTCCAATGAATGCACTCGCCTGGGCATTCATCCATTTCCTTTTGAACGGTCTTCCAATCCGATTCGGGAATTTCGGCTTGGTTGATGGACTCTCCTCCGATATGAGTTTCGGAAGTGTCATTTTCGTCCATTTGGAAGTATTTTGGTAGGTTGTCTGCACACTGATTGCAAGAAGTACAGTTGTCCTTGTCTACATAGGCTATTTTGGTCATTCTGTTTCTCCTCGTGAAGTCGTCTGAATGCCGACTAAAAGCGGTTCTAGGGCTACAATTTCCAGACAGGGCAGAAGCGCAAACTATTTTCTATAGATTACTCTCTTCTAGTATCTTAGACGTTCTAATCTTTCTATTTCGTCGTTCGTTTTCTAAGAGAGGGGGATGCTTGGAACGCATCGGAGTGGGGTTAGGGCGAGAGGGCAATAATTCCGGAACCGTGAGGAAAAATGTGGACGGAAATTTATTTCATCGGTATTCTTCCTGAAACCATTTTCTCAAGGGAGAATCAGAACTAAATGAAGCGTATTACTATTGCCTGTTTTCTGGCCCTCGCCCTGGCTTTCGTAGCATGTAAGAAGGCGAAGGAAGACCTCCAAGGAGGAGTCATCACCTTTTCCAAAGGAATCGTTAAGATATACGATAAGGACGGAAAGGAGAAAGAACTCAAGCAGGACACATTCCTTCTTCCAGAATATAAAATCGAAACCGGGAAGGATTCTTATGCAGATATCCAATTGGCTGAGGGAGTTCTTATTCGTGTAAAAGAGAATACGAGCCTCATTCTCAAAAAGGTATTCGTAGATTCCGCAAACGGGACCATCTTCACGGATTTGGGTCTGAACAAAGGAAAGATCTTCTCTAAAGTCGGATCCAAGCTGGATAAAACCAGCCAATTCAACGTGACCACTCCTACCGTGGTGGCGTCCGTAAGAGGTACCGAATTCATCGTAGAGGAAACCGGAAAGGGAACCAGCACTCGAGTGGGAGACGGTTCCGTAGAAGTCACCGATTTGGATAATCCTGAAAAGCAGGCTACTGCTGAGTCCGGAGAAGAAATCAGTGCCGACGGTAAGGATCTAAAAGAAGACAAACTTAGCGAGGACGAGGTCAAGGAATTGCAAGACGATTCCGCAACGATCCAGTCCATCACCGAAGAACAAAGAGCAAGAATCCAAGAAATCCTGAAGGATTTCCAAGAGAACAAGGCTCTCATTCTCCAAGGTCTGGAAGATCAGAAGGCTAGAAACCGAGAGCTGATCGAAGGCGCTAAGGATGAAAACAGAAGACTCTTAGAAGAAGCGAAGAGCTCAGGACAGGCCGAAAAAGAAGCCATCAAGAAAGCCGCTCAGGAAGATAAAGAAAAAGTAAAATCTTCCATAGACGACGCTAAGAAAGAGTTGGAAAACCAAAGAAAATCCTTAAAAGACCAAGCGGCTCCGAAATAATCGAGTCCTGAATCTTTTAGATGGAAAGGCCGTCCTCCAAGGACGGCTTTTTTGTTTAGTGGGATTATTCTTCGTCTTTGGATTTTAATTTGAACCAAAGAATGGTGACCGTGAAAATCAGGGTGACCCCATTTGCCAGAACGATAGGAAAATCCTTTTTTAGAATTCCGTAACAGAGCCAGAACGCGACTCCCACGGAAAGCACCACATACATATTGCGGGAAATGTCTCTGGTTTTCTTTTCCAGAACCACTTTTATGACTTGCGGGACAAAGGAGATGGTAGTCAGAGTGCAGGCGATATAGCCTATCCAGGTAATCGGATCCACGCTCAGATTTTTCCGAATTCGCGGGTCACGATCGTCTTGATTCCGCCTCTAAGATTATAATCCCCTTTGACTCTGACGTATTTGGGATCCACCGCTCGAACTAGATCTTCCAGGATATGGTTCACAACGTTTTCATGAAAGATCCCCAGATTTCTATAAGCGAGAATGTATTCTTTCAGAGATTTTAGTTCCACGCATTTAGCTTTGGGGATGTAGCTAATTTCGATGACTCCGAAATCTGGGAGCCCGGTCTTAGGACAAACCGCGGTGAACTCAGGGATGGTAAAATCGATTGTATAATCCTTCCCTTCGTAGACATTGGCGAAAGATTCTATCTCAGGAAGTTTCAAACTGGGGATATGGTCCTGTCTCCCTTCATAGGCTGAAATCTCGGTCGGCTCTTGTCGGTGGCTCATTTCTCCCTCTCTTTTAAGAACCAGAGTTTTCCGGACCTTATCTCTGGGAATCCTTTTACTACAAGGTCCATAGATCATACTAGGACTCGTACTGAATGGAGCACCAGAAAGTAATCGGAATCGTAGACTTCGGCGGCCAGTACGCCCACTTAATCGCCTCCCGCATCCGCAGGTTAGGGGCCTATTCCGAAATACTGAGCGACGACGAGCCTCTAGAAACATATTCCAAATTGAGCGGACTCATTCTCTCCGGAGGCCCCGAAAGCGTATACGAGCCGGATTCTCCTTCCATCTCCGAAAAAATCTTCGAGTTAGGGATCCCGATTTTAGGGATTTGTTACGGCCACCAACTCATGATGAAGTTGCTCGGAGGAGAAGTAAAAAAAGCGGGAGTCGCTGAATATGGCCGCGCCTCCTTGGATTCCATAGATAAGAATGGGACAAGACTCTTAGAAGGATTCTCCGGTGGAGAAGTGGTATGGATGAGCCACGGAGACGAGGTGACTCGATTGCCTGACGGATTCTCCCAGACGTCTTCCAGCCAGGATTGCAGGTATGCGGTCGTGGAAAACAAGGAGAAACGTTGGTATGGGATCCAATTCCATCCGGAAGTCACTCATACGGAAAAAGGCAGTATATTATTAAAAAATTTCGTTCGGATCTCCGGAGCAGAAGGCACCTGGGACCTGAAGCAATACCTCAAGTTAAAAGAAGAAGAATTAAGAGCCAGCGTTCCTTCGGACAAGAAAGTGTTCCTACTCGTTTCCGGAGGAGTGGATTCCACCGTTTGCTATCTTTTACTTTCCCAGGCCTTGGGAAAGGAAAGAGTAAAAGGAGTACTTATCGACACAGGATTCATGAGAAAGAACGAGGTTTCCGATCTCCAAAAGAATCTGGCTCCTCACGGAATCCACCTGCATGTGCATGACGCTTCCGAATTATTCTATACGAATCTAAAAGGAAAAACGGATCCCGAAGAGAAGAGAAAGATCGTCGGAAATCTATTCTTGCAAGCTCAAGCGGATTGCGCAAAAGAACTGGGTTTGAACTCGGAAGAATGGTTACTCGGTCAAGGCACCATCTATCCCGATACGATAGAAAGCGGGGGGACCAAACATTCTCATACGATCAAGACTCACCATAACCGGGTGGAAGCCATCCAAAAATTAATGGAAGAAGGAAAGATCGTGGAACCGATCAAGGATCTCTATAAGGACGAGGTGCGAGAACTGGGAAATTTCCTAGGCCTTTCCAAAGAATGGACCCAAAGACATCCTTTCCCCGGGCCGGGCCTAGTGGTTCGAATGATCGCGCAAAAACAAGACAGCACCGAATCCGTGCAAAAAGAATTGGACGCGGCTCTAAATTCTTCCGGATTAAAAGGTAAACTTTTACCGGTTGCTTCGGTAGGCGTTAAGGGAGACCAAAGATCCTATGCAAATTGTGCCGTGATTTCCGGCACAAAAGATTGGGACCGGTTAGATAAGATTTCCACCGTAGTTACGAACCAAATCGCTTCGATCAATCGAGTGGTTTTACTCTTGGGATCCGAAAAACTAGAAGATCTGAATTTTCATTTCCAAGCGATCGAACTAAACAAGAAAGATAGCGATCTTCTGAGAGAAGTGGATTCCGTCGTGGAAAAGATTCTCCGAAAAAGGGATCTGTACGATCGGATCTGGCAAATGCCTGTGGTACTCCTTCCTATTTCCTCCAAAGAGGGAGAGAAAAGTGTGGTGCTTCGTCCCGTAGATTCCCAAGAAGCGATGACGGCTAGTTTCTTTCGATTGGAACAAAGCGTGTTGGACGAGCTCGTGGCCGAGGTTCAAAAAGTCCCCGGAATCAGATACGTATTCTACGATCTTACGAATAAGCCTCCGGGAACCATCGAGTGGGAATAGATTTCCCACTTAGATCTTAGAAATCGAATACTCCCGGTTTTCCCAGATTAGAATCCAGGAATCCGGTTCTCTTTCCTTCCATTCCCAATCGGGGTGCAAGAGTAGACTTTGGGAAATTCTTCCCCAAATGGAATCCGAGAAGGGGTGGAGTAGATTTCCGTTTGCATCGAATCGCAGGTCTTCCGGATGAAATTCCAAATAGAGGTCCGGTCCGTACTGTAGTTTTCCGTTTTCAAACTTTCTGAACACGATCGGATAATGCTCCGTCTCCACGAAATTCATTTCCTTCCCGCAGGGAGAAAGGTATCTGCAATTCGGATACTTTCCGGTATCGTTTTCCCGCAAACGACTCAAGAAGAATGCTAGAAAATCCCGGTCGGTCAGTTCCGAACCCTCGTGAAAGATCCTGCCTCCCGAATCGATCGTGTAGAAATACGTCCTCAAAGTCTTGCCTCTACTTTTCTATTGACACCGGGTCCCGGACCAAAATCATACCTTATAACGGCGTCGTAGCCAAGTGGTAAGGCATGGCTCTGCAAAAGCTTGACCCCCGGTTCGAATCCGGGCGACGCCTTTCCCAAGTTCTCCCGCCTGGATGGTGGAATCGGTAGACACCCAGGACTTAAAATCCTGTGAGTTCACGCTCGTGCGGGTTCAAGTCCCGCTCCAGGTACCAACTTAGGTCTCTATTCTTTTTTAAAGTCGCAGAGATCTCCGAAATCCAAAGCCGGTAATTCCACCGGCTCGTTCTCACGAAAGTCCGAGAATCGAATCTTAAAACTCCTGAAAAAAACGATCTCCGGAAAGACGGTTTGTTTGGCCAAGGAAACCGTTTCCTCCCAAACGAACGGATTCCATCCGATAGAAAGAGGAATTTCCTTACTCTCTATATCGTATTTTCTGTGGGACCAATAGAGTTTGTCTTCGTCGAAAGATTCTTCCGAAAAAACGGTAACCGACATCTTACGGGGAGAATTCTTGGCATCGGGAGCTAGATATACTCCGAAAGAATACGGTTCCTTTCTTAGAAATGTAGGATTCGGATATCTATGTGTGAGGCATCCCTCTACTGAAAATTCTGCGGAAGCCTCTTCGGGAGAGACGGATAAAGACTCCCTGGTTCTTGTTTGCCTTTCCTTTTCCGAAGAACGAAAGGGTAGGATTCTCGCTTCTAAGGCGGAAGCTAATTTTGGGGAGGAAGCGAATACCTGACGAGAATAGGCAAGCTCAGGCGGTATCCATAGTCTCCATATCCAAAAGCTGGCGTTTAGAAAAAAAGTTATAGCTAAGAATAGAATCGCAAACTTGGACTCTTCTTTTCTTTCTTTCTCTCTTCCCCAAAGAACTCCTGCTAAGGCAAAAAAAGGCAAGGCTACTTCATCGTCTAGTAGGTAGCATTGGAAGAATCCTGCCACCCAGACGAATCCGAGTCCTAGTAAAGGAAAGGAGTCGCTTTTCCATTCCATGGTTCCTAATTTTCGGAAGAGTAGAAAGAAGAATCCCATCCATAAGATAGCCGAGAGCCATCCACCTACGATCGCGAATTGCAATAGATCGTTATGAGCGTGCTTATTGGGAGTGATAAATAATTCGTACCAAAGTTGCTCGTGCTTTTGGACCAACGGAATTTCTTCTTCGCCGGTGACTTCCTTGAATCTTCCACCTCCGACGCCTAGGACGGGATTCCTTTCCAATAAGGGAAGGCTGAGTTTATAGATCCAATATCTTTGGTTTTCCGGAGTTTGGATCGAAGTCAGTTGGGAGAAGGTTCTCTGCAAGAGCCAATTCTTCTGGAATAAAAAATACATACTTCCCGTTGCGGTTAAGAGAAGAGCGAGTAGGATTGCGATTCTGGAAGCGGAAAGTCGAGGAAGAATATTTCGAAACCGGTCCCGATTCGAAAGGAAAAAGAATCCGATTACGGAAATCACACCCAACCAGGCGGATTTACTTTGGTTCAAAAAGAAAACCCAGGAAGCTAGAAGAACCAAGCCGCCTAGTATAAGGCTTTCCTTCCATTTTCTTTCTTTGGCGGATAAAAGAAGTAAAAGAAAAAGTCCCGGCAAGTATAGGGAAAGTAATCCGCCATACGTCAAGTGGGTATTCATGAGCCCGATCGGCAGATAGGTAGCGATTCCGAAAAGAGGTCCTGCTGGATGCTGCCTTCTATCTCCGGGTGCGGGAGCGAATCCGTTGGAGATGAATTTTCCCAATCTGTATTCGCTGAATACGGAAGCGATTCCGGAAACCAAAACCAGGCAAAAAGAAATCCACAAGAAACGATTGATGAGTTTGCGATTCTCTCCCCGAGAAGAATGTACTGCCGCGATCGGAAAAATCAGGGCCAGCCAAAAATCTCCCGCTTCGGACTGCCTCGTAAATGTCTTCCAGAACCGATGGTATTCTTCCCAATGATAAATAGATGAAACAAAAACCAAAAAGTAGGCGCCTAAGATCAGGGCCCAGGGGAGGAGGTAAGGCCGGATTTCCGATAAGCATTTTCTTCCGGAAAAAAAGAATGCGAAAATCGTAAGACCCGCTAATACTTGAGACGCCGAAACGGATAAAGGAAAGGCGAGAAAAAAGAACAGAAAGGAATAGAATGAGACCTTGGCCGCCAAGGAGTTGAGCTGTTCTAACTTAGGATTCACTCTGCCTCCAAACTCCTTTTTTCCCCCCAGATTGCCAGAAAAAACCGCTGACAAGGAAGGAAAAGCTCCTATTCTGGGAATCTCTTCCGCTTTCGCGGCGAAAAACGCATATGACAGAAACGGCACATTCTAAGGAAGCTTCTCCCGTTAAGAAAAAAAAGAAAACCAAGGGAATCTCTCGCACAAGCGATACGATCAAGGAACGCTTCTCTAAGAAATTATCCGTAGCCATTATCACTTACAACGAAGAAAAGAATATCCGGGATTGCATTCTTTCTTGCAGAGATCTGGCGGACGAGATAGTGATCCTAGACTCGGACAGTACGGACAAAACCAGAGAAATCAGCATTTCTTATCCCGAGGTGAGATTTAGCTCCCAAAAATTCAAGGGCCATGTGGAGCAAAAAAACGATGCGATCTCTCTCTGCAAAAACGAGTGGGTACTTTCTCTGGACGCGGACGAAAGACTCAGCGAGGAACTGAAGGAATCCGTCCGGAAGTTTTTAGAGTCGTCAGAAGACTCGGAGTTGAACGGACTCAAAGTATCTCGCCTCACTTTTCATATGGGTAGGTTCATCCGTTTTTCCGGTTGGTATCCTCAAACTAAATTTCGAATCTTTCGTAAAAATAAAGCCAAATGGATCGGAGAAAATCCCCACGATTACCTATCCGTAGAAGGCCAGGGGAAAAAAATTCCCGGAGATATACTACATTATAGCTTCCAGGATCTGTCCCAACAGGTAGATACGATCAATAAATTCTCCTCCATTGTCGCATTCACACGCTGGAAAAAGAAAAAGCGCTTTTCGCTTTTGCGGACCTTGGTAAAACCCTTCGTTAAATTTATAGAGATTTATCTCTTTAAATTCGGATTCTTGGACGGTTTTCCAGGATTCGTGATCGCTATCTCTTCCGCATACTCCACATTCTTAAAAGAAGCTAAGGTATTCGAGCTCGGTCGTAATATCATCGAGCGGCCTTCCAATCTCAGGGAAGATTACGGAAAATAGAAATGGCAAAGAAGAAGGGAAAGAAGGAATCTTTCTGGAGCAGGATCGCTTTCTGGAAAAAGAAGAAACAAGCTTCTTTCGAACCGGAAAAAGAAGCGGTTCGTGAGAGCAGAGGTTATACCTGGGAGCTAAAGGATCTTCGGGAAAAGATAGATCGCTTCTTTCTCACGAGAAAGAAAACCTCGGGGACCGTTTTCGAATCTCCCGCTTTAAAGCTGACCAAGAATAATCGTCATCTTTTTCGATTGGAAGGAAAAGAAAAATCGGGAAGAGAATATTCCCTCGTCATAGCGACAGGGAATTATCTTACGGAGCAAAACGGCAAGGTTACCGGAGTCGTTTTTCTGGGAGAAGCTGAATTGAACCGACTTCTTTCCGGAGATCATAAGAATCTGAAGTCCATTCTTTCCGGAATACCGGCGCCGAACTGGGAGGAAGAGTCCTGGTCCGTACTCCAGGAAGAGCCTGAACTCAAACGTTCCGCCGATTCCTGGAAAGAGATATTACAATGGGAAGCCATTTGGAAACAGCAGGTGATGATTCTTCTCCGACCCAGCACGATCGGAATCTTACTCGTGTTTTTGGGAAAGGAATTCGAGGACTTTTTTCAGGAGAATACTTCGGAAAGAGTGAAGCAAATGGTGTCCAAGGAATTGTATTTTCTAAACGTAAGCGGGAATCGAAATTCTCCTCATACGGAAAATCTTTCCTTATACGAATTCGACTCAGCGAAAAAGGAATTTGAGACCGTTCTCTCCAAAATTCGGTCCAAAATAGGGAAGTAAAAATGGATTTAAAAGAGATCGCTGCCAAGCAAATTCAAGATTCCATCGATACCAAAAAATTGGTATTGGAGACTCTCGTGCCGGAAATCGTGCAAGCGGGGAAAATCGCTTCGGAAGTATTAGAAAAAGGACATACGATTCTTTTTTGCGGAAACGGAGGCTCTTCCTGCGACGCTTCCCATATCGCCGCGGAACTCGTGGTTCGTTATAAATCCGGTAACGAGAGACGTGCACTCCCTGCGATTTCTCTTTCCGCAGATTCCGCAGTCCTCACAGCCTGCTCCAACGATTACGGATACGAGGATGTATTTTCCCGCCAAGTGGCGGCATTCGGACGGAAAGGGGATCTTTTAATAGGGTTATCAACGAGTGGAAATTCTAAAAACGTTCTCTCGGCCTTGGAAGAAGCCAAGAAAATTGGAATGAAGACTATCTCGTTCTTAGGGGGAGACGGCGGAAAAATGAAGGGACTCGCCGATCTAGATATCATCGTTCCCAGAAAGGAGACTGCGAGAATCCAGGAATCCCATATTCTCATCGGTCATATTCTTTGCTCCATTATCGAGCAGGAACTTTTCCAATTGGCCTAAATCTTGGCGCTTACGGATTCTTCTCTTCTATTGAAAATCAAGTCCTTATCCGTTCGTGCGGCGGAAAAGTTAGTATTACAGGATTTCGATTTCGAAATCCGAAAAGGAGAAATCCATTCTCTCGTGGGGGAATCGGGCAGCGGTAAGTCCACGTTAGCCAGATTGATTTTAGGCCTTCTACAGGAAGGCCTGGAAAGCTCCTGGTCGGAGTTCGAGATTTTCGGGTTCGAGATCCCTCCGGGAGATTTCGGTGTCTGGAAAAATTGGAGAGGAAATAGGATCAGTTATATTCCCCAAACTTCCTCTTTAGGCCTCCATCCTTTTCTGAGTATAGGTTCGCAAATGAGAGAATACTTTTCCCTGATTCGTCCCGAACTTTCGGCGAGAAAGGAAGGAATACGATTATTGGAAGAGGCGGGGCTTGCGAATCCGAAGGCCGCCTGGGATTCTCGTCCCCATCAATTATCCGGTGGAGAAAGACAACGCGTCTTGATACTGCTTTCGTTGTATTCTGGGGCGGAGTTGATTCTTGCAGATGAGCCGACTTCCGCCTTGGATCCTAGCACAGGTGGCGCAATCCTGGAACTTCTGGAAAAACGGGTCCGAGACTTGGGCTCCACTCTCTTATTTATCAGTCATGATCTAGGTTCCGCTAAGTCACTGGCCGATACTATAACAGTGATGAGATCCGGACAAAAAGTGGAGACTTTAAAGAAAGAAGAAGGGACCTGGTCTCCTCATTCGGAATACTCTAGAAAACTGTTTACTCTGGAAGAGAATCTTGCTTAAATTGCGGATCCATATGCTAAGCCGGGTGAATATCCGAATTGCAGCGGTTCTATTCTTCGTATTTCCGCTGTTTACCGAGGCCCAAAATCTAGTTTTGGAAGAATACGACGTATCTTCCTTCCCTAAGGTGGAATTAAAGCTTAGAACGAACCGAGGATCCGCTCTGGATCGGGAAATTCTTAGGCTCTCGGAATGGAAAGGCCAAAGAACCAGAAGAATCGGAAACGCAGACCTGCATCGGCCTGAAGGAACGAGGCCGATTCATATTTATCTTTTGGTGCAGATGACGGACTCTCTCACCCAGAACATGCAAGGCACCGAAATTCTCAAAAGCATCGTAGAGGCTTCGGATCCGGAAGACCGATTTAGTTTCGTATTTTGGACGGACGACGTATTTATTCCTAAACTGGATTTAGGTAAAACGGAAAGCCTAAAGCAGGCGAATATTCCCGGAGGGAGTTCGAATAAGAATACTCCCGCTAATTTGGATTTCTTATTCCAGAAGATTTCCTCCCAGATTTCCGAAACCGATTATGTTCTGCTCTTATTTTACGATCGGGATATGATTCCTTCTCCGGATGCTCAAAATGGCGAATACCTACGTCGTATTCCTCTGAACGTTCTGGCCTTTCCTTCCGTAGGTTCCAAATTCCTGGCCAAGAAATACTCAGGACAATTTCATTCCTTAGCGAGTTCCGATCTCCGTAGCCAGGTCTTGGCCGATTTGGAATATTTTAGAAAGAAGCCCTGGTCCTTGACATATGATTCTCCTTTTCAGGAAGAATGGCAATGGGAAGGAAACGGCTCCGTTCAAGTGGAGTTGGAATCTCAAACATCTGGTAGAATTAGACTCGAATATGAAATTCCCTGGGGAACAAGGCTTAGGATTTTTCTTTTGCATCCGTCCATTTTTCTTCCTACGGTGAGCTTGCTTGTGATTCTCACCTTGGCCGGATTCCTAATCGTACTTAGAAAGGGGAACGGAAAGAAGCAAGAGGGTAGCGTTTCCCCAGAGGAACGACTTCATGCGATAGAAGACGAGCAGGACGCTTATCGGAAGATGTACGGAAACCAATACCAATTGGTTTATTCGGACGAAGACCGCATAGAGACGGAAAGATCTGCACCTATTGCCTTGAAAGAATTCGAAGAAGGAGAGGCCTACGAAAAAGCCACTCTGGTCCTAAAGGAGGGAAGAAATCCCGGAAAACAATATTCTCTTCAAAGAAGTGAAACCACGATCGGAAATTCGGATCTTTGCGATCTGGTATTGTACGAGCAAGCGGTGAGTAAAAGCCATGCAAGGATCCGCAAGGTGCGTAATCGGTACGTTCTATACGATCTGGTATCCGATGCGGGAACTTTCCTGAACGGTAAGAAGGTATTGCGCCCTAGAGTTCTATACGACTTCGACGAGATAGGAATCGGGAAGGCTCTCTTGGTTTTCCGAGGAAAGTAGGAACTCCTTCCCGCCTTTCTTTCCGGAACCTTCTTTACGAAAAAACCCATTTTTTTAACGTGGAAGTAGATACTCCCTCGCTATAGGAAATCTTCCTACTTCCTCGCGATTCGGCATGGGAGTCTAATCAATATCTTTTACTACCCCCTGGGGGAGAGCAAATCATGAAGACTATGTTCGAAAAAATCTGGGAAGACCATCTGGTCGGCGAGCTGGACGGAGGTTCTTACCTTCTGTATATCGATCGCCACTTAATCCATGAGGTGACGAGTCCCCAGGCATTCGAAGGGCTTCGTATGTCGCATAGAAAAGTTCGCCGTCCAGAGGCGACGTTTGCGACCATGGACCATAACGTTTCGACCAGACTTCGAAATCTGGACTCTGCGGATCCGGTTTCCGCCAACCAAATGCGCACTCTCATGAAGAATTGCGAAGAGAACGGCATTACTCTTTACGATCTGAATCACCCCGACCAAGGAATCATCCATGTTATCGCTCCCGAGATGGGACTCACTCATCCGGGGATGACAATCGTTTGCGGAGACTCCCACACTTCCACTCACGGCGCCTTCGGAGCGCTAGCTTTCGGGATCGGAACTTCCGAAGTGGAGCACGTACTCGCCACCCAAACACTGACTCAGAGAAGAGCCAAGACCATGGAGATCCGTGTAGACGGACAACTTTCTCCTCATGTGACCGCTAAGGATATCGTTCTTGCGATTATAGGTAAGATAGGAACCGGAGGAGCGACCGGTTATGTGATCGAATACCGAGGATCCGCTATCTCCAGTTTGAGTATGGAAGCGAGAATGACCATTTGCAATATGTCTATCGAGGCAGGTGCGCGAGCCGGACTCATCGCTCCCGACCAGATCACTTTCGATTATATCAAAGGTAAGGACTTCGCTCCTAAAGGAGCGGAATGGGACCTGGCCCTGCAGAAATGGAAACGTTATGTTACCGACGAAGGTGCGAAATTCGATACAACCATCGTTTTGAAAGCGGAAGATATCGCTCCTCAAGTGACCTGGGGAACTTCTCCCGGCCAAGTCGTGCCTGTAACCGGAATCGTTCCCGATCCTAAAGACGCGCAAGACCCGGTTGAAAAAGTGAGTATCGAAAACGCTCTCAAATATATGGATCTGAAGCCCGGGCAGAAAATGGAAGATGTCACTCTGAACAAAGTCTTTATCGGTTCTTGCACGAACTCCAGGATTGAAGACCTGAGAGTAGCCGCAAGCACGGTAAAAGGAAAGAAAGTCTCTCCGAAAGTACAGGCGATCGTAGTTCCCGGGTCGGGAAGAGTCAAACGCCAAGCAGAATCGGAAGGTCTGGACAAAATCTTTGTGGAAGCCGGATTCGAATGGAGGCAACCCGGATGCTCCATGTGCCTAGCTATGAATGACGATGTTCTGGAGCCGGGAGATCGCTGCGCCTCCACTTCCAATCGTAACTTCGAGGGAAGGCAAGGAAAGGGCGGACGTACCCACTTAGTCGGTCCCGCAATGGCTGCTGCGGCAGCAATCGAAGGTAAATTCGTAGACATTCGTAACTGGAAATAAGGAGAATAGGATGAAAGCTTTTACACAACACGACGGACTCGCGGTTATCATCGATCGTCCGAATATAGACACGGACCAAATCATCCCTAAACAATTTCTCCGGAAAATCGAGCGCACCGGTTTCGGAGTGCATTTATTCCACGACTGGAGATATCTAGACGACGCAGGCACCCAGCCGAATCCTGAGTTCACTCTCAACCTGGAGAGATATAAGGGTGCATCGATTCTAGTCACCCGGGACAATTTCGGATGCGGATCTTCCAGAGAACACGCCCCTTGGGCGCTGGAAGACTACGGCTTTCGGGCTATTATTGCTCCTTCTTACGCGGATATTTTTTATAATAACTGCTTTAAGAACGGTATGCTACCCATCGTTTTGACTTCTTCGGAAGTGGACGAACTTTTTCAAGCGATCGAAGCCGCTCCAGGATCCAGGATCAAAATCGATTTGGACAAGCAAAATGTGATCGGGCCTACGGGGAAAGTCTATCAGTTCGAGGTGGATTCTTTTCGCAAATATTGTTTGTATAACGGTCTGGACGATATAGGTTTAACTTTACAACACGAAGCCAAAATCAAAACATACGAAGATCAAAACCGGAAGGACGTTCCTTGGTTGTACGCAACCAGGAAATAAACTCCATCCGGCGAAACTCCGGCAATAGAAGAAGAGAAGTATGTTCGACGAAATTTCCCGATCCATAGACGAATTCGGAAATAGCCTTATCGGCGCCCTTAATAACGTCCAAAACGCGTTCGGGCGGGAACTTAGCGTCGCCAAGCCCATCAAGGAAAACGTATTGCAAATGATCGGCAATACGCCTCTTATCCGATTGAACCAGATCGGTTCCCATATCCCGAATGTGGAGATCTATCTCAAAGCGGAATTCTGTAATCCTACCGGAAGCGTAAAGGATCGTACTGCGCTTTCTATGGTTCTTTCCGCCGAAAGAAGGGGAGAATTGAAGCAGGGTGGAACCATCTTCCAAGCGGGATACAATACTACTGCGATTTCCTTGGCCTGGATCTCCACTCTAAAGCAATATAAATTCAAAGTCTTTCTCGCACCCGATACGGACCAAGAAAAGATCAAAGAGCTGAAGGCGTACGGTGCCTCTGTGGAAGTCGTGCAACTCGCCAAAGGCAACTGGGACGATTCACTATTAGAAACCGCTAAGGCAGCCAAGGAAAAAGAGAAGGGCAGCGTCATCTTAAACGAATACAAGGATATGGCCAATACTAACGCCCATTTCCTTTTCACAGGGCCTGAAATCTGGAGAGACCTAGGCGGCAACGTGGACGCATTCGTAGCGGGAGGAGGTTCCGGCGGAACCTTATCCGGAGTGGGAAGATTCCTAAAAGGAAAGAAACCCTCTTTACGAGTCATCATGGGAGTGAGCAAGAATTCCCGTTTCATACGTAAAATGGTGCAAGGAGATGCGAATCTCCGACTTCCCGAATCTTTCGATCCCAAAGTCACGGACCAGTATATAGGTGTCGACAGAGAAGAAGCCTTACGTTACCAATCCGAACTCTACCAGAGAGAAGGGATCTTTGCCGGATTGACTACCGGTACCACTCTCGCTTCCGCCATCCATTATGCGGAGAGCCTTCCCACAAGGGAGGAGCAAAAATCTCCATCCTACAAGATCGTAGTACTTTCTCCAGATCGACTCTAATTCGATGGAATCTCATTACGAGTTCTTAAGGGAATCTCTCCAGAAGGAAAGAAACGCCGAACTCGAAAGATACAAGGCTGAGATTTCCTCTTCCGATCTGCAAACCAGAGTTCGTACCGGGCTCACCATTTTTCCTTTGGTGTTCGAAGACGCGGAACTTGGCCCGGACGGAAATTGGAAGGTCCTGCTCAAACCCACTAAGCCGGGAAATACACCGGAGCTTTTTAGAACCGGGACGCCCGTTCGAATTCTAAAAGATACCGAGGACTATTCCAGCGTTCTCTTGAAGGCAAGCGACGACTCCTATCTGGTCAGCATGGAGGAAGTTCCTGAGTGGGTGGAAGAAGGAAAGCTCGCGTTGGAAATTTTGCCGGACGAGACCAGTTATAGAGAATGGGATAAGGGGTTGGAGAAAATTCTATCCGCCCCGAAAGGAACCCGTGCAAAATTCTTTGCGGACCTTTTCTCCGGAAAGATATCCCTTAGTTCTCCGCATTTTAAAGAAGAGGAGGGGATTTCTTCCGAGTTCAACGAATCCCAAAGACGGGCGATCTCCGCCGTTCTAGAAACGGAAGATTTCGTGTTGGTCCATGGACCGCCGGGGACCGGAAAGACAAAAACTCTCGTAGAGGCGATTCGACTCCTTGTGGAAAGGGAGAAGAAAGTTTTAGCATCCGCACCTACGAACGCCGCTTCCGATTTACTCGTGGAGTCCTTGTCCAAGATCGGGGTTCCCGTTTTAAGAATCGGCCATCCGGCTAGGATTCACCCGGCGGTGCTGGAGAATTCCTTGGAGTTAAAACTTATCGCTCATCCGGACGCTAAACTGCTGGAAAGGGACAAAAAGGAAGTCCAGGAACTCCTAAAGAAGGCTCGTAAATACAAACGCAATTTCGGGAGAGAAGAAGCGGAAGAGAGAAGACGTCTCTATAAGGAAGCGGACCAATTACGAAAAGGAATCAAGGAAAGGCAAAGGGCCTTGGTTCGGTATTTACTCGATTCTCATCCTGTAATCGTTTGCACTCATACCGGAGCTTCTTCTCATCTTTTGGAGAATCGCTCCTTCGATTATGCGATTTTGGACGAGGGAAGTCAAGCGATAGAGCCTGCCTCCTGGTTACCTATTTTAAAGGCGGAGAAAGTAGTAATCGCAGGAGACCCGTTCCAATTGCCTCCTACGGTTCTTTCCGAGGATCCCTTACTTAAGATTTCCTTAATGGAACGACTTCTTTCCGCATTTCCGGAAAAAGACAGGGTTTTCCTATTGGATACGCAGTATAGAATGACCGATCCAATCCAGGAATTTCCGAACCGTACATTCTACGAGGGGCAACTAAAGTCCGGACTCCGGGAATCGGAAAGAAACTTCGTCGTTCCCGAGATCTCCTCTCTATTCGGTTCTAGTTTGGTCTTTTTGGACAGTTCGGGTACGGATACCGCCGAAGAAACGTTCGAGGGGAGCCTCGGAAATCCTTGGGAAGCGGATTTCGTTTTCGGAATTCTAAAAAGAATTTTGGATTCGGGAATCTCTCCGGAAAGGATCGCTATCCTCACTCCCTATCGTTACCAAAGATATCTCATTAAGAATAGAATCGAAGAATTGTCCGCCGACCGAAAAAACTCGATCGAAGTGGAGACAGTGGATTCCTTTCAGGGAAGGGAGATGGAGATCGTACTCTTCAGTTTGGTTCGCTCGAATCCGGAAGGACAGGTGGGATTTCTCTCCGAAAGGAGACGCTGGAATGTGGGAATGACTCGCGCCAAACGACTCTTAGTGATGGTAGGAGATGGATCCACGGTGGGGCAGGACGAATTCTTCCGGGATTTGATCGGAACCGTGGAAGAAAAGGGAGAGTCCAAAACCGCTTGGGAATTTTTGGACTAGATCTTCACCAACTGAATTTTTTTCTAACGGGGATCCAGAGAAGCAAAATCCAACCCAGACTCGCTAATACATGGGAAAGAAAAATATGAGGAGCGGATTGCACCGGGCAAATAAATTTCAGTGCGAGATTCGAGCCGGCGAATAACAGGCTCAGGAAAAGAAAGGCGGAGAGCCCGGGACGAGCGCTTGCCATTCTACCTAGTAAAATCCAACTCAAACCTCCGAATAGAATCGTACAAGATACAAGCACCAATGGGCAGAAGCCGATATGCACATGCTCGATCTGGAATTCGTTCACAAAACCTACCGTATGGAATCCGATCCAAACGAATACGGAAGCACCTGCACCCCAAAACAACCAGGTCGAGCCTTCTTCCGGATAAGCGGATTTGGTTAATAGAATGGCTGTAAGAAGTCCCCAAGCAAGGATAAGTGTCGGTTCCGGCCACCAACCGGGGAATACGGATTGATGCCTGGCTAAGGAAACCGCGTAGCCCAGGATAATCCCGGAAACCAAAAGACCGGTCCAAGAAAGGAATAAAACCTTAGAATTCAAATGTCCTTTTGCCGAAATGTCTCGGCTTAGGGTCTGAATTAATTCCCGGGTCTTTTCCCGTTTAGGGTCTAACATTCATCCTCCGTTAGGATTTTATGCTTGGAAGTAAGAAAGATTGGACATCCTTTAAAAATCCAGTCGAATTGCTTTCTTTGATCCCTAGATTCTTCGAAAGAAACGGAAATTAGTTACATGGTCGATAAGCGAAAAATCTGGGAGACCCTTTCGGAGAGTATGCGCAAGGCCCAAGAAGGGGATTCGAGGGAATACGAACGATTACTCTCCCAATGCAGGGAAATTCTAAGCCATTATCTAAGTTCCAAGGTTCGCAACGAATCCGATCGAGAGGATCTGATCCAGGATATATTGATCGGAATGCATAAGGCAAAAGCGACCTATCGACCGAATCGACCCTTTGCTCCTTGGTTCTTTTCCATCGCCAGATATAAGACGATCGACTATATTCGCAGGGCCGGAATCCGGGACAGGACTGTTTCCTTGGAAATCCAGGATATTCCCGTGCCGGAGTCTAACTCCAAACGACCTGAGGACGAATGGGAGATCGCACAAGGATTGGAGTCCTGGCTTTCCGTATTGGAACCCAGGCAAAGGCAGATCCTTACCATGGCCAAGCTGGACGGTTTTAGCGTTCGAGAAATTTCCCAAAAGACCGGTCTCTCCGAATCCAACGTAAAAGTGATCGTGCATCGTTCTTTGGAAAAAATGAAACGCTTTTTTTCCGAGTCAGAGAGAACGGGTAGAGAGTCAAAACTGTCCAAGAAATAGCAGATGCCCGGCTCCCTGAAGATTCGTAAGATACATTCCCTCCAAACGATTTCACCCGCCGAATGGAACCGATTAGGAGATCCGAATAATCCTTTTACCGATTTCGAATTTTTCCATTCTTTGGAAAAGTCTCTGTGTATCGGAGGAAGAACTTCCTGGCAACCCGGGTATTGGATTGCGGAGGACGATTTAGGATTGCATTCCTGCATTCCCTTATTCCACAAATTCGATTCTTACGGAGAGTATGTCTTCGATCACGCGTGGGCTCATTTCTTCTCGCAGAATGGACTCTCATATTATCCCAAGGGGCTAGTTGCTTATCCGTTTACTCCGGTCAACGGTAAGAAGATTTTAAGAAGAGAGAATGTATCTTTGGACCAAGCCTTGGACGCTCTTCTTCCTTCTCTTTTGGAGGATTCCGAAAGAAGAAATCTTTCCAGTCTGCATTTTCTATTCTTGGAAGAAGATGAGGCTAACGCTCTCGGTAAAAGAGGATTCTCCACTCGGATTACTCACCAATTCCATTGGAAAAACAGGGGCTATTCGGGTTTCGAGGATTTTTTAAACGATTTTCGTTCCAAGAAAAGAATCCAGATTAAAAAGGAGAGGGAGGTTCTCGGTAAGGAAGGAATTCGAGTACTGATAAAAGAAGGAAAAGAGATCACGGAATCCGATATGAATCGGATTTACGGATTCTATACCGATACCTATTCCCGTAAATGGGGTTCTCCGTATTTAAATCGAAAGTTTTTCCAATTGGCTCGGGAAAAATTCACTGACAGGATCGTTCTATTCTTAGCGGAAAAGGAAGGGGAAACTTTAGGAGGAACATTTAATTTAAGAAAAGGGAATAAATTATACGGTAGATATTGGGGTTCGGCGGGACATTATCCTTATCTACATTTTGAATGTTGCTATTATTCTCCCATAGAATATTCCATCCGAAACGGATTGGACGTCTTCGAAGCGGGCGCCCAAGGAGAGCAGAAATTTTTGAGAGGTTTTCCTGCAGTTCCTACATACAGTTCCCATTTCATTTTCCACCCAGGAGCCAGAAATGCGATTGAACGTTTTTTAGAAAGCGAAAGAATGCAAATGAAGGAAATGATCCGAGAAACGAATTTATCGTCTCCACTAAAAACCGAATACGGAGCCGGAAGGGAGGGGAGCGAACTCTTATGAGCGAATTAAGGACGGAAGAAGAAACCCTTACCCGAGAAAAAATAAAACTGAAAAGACCCGCCAAATACCGGGTCGTCATACTAAACGACGATTACACTCCCATGGAATTCGTGGTTTGGATTTTGAGGGTGGTTTTTTACCGCACTCAGGTGGAAAGCGAGCAGATCATGTTAAAGGCGCATACAACCGGAAAGGCTCTCTGCGGAGTCTATTCTCATGACGTGGCTCGCACTAAAGTAAACGAAACACATATGTTGGCCGAAGAACACGGACATCCTCTGCATTGCCAGATGGAGATAGAAGACGGAGAGGAGGAATCATGACCCTGTCGGAAGAGCTGGAAAAAACGTTAAATCAAGCCAGAACGGAGGCCCTCCGTAGAAGGAATGAATACATCACCCTGGAGCATATTCTTCTCGCGTTAACCTACGATTCCGTCGGGCAGGAAGTTCTTCTTGCATGCGGAGCGGATCTGGAGCAATTACGGACGGAGCTCCGGGAATATCTAGATACCGAAATGGAATCGGTCGCAGAGAGTTTCGGAGAGATTGAGCCGGAATATACGATCGGTGCCCAAAGAGTTTTACAGCTCGCCGCTTTCCATGTCCAGTCGACTCAAAAAAAGACCTTGGATGGAGGATATGTACTCGCTTCCATCTTTAGAGAGGATCAGTCTCACGCCGTATTTTTCTTAGGACGCCAAGATATCACCCGTTTCGATGTGGTTCGATATATTTCCCATGGGATCAAGAAAGACGGGCAGAAAGTAGGAGAGGGAGCCGGAGGCTCCGAGGACGCTTCTAAAAAATTATCCGGAGATCCTTTGGCCGATTTCTGCGTGGATCTGACTGAAAAGGCTCGAAAAGGTAAATTGGATCCTTTGGTAGGTAGAGCGGAAGAAATCGAAAGAACGATCCATATTCTCGCAAGAAGAAGAAAGAATAATCCTATCTTTGTGGGAGATGCCGGGGTCGGTAAGACAGCCATCGTAGAAGGCTTGGCACTGGGAATCGTCTCCGGAAAAGTACCCGACGTATTAAAGAATACGAAACTATTTTCCCTGGATATGGGACTACTTCTTGCAGGAACGAAATTCAGAGGAGAATTCGAGGAAAGACTCAAGAACGTGGTCCAGGCGATTACCGCGGATCCGAATAACGTTCTATTTGTGGACGAGATCCATACCATCATCGGAGCCGGAGCCGTTTCCGGAGGATCCTTGGACGCTTCCAATCTTTTGAAGCCCGCTCTTTCCAACGGAGAGCTTCGTTGTATAGGAACGACTACTTATAAGGAATACAAGGCGATCTTCGAGAAGGACCATGCATTATCCCGCCGTTTCCAAAAACTGGAAGTCAACGAGCCTTCCGTAGAGGACACGATCCTGATCCTGAAAGGCCTTTTACCGAAATACGAAGAATTTCACGGAGTCAAATATTCTTCCCAAGCGGTGGAAGAAGCGGCTCGTCTATCGGAAAGATACATTTTGGATAGAAAGCTTCCGGATAAGGCGATCGATCTTTTGGACGAGGCAGGAGCCAAAGTGAAGTTACGCTCTCATGCTAAATCGAAAACGGTAAGTGTGAAGGAGATCGAGGAACTGGTTTCCAAGATCTCCAAGATTCCTCCTAGAACCGTCAAGGCCGATGATAGGGAAAAACTGAAGGTTTTGGACGAGGAACTCAAACGCAAGATCTACGGTCAAGACAAGGCGGTCACGGAACTCGTGCAGGCGATTCGTCTTTCCCGCAGCGGGCTGTCCGAACCGGGTAAACCAGTCGGCTCTTTCTTATTTGCCGGACCCACAGGAGTCGGAAAGACGGAGCTTTCCAAACAATTGGCCGCTATCTTAGGAGTGGAATTCATCCGCTTCGATATGAGCGAATATATGGAGAAGCATACAGTCTCCCGTTTGATCGGTTCTCCTCCCGGCTATGTGGGCTTCGAGCAGGGAGGACAACTTACAGATGCGATCGTGAGGACTCCTCATTGCGTTCTTCTTTTGGATGAGATAGAGAAGGCTCACGAAGATATTTATAATATTCTACTGCAAATCATGGACCATGCGACTCTTACGGACAATAATGGTAGGAAAGCGGATTTCAAACAGGTCATTCTGATCATGACGACGAATACCGGTGCGAGAGAGAGGGCGAGTAATCCTTTAGGCTTCGATAATGCCGCCATGCAAGACCGTGGAATGAAGGCCATTGAGAGACAATTCTCCCCTGAATTTCGAAATAGACTCACTTCCGTGATCGAATTCGCAAGTCTGGACGAGGGAATCGTATCCAAAGTGGTTCACAAGCAGTTGGAGCTATTGGAAATCAGATTAAAGGAAAAATCGGTGGTCTTAAAATACGGAGAAGAGGTCCTTCTATGGATCGCCCGCAAATCCTACGATCCTTTGTTCGGGGCAAGACCGGTGCAGAGATGGATCGATTCCAATATTTCCAAAAAACTTTCCGAAGAGATTCTCTTCGGGGCTCTCAAAAACGGGGGGAACGTGGGGTTGGAAATCAGAGAGGAAGAGTTGCATTTGGAATTCGTAGAAAAATAATTTGGATAAAATGTATAGGGCTTCCCCTTCTCGTTTGAACGGGGAAGTCTCAAGCTAAGCGGAAACCGAAGCGTTCTATAAAAAAAAACTAGAGACTCAGATTCGAATTTCCAAATGAAAAAAACATTCTTATCGGCAAACCTTTTCCTTCTTCTCGCTCTTTCCCTTTCCGTATGTAAAAATCCGGACCTCAAGATAGAGGGCCGGGAGGTATCCACACGCTACCTGGTTTCCCCGAAACTGGGAACGGATCCCTCCACTCTTTACGCCGAATCCAAGAACATTATGATTTCCACGGATTCCAAGGAAGCTTCCGAGGTAGGTTTGGAGATTCATAGAAAAGGAGGAAATGCGGTGGATGTCGCAGTGGCCTCTTCTTTTGCGGTATCGGTAACCCGTCCTCAATCCACAGGGATAGGAGGAGGAGGGTTTCTGGTTCTTCACGACGCTAAGTCCAAAAGGTCTTACGCTTTCGATTTTCGGGAAAGGGCTCCTAATTTAGCGAATCGTAATATGTATAAGAGCAGGCCTAAGGAGGAATCCTTACTCGGTTATAAGTCCGTAGGAATTCCGGGAACGGTAGCCGGGCTCGTCCTTATCCATAAGAAATTCGGAAAACTATCTTGGAAGGAGATTCTTGCTCCTTCTATCCGATTGGCGGAATCCGGATTTCCTATCTATCCCGATTTGGCCGAAGCCATCCAAGAATCCGAAAAGGACATGAGTGCGGGGATGAGAAAAATTTTTCTTCCGAACGGAGAAGCTCCTAAGCAGGGGGATATACTCGTACAAAAAGATTTGGCTAAGACGTTGCGGATCATTTCCGAAACGAAGGACGAGGACTTCTATAAAGGAGGAATCGCTAAGGAACTTGCCAGATTATCTTCCGAGAACGGCGGCCTTATCGGAATCAAGGATCTACAATCCTATAAGGTAAAAGAGGCGATCCCGCTTGAGATTCCCTATAGAGGATACAGGATCCTGACCATGGTGCCTCCTTCTTCCGGAGTGCATCTTCTCACCATGCTTCGAATGTTGGAGACGAAGGAATTACATTCTCTATCCGATTTCTCCTCCAGCGATTTCTATCATTTTCTCGCGGAAGTCATGAGAAGGGGTTACTCGGATCGAGCGGTTTTTGGAGGAGACCCGGAATATACTAAGATTCCCATAGAGACTTTACTTTCCGAAGAATATGCTCGTCAGAAAATCTCGGATTTTAATCCGGCGAGGGCGACTCCCAGTTCCACCTATCTGAATAGATTGAATCTAAAGACGGAGTCACATGATACTACTCATATATCGGTTGCGGATGCGGAAGGAAATGCGGTTTCTACCACTCAATCGGTCAATTATCGTTTCGGAGCGGCGGTCGTTTTGGACGGTTACGGTTTCGTGCTGAACGATACGATGGACGATTTTAGTAGGTCTCCCGGAGAACCGAATGTTTACGGTTTGATCGGAGCGGAGGCAAATTCTATCCAACCCGGAAAGACCCCTTTGAGTTCCATGTCTCCTACGATCGTTCTGAAAAACGATGAAGTATATTTAGTCACCGGGGCTCCCGGAGGTTCCTACATAGTGAACGCGGTATTGCAATCCTTGATTTTTAATATAGATCTCAAACTGACTCTTTACGAATCCGTGGCTAGAGGAAGAATCCACCACCAATTCTTTCCGGACGCTCTTTCTATGGAAGGTCCTGCCACCGACACGGCAACTTTCAATCAGCTCAAAGCCAAGAAACATGAGATACGTTTGGGAAACAATTATGCGAAATTATTCTCCGTGAAGAGGGAAAACGGAGTCTTATATGGGGCCTCGGATCCTAGAGGAGATGGAGTTCCTTTGGGAGAATGATTCGAAATTCTCCGCGTAGAATCTAATGGAATTTTTATGAAGAATTTGGAAGCGATCGGTTTACAACAGAATCTTAGGCATGCGGTCAAAGCAAAGCATGGGCTGGAAAAGGAGAGTATGCGTATCTTTCCAGACGGAAGAATTGCGACCACACCTCATCCGGAAGGTCTGGGTTCCAGTCTTACCAATCATTTTATTAAAACGGATTTTTCCGAACCGCAGTTGGAGTTCGCGACGAATCCAAGGCCCCGTATCGAGGCGATTGTGAGGGAATTGCAGGACCTACATATCTACACTTCTAGGCACCTAGACGGAGAATGGATCTGGCCTTTCAGTATGCCTCCTATTCTTCCGAAAGAGGATAAAGATATTCCTTTGGGACAATACGGGCATTCTTTTTCGGGAGAATGGAAAACGGTTTATCGTAACGGATTAGGTTTACGTTACGGAAGAAGAATGCAGACGATCTCGGGTGTGCATTATAATTTTTCCTTCTCGAATCTGTTCTTACGTCAGTTTTTGGGTAAGGATATCGCCAAGTTTACGAAAGAGGAAATCTCGGAATTATATCTGGATGTGACCCGTAATTTCATGAGAAGGGTGCCCGATCTCATGTATCTTACTGGCGCGACTCCCGCTTTCGACGAGACTTTTCTTCCCGTTTCGAGCGATTTTCCTTTTACCAAACATAAGAATCATACCTACTATGCGCCGTATGCGACTTCTCTTAGGATGAGCGAAATAGGATATACGAGCAAGGTCCAAGACGAGTTACCCATCAATTACAATTCCTTAAAGGAATATATTTCGGGTATGTGCTATGCGGTAGGAACGACCTACTCGGAATACGCGGGTTTCGGAGGAATTCCAAACCAACTCAATGATCATTTTCTGCAAATAGAAAACGAATTCTATTCTCCGATTCGTCCTAAACAGATTCCTAAAAATGACGAAAGGCCTTTGGACGCTCTCCAAAGCCGCGGTATCCAATACATAGAAATTCGTTGTTTGGATCTCCAACCGGAATCTCCTACGGGAATCCACAAGCCAAGCCTCGGGTTCATTCAAATGATTCTACTAGATGGACTCTTAAAAGGAAGTCCTTCCATTGATCCTAAGGAGAAATTACGAATCCGGGAGAATACTAGACGGGTACTATGGGAAGGTAGAAAGCCCGGATTGAAATTACTCGGAGACGAGGGGCAGGAAATTGATTTCTTAGAGCAAGGAAGGACATTCACCGAATCTCTTTTCCCGATTGCGGAGGACCTGGACAGGCATACCGGTCGCAAATTCTACCAGGAGACTTTGAATATCATGCTTTCTAGATGGAATGATCCGAAATCGACTCCGTCCGGAAAGCTAGTTCGGAGACTAGTAGAAGAAGATTGGGAATTCAGAGACTTAGGAGTTCATTTGGCAAAGGAGAATTATAGGAACCAATCCCAGATGGAATTGACTCCAGGAAAATGGAGTATGTTCGAGAAGGAAGTCCAAAAATCCGTCTTGGAAAGAACTAAAATAGAGGAATCCGAAAAGGTTCGAAAATTTCCTACTGCGAGAATTTGCAACCATTGAAACTGAAATTGCAGCCGGGAGAATATTTAGATCCGGCAGAATTCACTCTTAAGAATTTCGAGGATCTGGAGATTTCCAGTCAAATCATAATCCGAGACGCATTGAATCGAGGTTTAGAAGTGGAGATCCTGGAAAGGAAAAGCCATTTCATTAGGATTTCAGGAAAGGGAAATAGCCAACTCGTAAAGGAGGCCTCAAAGACTGCCTTGGATTCTTATATGACCTTCCTTGTAATGGAGAATAAGAACGTCACGAAAAGAATTTTAGAAGAATCGAATATAAATGTGCCGAAAGGGATCACTGTGACGGACCTGGACTCCGGCTTGAATTTCCTGCGAAAAACGGAATCGCTTACAATGGTGGTAAAGCCAACCACAACGAATTTCGGAATCGGCATCACGGTGCTTCCTCCTAGATCCGACGAGTCTTTGAAAAGGACTGCGATAGAAAAAGCCCTGGAGCTATCGGAAACCGCCATCATAGAGGAGTTCGCTCCGGGAAATGAATACAGGTTCTTGGTCATCGGAGAAGAATGTGTGGCGGTATGCAATCGGATTCCGGCCAACGTAATCGGCGACGGTAAGAAGACGATCCTAGAACTTGTAGAAGAAAAAAATTCCGATCCAAGAAGAGGAGTCGGTCATGTCACTCCGTTGGAGAAAATCCGGTTAGATGAAACGGAACTGGGAGTTTTGCAAGGAAACGGATATTCTAGGGATTCGGTTCCGGAAGAAGGAGAGAAGGTTTTCTTACGTAAGAATTCAAATATCAGTACGGGGGGCGATTCAGTCGACGTGACGGATATCGCTCACGAATCCTACAAACGTCTCGCGGTGAAGGCGGCCAAGGCGGTGGATGCTAAGATCTGCGGTGTGGATATTATTATCGCGGACAGTCTAGATAAGGAAGGGGATTACAGGATACTGGAGTTGAATTTCAATCCGGTATTATATATCCATAATTATCCTTTCCAGGGCAAGGATAGGAGAGTGGGGGAGAAGATTCTGGATCTTCTCGGGTTTTAAGATCGAGTCGTCCTCGCCTTCCATGCGGTTAAGAAAATCTTCGTAAGCCGGCCGAATTTTCCTAATATCGAATCACTTCCCAGTTTCGATCCAAAATCATTTTATCTACCGCATCCGACTTTTTAAGATAAAGAACGAGTAGTTTTGTTGATTCATCCAATGGAATCCAAAGGAAAGTCGGATGGTTCAATAAGCTTCTATCCTCAGGTAGTATTTCGAAAGCAAAGAATGAGTCGATAGAAAGAGTTTTATACTCGGGAGGTTTAAGGTATGTGGCTGCTGCAAATAATGCAGGAGAGTCGTCGTTGAAAAATTTGAATTTCGGATGAGCTATGACCAAGTTAACATTCTTCTCTAAAAGGTAATTGAGCGTGGAGTAACGTTTGTGTCCGCTTTTTAAGTTTTCAAGGACTCGAAAACGATTCGGATCTTTAATGTTTTTGTCCGACAATCCGAGCATATCGATCGTATACAGTTTGGAATAATACGGGATAGCTCCTGCGGCAGTAACGCTAATACGAACCTCCGTATCTCCGAAATACTCGTGGAATTTTTGTCCTACAAGACTCCATTTTTCAAAAGGGCCTTTTAAATGCCATTTGAGTATTTGTATGGATTCGATTCCTGTATAACTGAATGGAACCGCCATTTTATCTTTAATCCTGAAGTAAAATGAAGAAAAAGTAATGGTGAGTAGAATCGGAACGATTGCTATTTTTCCGAATGCTTCGTTGAATGCGAATACGGTTAGCAATATTATCAATGGAAAGAAAGGAACTAAGAATCTAAATTCCATAAAATCCCCTCCAATTGAAAGCAGATAGCAACTTTGTGCAAATAAGGTTAAGATGCAAAGTCCGAGAAAGCTTAAATATATGGCTTTTCCTTTTTTACTGAAGTAGAAGATCGAAACTATGAATAGCGGTCCAATCCAGTATGTAGTAAAAAATAAATGCAGATACTCCACGCCGGATAGAAGATTGAATACAAAAAGACCTTCGGTCTTTGCGCTTAGAGTATTCGGAAATATGGAACCGTAAAAGTGAATTTTCCAGGTTAGCCAAAGTAAGATAATCCCAAGGAAGGGGATTAGAGCAGTTAGCGTTAATTTTACGGTTCCCTTCACTTTTTCCTTTATCAAGTGAATAAGGAGATAAACGCCAGTAATAGTTATAAATAGCCCTGAGTCCATTCGGGTTAAAAATAACAAGGCTAGCAATAATCCTATGGTAAAGAATTGCAATTGGCCGTGTTTTTTATATTCAAGTATGCCTTGAACACAGTAGATGGATCCTAAAACTAAAAATGTGACGAGAGGGGTCTCTAAGCCCCCGGTTGCGTAAGAAGAGAATGAATAATTACTGCCGAGTAAAAATAAAAAAGATGAGATCAGGAAACTGTCGTTCCAAGTCCTTCTCGCTAGAAGAAGGCTCGTGATTAAGGTCCCGGTATATAATAAAATGCCTAACGCGATTGAAAACGTTTCCGGCTGGAAGCCGATTTTCATTCCGAATGCTATCAGTAGGGTCCATAAGAAATTGGTATAGCCTTCGACTCGCTCTCCGGGATTGAAAACGAGTCCGTATCCTTTGTTTAAATTTTCCGCATAGCGAAAAGATATAAAAGCGTCGTCTTGCAAAAACTGATTCTGGAGAGCAAACCAGATAGACCATAAAATGATTATGTACGGAAGATATGAGTAAAATCGCTCGAAGTATTTAACTGGTATAACTTGCGATCTGATGGTATTCATTTGCAATTGGATCCTTGGTTTTGCAAATTATTATCATAGCCGAAACGAGCAAGGACAAAATCTTTGTCGGGAGCATGTAGGGTTTAAGTTGAATAGATACCTAGAGTATAAAGTTTTCTAAAATTAGCAAATCCCGGAATTAGTGACTAATGCGCGTCTTGAATCTGATGCTATTTATCAGATTTCTTTTTTACGTAGTCTACGATATCCCTGGATTCGTACATTTTCCGGTCCCCGTCTACGAGAAAAGGTACCTGGCTCACTCCGCCTAGTCGGATGACTTCTTCCCGACCCGGGGTTCCCCGGCTTGCCTCTACCAATTCGTAATCCTTTCCTTCTTTCAGACCGAGTTTGTCGAAAGAGTCTCTAACATAAGCACAATAAGGACAGGATTCAAATTGGTAGAGTTTCATCATCGGATTAATTTCCTAATTTCTTCTGGAGTTCTCCGCTCTTTGCCATTTCAACCACGATATCGTGACCGCCTATAAACTCTCCGTCAACGTAGAGTTGTGGAATGGTAGGCCAATTGGCGAATTCTTTGATTCCTTCCCGAACGTTTTGGTCGGAAAGAACGTTGAAAGAACCGTAATCCGTTCCTAAACTGCGAAGCACGTTCGTCACTCCAGCGGAAAAACCGCACATAGGGGCATCCGGAGTCCCTTTCATGAATAGGAAGACCTTCTTAGATCCGATCATTCCTTCGATTTTGTCTTTCAATTCTTTGTCCATACCTTACGTCTTTCTTCCTTATATTTATGAATTATACAATCTTGGTTTCCAATCCTAAAGCGTGGACTTCTTCTTTCAGCTCGTCCTTAAGGGTGGAGTAGACCATTCTATGTTGCTCTACGACCGATTTTCCCGCAAAGCCGGAATACTTGACGATCGCCTTGATATGCACTCCGTCCCTGTAAGGGTCTAAAATTTCCACTTCGGCCCCGGGTAACCCTGCTTGGATTTTCTCTCGGATTTCTTGTATCGTCATTCTCTTTCTTCTTAGACAGTTTTACTATATTTAAGCAGTTTTTAAGATGCCTTCTTGGACAATCTTTTTTCCTTAGGAAGACGCTCCCGTCTTGAGTTCCAAGGCGTGGATTCCCTTCTTCTTTAAAAACGGGTCTAAAACTGCGTAGACGGCACGGTGTTGTTCTAAGAGGGATTTATTCCGAAAATCGGCGCTTTCCATTCTCACTCGAACATGAGTGCCTTTTTTTAGTTTATTCGGATTTCCGGAATGCCCGGCATGTTCCGCGGAAAAGTCTACCACTTCCAATATCGTAGGGGAGAATTTCTCTCTTAGTATTTCCTCGATCTTCTCTGCTGCTTCTTCTATCATTTAAGTCCTCGTTCCAAATCCTCTACTGAGTAAAAATACGGAGAGGGAATAAAGGAAGATCGTTCCTAACACCAGGAGTCCGATCGCGAAACCGGGTTCGATATCGCTTACTCCTAAAAATCCGTATCGGAAGGCGTTTACCATGTACAGAATCGGATTGAATTTCGATACGATCTGCCAACCCTCAGGCAACATTCGTATAGAATAAAATACCCCGCCGAGATAAGTCAATGGAGTCAGGATGAATGTAGGGATGATCGTCACATCGTCGAATTTCTTTGCATACAACGCGTTCAGAAACCCTCCCATGGAAAACATCAAGGCAGAAAGAGCTACCGTAACGATAACGACTCCTACATTATACAATCTGAGTTCCGTGAAGAATAGGGAAACCAGAGTGACTATGAAACCCACCAGAATTCCACGAATCACTCCCCCGATCGAATATCCTAGTACGATCAGATAGGCAGGTGTGGGGGAAACCAGAAGCTCCTCGATATTTCTACCGAACTTCGCACCGAAGAACGAGGAGACCACATTATTGTACGCATTCAGAATCACGGACATCATCACGAGTCCGGGGACGATGAACTGGATATAAGTATGACCACCCACATCACCGATTTGGGAGCCCACTAGCTTGCCGAAGATCAAAAAATATAAGGAAATCGTAATTCCGGGAGGTATCAGAGTCTGTATCCAAATTCTCAGAATTCGAACCGTTTCCTTTCTGACGATCGTGGAGAATGCGTTGTATTTCTCGTAAAAGTTCACAGCTTTTTCTCCACTAATTTCAGAAAGAGCTCTTCCAAGCGATTGGATTTGTTTCTCATGCTTGTGATCCGGATCCCTTTCTCATCCAAGAGTCGGAATAGATCGTTTAGGGAATGATGTTTACTGATCTCCACTTCGATCGTTTTTTCGTCCACTCTGTGTAAAGCGAAACCGTTGAGGGAAGGCGGAGTGGAAATAGGTTCCAATAAGTCCAGGATGAACGTTTCGGTATCCAATTTTACGATGAGTTCTTTCATGGAAGTGTTTTCCACGATTCTTCCCTGATCTATGATCGCGATCTTCCTACAAAGATTCTCCGCTTCTTCCAGGTAATGAGTGGTGAGAATGATGGTGATTCCGGATTCGTTCAGTTTTACCAAGAATTCCCAAAGGGATCTGCGAAACTCTATATCCACTCCGGCAGTAGGTTCGTCTAGAATAAGAATCTTAGGATTGTGGACCAAGGCCCTCGCAATCATTAGCCTTCTCTTCATTCCTCCGGAGAGCCTTCCGGCACCTTCTTTGCGCTTTTCGTAGAGCCCTAATTGGCTCAGATATTCTTCTGTCCTTTCGACTGCCACCTTTCGGGAAAGACCGTAATAGCCTCCTTGGTTGATGACTATATGTTCCACCTTCTCGAAGATATTGAAATTGAATTCTTGCGGAACGACTCCTATAAAGGACTTGGCCAAAGTTAGGTCCGTGTCTATGTCAGCTCCGTAGATTTTAACCTTTCCGGAGGTCTTATTCACTAAAGAGCTTAGGATTCCGATGGTCGTCGATTTTCCCGCTCCGTTCGGACCGAGCAATGCGAAGAATTCTCCCTCTTCGACCGTGAGGTTGATCCCCTTTAAGGCCTGTACTCCCCCCGAGTAGGTCTTAACCAAATTTTCTATCTCTAATGCTTTATTCATTTGGAAGAAAAATTACACTCCCATGTAATCGTTTTCCACCTGGCCCCTTTTCGCAATCTTTTGCCGCTTGAAAAGCTTAAGAGCCCAGTATTTCCCTGGCTTTTCTCGCCGCATTTCTTGCAATTTCCGGTAATGCCGGGTGAACATAAATCATCTTTAGTAAGTCCTCTAGAGTCCCACCCATGGTCATTAGGAGTATGAAAAGATGGATCAGATTGGAAGCTTCGTCTCCTATAATATGGGCTCCTAGAATCTTTCGAGTCTTAGGGCTCACTAGGATTTTCACGAAGCTATCTTCGGAGAGCCTGGCCATTCCGGTGGCGCTAGAAGAATAGGGATTGATCGCCGAAATATATTCCGTTCCTTCTCGGATCAGTTCGTCTTCCGTCTTCCCGACCGCAGCTACCTGGGGATGAGTGAATACCGCGTGGGGAACGGGAGGATATTCTATCACCGACCTTTTTTTATCCACGTATAAAGATTGGAAAAGAGCTTCTCCTTCAAAATTGACAGAGTGTCTAAAGAAATACTTTCCTATGATATCGCCGAAAGCGTAAACTCCAGGAGCCGTGGTCTCGAGATATTCGTTCGTCCGAATATAACCTTTCTCATCCAATTGTACATCCGTATTCTGCAGATCCAACCAGTCCGTATTCGGTCGGATTCCGGTGGCCACAAGTAATGCGTCTCCTTCTAGAACGAAGCTGCCATCGTTATCGCTCTTACAGTAGAGTGTGAAGGTTCCGTTTTGATAGGAAACCTTTTCCACCTGTGTTCCCAATCGCACGTCATGACGTTTGGAAAACGCTTTTTCGAAAGTATCTACCACGTCTTTATCTTCATGAGAAAGCATTCTTTTTCGGACAATAAACGTAGTCTCGGAGCCGAAGGAAGAATAGGCGAAGCCTAATTCTAGGCCTATATATCCGCCTCCGATCACGAGCAATTTCTTCGGTAATTCAGTCCGTCTCAAGGCCTCTCGGCTTGTCATATAGGGAGTTCCTTCCAGTCCGGGGATATCCGGAATGAACGGACGACATCCAGCGGTGATGAAGATTCGATCCGCAGTGATACGTTCTCCGTTTACTCGAACGATCTTATTCTCCTCGAACCTTCCTTCATGGGGATAATAATCGATATTCGGATTCTTCTCATACGCGGGAATAATACTATTCGAGTCCGCATCCACTGTCGCGGATACCCTTTCCACCAAGGTCTTAAAGTCCACATGGTAGGGGCGGGGAATGTCTAGTTGGAAGCGGGAGGAATCTCCTGCCAGCGCCAGGATCTCCGCAGGATAAATCAGCATTTTGGACGGAATGCATCCGCGATTTAGGCAGGTTCCCCCGAGACGGTCTTTTTCCAGAATGGCTACTTTATAGCCCAGCTTGGAAGGAGGGGTAACTAGCTTCGTTCCTCCTCCGGAACCTATGACTAGAATATCGTATTTTTTCATGCGTTTAGGACAATTGAGAATGGAGTATTCCTCGGGAAAAGAAATCTTTCCAAAGGACATCCGGGAATCTAGGAAACCCGTTCTCTATTCTCTATGTATTATTAAAATATTAGATAGTATCCGGATGGCACTTGGATGAAAAAAGAAACTACCATTTATCACGAAGAGATCTCAAAGCCAGGAATAATGCTTTGGGTTCTTTTTCCAAATTCTCGTTTCCGATATTCTTTCGGATTCCTTGTACAAGAGCATCCTTAGGCTGGAAAACCAGGAAGAACGGATTGAATTCTCTCTCTTCCGAGAAATCGGTCGTCCAAAATTCCTTATCCTTTTCTAGGGATTCGGCTTTTTGCAATGCCTTGCGTGCCGCTCCGTTTTCCGGATCTAGATGCAAACTGAATCGCAGATTATTGAGTAGATAATCGTGTCCCGGATAGAGTCGCACGGCACCCGGCAAAGAACGAAATGTTTCGGATACGGTAGAATAGAGAGCCTCCGGGTTTCCCCCATTCTTACAGTTTCCCACTCCGGAGTTAAAAATCGTATCTCCCGTAAATACGCTCTTAGGTTTCCCATTCTCCCATTCTAAAAGACAAACATGTGCGAAGGTATGACCGGGAGTGTATAGAACCTCTAGATAAGAATCTCCGGAAGAATCGGAGAGTATTCTTTCCTTTTCTCCCAATGCGACTGTCGCTCCGGGGATCTTTGAAATTGCGTTCGGATGCGCGAGTATCTTGGAGCCGAATTCTCGAACCAGGCCTTCGTTGCCGGAAGTATGGTCCGGGTGTTCGTGAGTATTGACTATAGAATCCAGATCCCAGGATTTGGATTCTAATACTTTTCGAATTTGCTCCGAATCGTAAGGATCGATGCATAGAGTTTCGCCCGTATCTTTCTGCCTGACTAGATAGGAGAAATTGCGAAGCGGACTATGCGTATAGATGCGAACGATTTCCAACATCTGCGAAAGAAGAGCGGCGGATTAGGGAATAATATCCAGATGCTTATCTAGATTGGCGATTCTTAGGATGGTCATCACATCCCGGCTCAGATTTCTGAGTCTTAAATGGCCGTGGCGTTCGGTGATGTATTTTTGGGTATTGAAGATAGCCCCGATTCCGGAGGAGTCCAGATAGACGTCCCCTTCGAAGTCTAGGATGATCTCCTTATACCCCTCGTCGAATTGTCGGATTACGAGTTCTTTTAACGCAAATGCATTCTTTAGGCTTACATTGCCCTGGATTTTGACGACGCAAATTCCATCTTCTAAAGAAACGTCTGTCTGAAAACCTTCCAAGTGAACGGCTCCGAATTCTCTATTTCTCTGACTAACCTCAAGGTAAGAATACAACGTAGTTCCGTAGAAAACGGAAAAGACTAAGGTTCGAAACCGGGAGGACCCGAACTCTGAGATTAATTTGTGGCAAAGCTGGGGTAAACTCTTTTTTCCGGCAATTTTTGGGAGATTTCTCTTACGTTTAAGATAAGAAATCGCTGGCAAAATGTAATCCCTGCGAAAAATTAAGTGGGCGATTTTATAGAAAAACCGGGGATTTCGGACGATAATTAGAACTGTATGCGGATAAAATTTTGGGGAGTTCGGGGCTCCATTTCTTCTCCCGTTCCGGGCGATTCGATTCGCTCTAAGATACTCAGAATTCTGAGCTTGGCCTCGCCGTCCGATCTGCAAAGCCCGGAGGCGATAGAGGATTTTCTGGATTCCTTGGCTTTATCCAATTGGAGTACGTACGGCGGAAACACCACATGTATCGAGATCCGGGATAGGGAAGACAAACTCGTCATCATAGATGGCGGAACCGGACTACGAGAATTAGGAAATTCTATTTTATCGGAAGGTTATGCTCATGGAAAGGGCTCGGCCGTCTGGATTTTCACTCATACCCACTGGGATCATATCCAGGGAATTCCATTCTTTGTTCCTCTTTATACTCCCGGAAACAAATTCGAATTCGTGAGTTCCGTGGAAAATTTGGAAGAAAGGCTTCGTTACCAACATACTTTCACTCATTTCCCGGTGCCTTTCGACGGTTTCAATGCGGAGAAGATATTTCGCCATGTACCCGAGGGGAGAGCCTTCAGGGTTACGGATTCCGTGACTGCGATTTCCAAAGCGGTTCGACATCCAGGTGGTAGCTTTTCGTATCGATTCGAGGAGGACGGTAAGTCTCTCATCTTTGCCTCGGATGCAGAGTTCAATCTGGACGAGATGGAGAATATAGAGGATTATCTGAATTATTTCCGCGGAGCCGACGTTTTAGTTTTCGATACCCAGTATACTTTCGAGGAATCCCTCCAAAAAATCGATTGGGGGCATAGTACCGCATCCATGGCTACGGATATTGCTCTCCGAGCGAATGTTAAAAAGCTGGTCATGTTCCATCACGATCCGTCTTACGACGACGAGAAATTGGACGCGGTATATTTGCGAGCGATCAAATACAAAGAAATGTTTGATCCCGACAACCAATTAGAAATCATTATGGCCAGAGAAGGTCTTGAAATCCAAATCTGATCCGATCCATTACGGAGAAAAATAAATGAGCGAATATATTATCGGTATAGATGCCGGAACAACCGGCATACGGACTTTTTGTTTCAATAAGGCTGGGAACGTAATCTCCAGCGCATACTCCGAATTCAAACAGCATTTTCCTAAGCCGGGCTGGGTGGAACACGATGCGGAAGAGATTTGGGCAAAGACCGAAAAACTGATTCTAAAAGCCATACGCAATGGAAAATTAAAACCGGAAAAGGCGGTTGCGATCGGGATCACCAACCAAAGGGAAACCACTGTATTATTCGATAAGGACACCGGAAAACCGGTATATAACGCGATCGTATGGCAATGCCGTCGTACTTCCGATTTTTGTTCCGGCTTGAAGAAAGAAGGTCTCGAACCCACATTCAGAAGAAAGACGGGGCTCGTAGTGGACGCTTATTTTAGCGGGACCAAGATTCGATGGATCCTGGATAATGTGAAAGGTGTTCGTGCCAAGGCGGAGAAGGGAAAGGTTTTATTCGGAACGATCGATACCTATCTTCTATACAGACTTACCAACGGAAAATCGCATAAGACGGATCATACGAATGCGAGTAGGACTCTTATATTCAATATAGAGAAGAAAGAATGGGATAAGGAACTATTAAAGATTCTGCAAATTCCAGAGGCGATTCTTCCCGAAACCCATAATTCCAGCACTCTTTTCGGAAGGACGGAATCCGTGGCCGGATTACCCGACGGAATTCCTATCTCTTCCTTGGTAGGAGACCAACAAGGTGCGCTTTTCGGGCAACTTTGCACGGAACCTGGCGAGGCAAAGAACACCTATGGAACGGGTTGCTTCCTGCTTTTCAATACCGGAAACAAACTACAGATCTCCAAAAACAATCTGATCACCACTTTGGCCTGCGGTCCTGAAGGGAAAACAGTGTATTGTCTGGAAGGCTCTATCTTTATCGGCGGAGCGGTAATCCAGTATCTTAGGGATAATTTACGTTTCTTTAAGGAATCCAAGCTCTCAGAAAAAATGGCCGCTTCCGTGAACAAGGAGGACGAGGTCGTATTCGTGCCTGCATTCTCCGGTTTAGGCGCTCCTTATTGGGATATGAATGCTAGAGGTGCAATTTTGGGGCTTACCCGGGATACGACCCAGGAACAGATCACCAGAGCCGCATTGAAGTCTATCGCATTGCAATCCTACGAGCTTGTGGAAGCGATGGAGAACGATACGGGAGCCAAATTAAAAATCCTGAAAGTGGACGGTGGCGCTACGGCCAATAATTGGCTTATGCAATACCAATCGGATATTCTGGGCAAAAAAATCGTTCGACCTTCCAATCTGGATACAACAGTCCTAGGAGCCGCCTATCTGGCGGGTTTGGAAAGAGGTTTTTATTCTTCCGTTGCCGAATTGAAGAAAAAGCAAAAGGCGAGCAAGGAATTCTCCCCGAAAATGGGAAATTCCCAAAGAGAGAAGGAAATCCGAATTTGGAAGGATTCCGTAAAAAGAATTCTTACCCCGGAAAAATAACTAATAGTTAAAGGAAGCCAAACTGAATTCCAGAGGCTTTCTATCCGACGGGATCGCCGCTCCTACGACCAATTTTGTTTGGTCGTAGCGAGGGATCTCTAAAATCGTACCCTTGGGTATTTTAAAATATTCGAAACTATCTTTTTCTTTCCGGGAGAGCAGAAGATCGAAACGTATTATTTCTAAGAATTCTTCCGTTAGAAATAGTAACTTTTCTTTCGTTACTGAATAAAGAGAAATCTCCCTTCCTGTAGAGTGTAGATTGTATTTCTCGGAGGGTAGGGTAGTAAATTCCGATTTGGAACGAGAGCCTAATTTTATTTTTTCCGAATCTTCTTCTTCCCTATATACGACGAAATTTCCTTCTTCGTAATAAATTCTACGGGAAAATCTTCGAAAGATTTCCTTTTCTACGATTTCCTCGAAGGACTCTCCCGGTTCCGGTTTCTTGATGGGGCTTGCTAGGATTTGTTTCCAACGGTTTTTAGAAACGTTTCTCTCCACCATCCTTCTTACAGGAACGGATAATTTAGGAACGGAAAAGCGAAGAATCCTCTCGTCGATTTTATTTAAGATCGTATTTAAGAAAGGCCCGTGGATTAACGGTAAAATCTCAATGGAGAAGATCCGGTCTCTCAGGAATTTTGCAAATTCGGCTTCGTGAGAAAATAGATTGGATACTAATTGTTGCTCTTCGCTCGGAGTTCCCGCATATAGTATTTTTACGAGTCTAAAAAGAAAGGTCTTACTCTCCGCATCGAAGTAGAGATCTTCGATTTTACGAATCACCATTTCTTCGTCCAATTCCGGGTTCACGATATCTCGTAGAGAAAGATAGCGAGTGGATTGCATTCTTTTTCTATTTTGCCTAGAAAGGGAAAGCGTTTCGTTTCGCATCGCGCCTAATTGTGTAAACCGGCCCTCTCTTCGGATCCAAACAGGAACGTTACCATGACAGGAATAAGGATTGGAAAGAATGGGATATTCCCTGCCGTCAAAAATCTCGTATGACCTTTGCGGAAATCGAGCCTCTTCCGAGATGACTTTTTTGCCTTGTAAGCTCAAGTAACTAGGGTTACGCATAGGACCGCTCGGATAGTCCCGTCTGTCGTATCGTATATTATACAGGAATTTAGGAATTAAGGAGGGTTGGGAATATAGATAAGGAAGTTCTTCTATATCTCGGGGAGAAAAATCGTAAAAAGGGGAGATCTTCGAATCCACCCTCGCTACCGAATCCGGAGTGCATATAAAGAAATGATAATTCTCCCCCTCGGTATGAATCATTCGTTTTGGATCGTATCAATCCTCTCCCACTAAGTCGGGATGTAAAATGGAAAGTCCCGGCGGCTCGTGTCGTCTTTTGGAGAGTTTGGAGACCAATTTTCCTTTGAATAGAGTCCAATCGTAGGTCTGTTTTAGATCCAGAATCTCTTCTTCGAATCCGTATTGTAGAAAATCCAGAGTCTCCTGTTCGGTCATACCGGTGACCAGGCAACTATCCGAAACTACACGTAGAATTTTGCGGATATCTTTTTCATTCCAATGTAGAAGCGAATTGAATCGCTCCACCCAATATTCCTGGTCCATGGCAACAGATTTATAGGGGGGAATCTAGTTTCAACCGAGAAAACGGGATTCTTAAAGTTTGCGTACGACTAAGAGGCTCATATCGTCTTGGATTCTGCCTCCCGTATGCTTTACCACGTCCGTGAAAAGATCATCCATCAGTCTTTCTATATTTTTTTTAGGGACGGATTCCAGAAATTTATACAGATTCTCTCCGTAGTATTCGCCTATATTTCGGTTCTTTTGTTCGAAGAGACCGTCCGTAAAGCAGAAAAGAATATCGTCAGGATCCATTTTAAAACTTAAGGAATGCTTGGTTCGTTTGAGAGGAGGATTCATGACCGTGGAAAGAAATTTACCGTCGGTGCCTACTATTTCGATTCTATCTTCTTTCTTTTTGTAAAGCACCAAGCTAGGATGGATTCCCGAATGAAGAAAATTGCCTTCCGAATCGGCTCGCATAAGAAGAAAGGTCGCATATAGGCTACGATGGATATGAGGGTAGATGCCGGTTCTTTCTTCCAAATGTTCTATAATCTGATCGATGATTTCATGCGGGTATTCGTTTTGGTGAACCAAATGAGTCATCTGATTCATCACCATCATACTGAATAGGCCCGCAACATAGCCGTGACCGGAAGTATCTCCGATCCCCATCCAATAGTTACCGGTCCTATCCTTTAGAAAATTATAGAAATCTCCTCCGATCGGATTGTATGTGAGACACCGCCCTCTGATTTCGTAATTCTCGTCCACGAAATCCAAAGGAAAAACGTAATTCTGCATCCGGTTATCGCCGCGACGGAATCTCTTAATGATCTTTCCTAATTCCTGCTCTTTGGGAAGCACTCTCTCCGTGAGAAATAGCACGAATGCCGAGTAATTCACGAAGACGGTAAAACAAGAAACTAAAAGAATCACGATGGTCGGACGCACCGGAGGCGTATAAAATTGTAGCCCGATAAAGGTGCAGATGATTACGGAAATATTAAGTACCAATACCACCGGCCAGGCGTCTCGGATGTATTGTTTAATGGAGGAGGAAGTTCTCATTTTACCTTGAAATAAGCGTGGCCTTGGTATTCTTTCCTGGAATAATTCCGTCTGGAAATCTGAAAATGATCGTCTTCTGAATGAGGATTCTTGGTTCCGTCCACCACTCCGAAAGGTTTCTCTCTATAGCCGGAATCATAGATCATGGGAATTATGGAATCGGAACCTCGGTCGTAATGATACAATAGTTTACGGGAAGAAGAACCCAAATCCGAAGTTTTTTGGGAGGAAATTTGCCTTCCGTCTTTCGAAACCGATTCTTCCGAGTCGATGTTTTCGGTAATCAACAAGACCCAATTTCCTTTGGATCGGTATTTTCCTGATCCCTCGATTCGAATCCGACGAAAAATCCCGCCATCCTCTATCTCTCTAATATAGATTTTTTGGAAAGATTTTTCCTTAGCGTTGAATTTTAAGATCTCGGAGTGTTTTTCCTTATAATAGACCGAGGTTAGGGGAGAAAGGGGTGGCAGCCTTTTTTCGAAGATTCCGTCCAATTCCGCATCCGGGGCGCTTTGCGGTTGGGTGGGCAGTTCCCGGATCCAAGAAGGGGGATAGCAGTCTAGTAGGAAAATCTGAACCAGAAATATTAAAAATAGATGAAACACTTTCTGCATGGGAAGGAACTATCGACCGGCAAATCTCCGGTCGAATATTAGATCTTAAGCATTATCCGCCGTTCCAGGCTGAATCCGGAAGGAAGTATTGGCAAACGGAAATATTTTAAAATTGGAAGTAGATGAACTCTCCGCCCCCGTCTCCGAAAATGCCCAATAATAGAAGCATAAGAACGGAAAAAGCGGGTAAAAGCCATCCGAAACGATTTTGAATCCTTTCCTTTAGATTCGGATAGTATTGGACCGCATTCCAAAAGAATGCCAGGAATACGAAAAGTAGTAGTTCTTCCCAGCGTAGTATTCCTTTTCCACCGATAAAATGTAGGAAGCCTTTGAAATATTCCCCGGCGAGTTTTAATGAGGCTGTGCCTGCCGAAGCGGTTCGGAAGAATATTCCGGAGATCGCGAAAAGATGAATGATGAGAGTCACCCTCCAAAAGCGCGAGAAACCTCGAGGTTCCTTTTCCTGTTTGGGATCCGCAGGTCCTAAAAGTCTTTCGACTCCCAGGATCATTCCCAAATACGCTCCCCAAATAATATAACCGAAATTCGCACCGTGCCATAGCCCGCCTAGGGTCATGGTGACAAGAGAGTTCCATTGTGTTTTCCAGAAACCGCCTCTACTTCCTCCCAAAGGAATATAGAGATAATCTTTCAGCCAGGTGGAGAGAGTGACATGCCAGCGACCCCAAAATTCTCTAAAGCTAGGCGAGAAGAATGGACCACGGAAGTTCTCGGGAATCTCGTAGCCCAGAAGATAAGCGGAACCTCTAGCGATATCCGTATATCCGCTAAAATCGCAATATACCTGGCTCACGAATCCGAACATGGAAAGATACAAACTGAGAGAATTGTATTCTTCCGGATGGGTAAAGATCGGCTGCACGATTCCGGAAATATTATCCGCAATCACCACTTTCTTGAATAGGCCCGAGAGAATGAGAAAGATGGCCCATTTAACCCTTTCAAAACTGATGGAAGGTTTATCTAACTTCGGAAGGAAGTCCGTGGTCCTCATGATCGGTCCCGCAATCAATTGTGGGAAGAATAGAATGAACAGAAAATAATCCAGAGAGGAGATTCTCTCGGGAACATGGTCCCTATGTATGTCCACTTGTAGGGCTACGAGCTGGAATGTGTAAAAACTGATGGCCAAAGGAAGCGGAATATGGATGCCTTTTCCGAATTCGGAGAAAGAAGAAGAACCTGCAAAGAAATCCAAGGAATCCAAAAAGAAATAGAAATACTTAAAGAACGCCAGGTTTAAGAAGTTCAGTATTACGATGAAACTCAAGAGACGAAACGTATCTTGGCCTTTGGTCTTTTTCTCCCAAAGTTTTAAGGAGAAGAAGAAATTCACGGCGATTACCAGAAGGAAGTGGATCGTAAAAGCGAAACCGGAATAGAAATAGAAAATAAACGAAGATACGAAGAGAAGCCGTTTTCTAAACTTCTGGGGAATCAGCCAGTAAGTCAAAAAAGTAAAGGCGAATAGCCAGATATAAGGTTGTGAGTTGAATAGCATTCTCGAAAGGGTCCGGTTCTAACTTTTTCTATTTAGGGGGTATAAAGATAATACATCCGGAAATCCCGCCATTGTTTTCCCGGAATCAATTCTTCCAGGACGCCTTGGCTTGCTTGTCCGTTGTTTTGGATCTGATAGAAATTTTCCGGAACGGATTCCTTATAGGAATAGAATATGATCTTAGGAACGGCGCCGGGAGAAGAGGCTTTGTATCCAGGCAGCCCTTTGGTTACGGTTACAATATTTTCGAAATATCCTATGGAATCTACAAGGCCTTTTTGCTGCGCCTGCTTCGCGCTATAAATCCGTCCATCTGCAAGAGTCCGGATTTCGTTCTCTTTCAATTTCGGTCTGCCTTCTTTTACGATAGTAAGGAATCTCTCGTATGTCTCGGTGATGATATCTTCGTAGACCTTTCTTTGTTCCGGAGTGAATTCTTCGAAGGGGTTCCCGGTAGCCTTATTCGGACCGGACCGAATCGTAGTGCTTCGGATGCCCAATTTGTCCAAGGCTTCCTTTGCATTCACATTGAAAAGAATGACTCCTATGGAGCCCGTGGTAGTGGTAGGGTGAGCCATGATATAATCAGTAGCCATAGCGATGTAATACCCGCCGGAAGCCGCCATATCCATGAAAAGAGAAACCACGGGTATATCTCTCTTTTTCTTGAATTCTTTGATTTCGTGATGGATGATATCGCTAGCGGTAACGGAGCCGCCCGGGCTATCGATTTTTAAAATGACCGCTTTGATATTCTCGTCCCTTTGGGCCATGGTCAGCTGGGTTTTTACGCGGCCGACTAGACTTTCTTTGGATCCGCCGAGTAAATTACCCGGACTAGAATGTTCGAAGATCTCTCCCTCTATCGAGATCACTAAAATCTTATCCTTTCCTCCCGGAGTAGTTCCTACCACGATTTTCTCTTGTGGAACTGCGAGAGGTTGGGACGGAAGCGGGATACTGATGCAATCGTAAAAATGACAGAGTGTAAACGAGATTAGTAAAAGGGCGCTTCTATTCGGAAATTTCATGCAAAGGCCTTTGTCCATTCTGGAAAGCATAGGTATCGCTTCAATTCCTTTCCCGACTTAGGCTTTCTCCAAAAAAAAGGGAAGGACTCGTTTTTTACTTTCCCTCTCGGAGCATTTTCCCAACCTCCTTCCCGCAATGTACGAATTTCGGACGGAAAGTTCTCGATTTTTTACCGACGGAACTCATTGGCATTCTTGGGAATGGAAGCCGCGTTCTGATAAGGATCCGATCCAGGTACTTGCCCCTTTTCGAGAAAGCGACGCACCTTTCGGATCCGGAAATTTCTTGATGTTCCCTTGGGTCAATCGGCATGCTTCTACGGAACTTTCCTTTAACGGAAAGCCGTTTACTTTCCCGGGAATCCAAAGAGACGAGAGCGGTTTTCCCGTTCACGGTCTAGTACATTCTCTCGAAAGAAAGCCGATCAAGATTCGTCCCGACGGAAAAGGCGGAGAATTTAGAGTGATCTTTCCGGAAGAATGGAGGGATTCTCCGATTTCGGCGATCGCGATCCGGGAAGAATACTTCATCGAAGAGACCAGTTCCGGAATTCTTCTCAGCCTAAAAACAAGATTCAATAATATGAAAGCCGATTCGATTCGGTTTGCTTACGGTTATCATCCGTATTTCTCCTTGGGCGGTCACAGGGATGATTGGAGACTCTTTCTACACCTGGATAAGAATCTGGAACTGGACGATAAATTGGTTCCGATACAACCGGGTATTTCCAATTCGATCGATTCCGTAATTCAGGACGGAAAACTTTCTTCCCTGGATCATTTATTTTACGGAAAGGATCCTAGAGTCGTTTTAGAAAATTCGAAACTAAAATATTCGATCTCCGTAATTAGTCCTCCTCCGGAAGAAGGACAGATCGCTCTGAATTACTACCAAATCTATACTAAACCCGATTTCAGTTCGATCGCAATCGAACCTTGTAGCGCTCCCGGAAACGCTTTGGTGTCCGGACAAGGACTCAGCGAGTTGAAAGGCTATTCGGAGATTTGGGGAGAATGTAGAATTCTCGCGAGAGTACTATGATTCGGCCCTATATTTTCTTTCTTCTTGACAAGGAAGGGGTCATTTTCAGTCTAAGTTTTAAGGGAGATCCCGTATCCAAATGAGTAAACCGTTAATAGTTCAGAGTGATAAGACCATGCTTCTCGAGGTGGATAACCCCGAATTCGAGGCTTGCCAGCTGGTCGTGTCCAAGTTCGCTGAATTGGAAAAAAGTCCCGAATACTTGCATACTTATAGAATTTCTCCGCTTTCCCTTTGGAATGCAGCCTCTATCAAAATGAGTGCGGATGAAATCGTCCAGTGCCTAGAGCAATATTCCCGCTACTCTGTTCCTAAAAACGTGGTCAACGAGATCCGTGAACAGATCGGAAGATACGGAAAAGTAAAACTAGTAAAAGAAGAGAACGGGGATCTCTGTATCATCTCCAACGAAAAAGGATTTCTGCAAGAGATCTCCAATCACAGAGCCGTTCAACCTTATATCGAAAAGACGATCGGAGATAAGATCTACATTAAAAAAGAGTTCCGGGGTCATATCAAGCAAGCGCTGATCAAGATCGGATTCCCAGTAGAAGACTTAGCCGGTTACGACGAAGGAAACAAATACGGATTCAACCTAAGACCTACCACTAAGTCCGGTAGAAAGTTCGGAATGAGGGATTACCAAAGAGCTTCCGTGGAAGTCTTTCATGCGGGCGGAGGAAATGAAGGCGGTTCGGGAGTGGTCGTGCTACCTTGCGGTGCCGGAAAAACCATCGTTGGAATCGGTGTGATGCAGATTGTAGGGGCGGAAACGTTAATTCTAGTCACGAACACTCTTTCTATCCGCCAGTGGAAAAACGAAATCCTAGACAAGACGGATATCCCGGAATCGGATATAGGAGAATATTCCGGAGAAGTGAAGGAAATCAAACCGATCACGATCGCGACCTATAATATTCTTACCCATAGAAAGAAGAAGGGCGGAGACTTCACACATTTCCATCTTTTCAGTGCGAACAATTGGGGACTCATCGTTTACGACGAGGTGCATTTGCTTCCCGCTCCTGTTTTCCGTATGACTTCGGAACTACAGGCGAAGCGTAGGCTGGGACTCACCGCTACTTTGGTTCGTGAGGACGGATTGGAAGAGGACGTATTCAGTCTGATCGGACCCAAAAAATACGACGTTCCTTGGAAGGAATTGGAAAGCAAATCCTGGATTGCAGAGGCAAAATGTAAGGAAATCAGAGTCGCAATGGAAGACGATCTCAGAATGAGATATTCCATCGCGGATGATCGCGAGAAATTCCGTCTGGCTTCCGAAAACCCGGAAAAACTTCGTGCGATCGAACTCATCATGAAAAAGCATTCCGAGTCTCATCTTCTCGTAATCGGTCAATACATCAACCAATTGGAGGAAATCTCCAAGAAGTTTAAGATTCCTTTAATTACCGGGAAAACTCCTTTGGGAGAGAGACAGGAACTTTACGATGCTTTCCGATCGGGAAGAATCAAATCTCTGGTAGTAAGTAAGGTTGCGAACTTCTCTATCGACTTACCCGACGCGAATATCGCCATCCAGGTATCGGGAACTTTCGGATCCCGCCAGGAAGAGGCGCAGCGTTTGGGAAGGATTCTTAGGCCGAAGGGAGACGATAATACCGCGGTGTTCTATTCCTTGATTTCCAGGGATACGAACGAGGAAAGATTCGGACAGAATAGACAATTATTCCTTACCGAACAAGGTTACGAATACGAAATATATACTCTGGACCAATTCCGGGAATCCCTAGAAGAAAAGGTCGGAGCTTAAATTAATACAAGCGAGGTATCAATGGAGTGGAACGCTAGGAGGCTGGATGTAATCGAGCCTTCACCTACTTTGGCAATCAGTGCCAAGGCGGCCGAGTTAAAAAAACAAGGCGAAGACATCGTGAGTTTCGGAGCCGGAGAACCGGATTTCGAAACGCCCGCTCATATCAAAGAAGCGGCCAAGAAAGCGATCGATAAAGGACAGACCCGTTACACGGCGGTATCGGGAACGGTCGAATTAAAAGACGCAATCATAACCAAATTCAAACGGGACAACGGTCTCGAATATTCCAGAAACCAAATTATCGTAGGAACCGGCGGTAAGCAGGTGATTTATAATTTCTTCCTCGCGATTCTGAATCCGGGGGACGAGGTGATCATACCTGCGCCTTACTGGGTGAGTTATGCGGATATCGTACGATTAGCGGAAGGAAAAGCGGTCATCGTTCCCACCTCTAAAGAAAAGGAGTTTCGTATCTCTCCTGAGGAATTGGAGAAAGCGATCACTCCTAAGACCAAGGCTGTCGTAATCAATTCGCCTTCTAATCCGACGGGTTCCGCCTATTCTCGAGCGGAGTTGGAAGCACTGGGCAAGGTTATCTTAAAGCATAAGATCATGGTCCTAAGTGACGATATCTATGAAAGCATAGTGTTCGACGGATTCCAATTTTCGAACTTGGCTATGCTTTCTCCTGAATTGAAGGAACTCACTTTCGTGGCAAACGGAGTATCCAAGGCTTATTCCATGACTGGTTGGAGAATCGGTTACGGCGCTGGGCCGGTCGAAATCATCCGTAATATGGATACCATCCAAAGCCAGTCCACTTCCAATCCTTCTTCCATTTCCCAAGCGGCAGCGGAAGCGGCTCTGACCGGAGACCAAGAATGCGTGAAAGAAATGGCAAAGGCCTTCCAAAAACGCAGGGATTTGATCGTGGGACTTCTCCGACAGATTCCGGGTGTGGAAGTGAACGTGCCGCAGGGCGCATTCTACGTATTTCCTTATCTGAGCGGCGTATACGAAACGGAAGGTTTCAAAAAGCTCGCAGCTTCTTCATCGGAAACCAGTAAGAGCAAATTATTCTGTGCTCATCTTCTGGATAAATACAAGGTCGCCGCCGTTCCGGGAATCGCGTTCGGAGACGACAATGCATTAAGACTCTCTTATGCGATGGGAGAGAAGGATATAGAGAAGGGTGTAGCGAGAATTTCGGAAATGGTTCGGGATCTCTCCCGTTAAAAGGAATGCATTCGGGCCGAATCCTTTTCCTGCTAGTTCTCGGATTCTCTTTCTTTCCGATTTTCGGAGAAGGAAAAAGAGAATTCATCGTGTTGGAACCCGGCTCGGATCTAGTTCTTTTTCCAGAAAAGAAATCCGAAGTATTACGCAAGCTTCCTTTCGGAGAGATTCTATACTCCGAAAACCAGAAAGAGACAGAAAGCAAATACCAACTCCTGACCGACCGGGACGGACTCAGGGGTTGGGTGGATTCTCGTTATGTTTTCCGGATCGGAAATAAGGGCACATATACCGTCGTAACTAAAGCCATAGAAAGGCTTTTGTACCAGGATTCCGGACCGGGAGAATTAGAATCCGTCTTTACCTACCTTTCCAAAGTGGAAGAAGGTCCCGTTTTCCAAGGAAACGAATTCCTATTCTTGAAAATCAGAAGGCTGGTGGTTTTGCAGAGATATCTGGAAGTGCTGCAATCTTCGGAATACAAAAATAAATCCAGGCAAAAATTGGAGGATCTGCTCAAGAATCTTCCTTCGGAAACGGGAGTATATTCTAAAAATGGAATATGGACCGATAGTCTGACCAACGCTAAGGAAGGTTCCAAGGTTCGGGTTAGGCCGGAGGCATATTGGAGGGTCGCCGAGGCCTATCCGAATTCCAAACCGGGGGACTTCGCGGCCTATCTTGCCGTGAAGCACACTCCGGAAATCCGTTGCGGAAGGGATCCAATCTGCGTCTTGGCGGACGAGGAAAACAGAAGGCTGAAATACCTTTTGCTGCAACCGAACGGAAATTATTCTGCGATATTCTCTTCCCAGTTGGAAAAACGATTAGTGGGTTTTACCAAGGATAGGGAAACCCTTCTATGCGATACCAAATTGCCGAAAGAAGAGAGCATTAGAAGCTTTAGATCCAAGGTACAGGAATTGCCGGCAAGATACGGAAAGAAATTCCATCCTAAAGTTAGGATCATCGAAGAGGAATGCTCTAAGAAGTGAAACTCGCGTTTCGACATTATCCCGCTAAGGAAGGCAAAAAGTTTTCCTCCCCGATCATCATTCTACACGGACTCTTCGGCTCTTCCAAAAATTGGATGGGCGTCGCCGATTTCTTGAGTCAATTTTCCGAAGTCTATGCCCTGGATCTCAGAAACCATGGTGATTCTCCCCATTCTTCCGAGCATACTCTAAGCGCGATGGCGGAGGATGTAAGGGAGTTTTTGTCCGACAGAGATATTCCTCAAATCATTCTGCTGGGCCATTCTATGGGAGGGCTTGTGGCGATGACTATCGCTCTCGAGAATCCGGAAATCGTACAGCATCTGATTATCCAGGATATCTCGCCCCGAGACTATGAATTCCGTTACGATTCCGAATTGTCCGTTCTAAACACGGATGTTTCCGGATTCCAAAATCGCCAGGAAGTCGATACGGCTGTTTCCGGTTTCGTCCCGGATCCATTCATCCGGAATTTTCTACTCATGAATTTGGAGAGGAGAGAGGAAGGAGGTTATCGTTGGAAATTGAACGTTTCCGGAATCTCCGGTTCTCGCAGAATGTTCGAATCTCAATTTCGGGGGGAGAATAAGACCTATCCCCGGGAGGTTCTTTTCATACTCGGAGGAGCTTCCGAGTATTTCGGAGAAAAGGATAAGGAGATCGCGCTACGCTATTTTCCTTTCGCAAAATTCGAGACGATTCCGGGTGGGGACCATTATATTCATTTTACGAAGGCCCCCGAATTTAAGAAAATCCTAACGGATTATCTTTCTTCTATTTGATTTCCTTTTTAAAAAATATTCCTAATAGGAATGCGAAAGTCCAAAACAGGACCATTCCCGTAGGAACTAATATCGTAAAATTATAATTCTTAACGGTCCCTAAAATTCCTGTGGATAGAATGGACGCTCCTAAAGAAAGCGCGAGTCCCGGATCGGAAACGACCAATCTTTTTTTCAAGTAAGGAATCACTTCCGATAAGAATACCGCAACCATGGATCCTACCGTGAATGAGGAAATCTTGAGTCCCAATTCCAATAGTCCTTTGGTATAGATTTCCGGAAGAGAAAAGAAGAAAAGGGAACTCAAGAAAAGAAGAACGGCAAAGAAGAACGCGGAAAATTTTTGACCTCCTAAAGACCAGCCGAAATCAGCCTTAGCTGTCAGAGACAAGGAATTGATGGAACTGGAAAGAGTGGACATGGTGGATGCTAGAATCCCTGAAAGGAGTAATCCGAGGAAAGGTGCCGGTACTTCTTCCACTAAAAATTTGGAGAACACTTTGTCCTGATTGAGAGAAGATCCGGAGAAATGGTAATAGAGCAGGGTCCCGATACTTAAGAATAGAATCATCTGGAAGAACACAGCGATTCCGGATCCGATCATCGCTTTTTGCGAGTCCTTAATATTACGAGCGGCAAGAGCTCTTTGGACAAACATCTGATCCGCTCCGTGCGTTCCTAAACTCAATAAGGCTCCTCCTAAAACCGCCCAAGGAAAGAAGTAGGTCGCCTGAGAATTGGAGAATTCCAAGAATCTGAATTTATTCTCTTCCCAGGCTTTGCCCAATAGAGAAACGGGTTCGGAACTTTCTCCTATGAGAAGGTAGAGTGCGAAAACTCCCCCGAAGATGTACACGAAATATTGCAATGTGTCTACCCAAACGACAGAACGGAATCCTCCCTGCATCGTATATGCGAGAGTGATTGCCGTAACTAAGAATAGAGTCGCGATTCCTATGGAGTATTGCCCAGGAGGGTTCGGTAAAAATCTAGACAAACCGATCTCCAGAAGCATCGCTACAGGTAATGTGGATGCGTAAAGTCTTACCCCGTCTCCTAAGACTCGAGTGATAGAGAACAATGCGGACATTGTCTTTTGGGAGGTCCTACCGTATTTCTTTCCCACCCATTCGTAGACCGAGAGAAAATTATGATGGTAAGTGATGGGAAGTAGAAAGAAGGCAACGATCGATCTTCCTAAAATATAACCGAGTACCACTTGCAGGAATGTGAAATTTCCAGAGTATCCGATTCCGGGAACGGAAAGGAAGGTCAAAGCGGAGGTTTCCGTCGCTACGATGGAAAGAGATAGGGGAATCCAAGAAAGAGTTCTACCGGCGAGATAGAATTCTTCCGTTCCTGAATTTTTAGCTCCGGATTTATATCCCGAATAGAGTACGATTGCGAAATAGAAAAATACGACTAGAGCGTCCGGCCATCCAAAATGCATATCCATGCATCCTTTCCGAATGCTTGGGTGATATGCAATGAAGAATTTCTTCTATTCCTCGAGCTTGGATTCTTCTCATATCCGAATGCGGAAAAGCAAATGACTGGTCAGGGAAGGGTCAAAGAATGGCCAAAAATCCGAAGACATGAAGAATCTTAAGTTCAAATTCCAAGTGAAGGTACCGGGAACGTCCGCCAATTTAGGTTCCGGCTTCGATCTCTTGGGTATGGCCTTTCGGATTTATAACGATTTCCATTTCGAATTCGGTAACGCCTCCGAATTCTCCCGAAAGGTAAAGGGATTCGAAGAAGCTCCCTTTTCCGACCGGGACGATTTGGTGCTCGAGTCTTATAAAAAATATTTTTCCGAATTCCTATCCGGAAACGATCCGATTCCTTATCGAATCCTAATGGATCTGAATCTTCCCATGAAGGGTGGTTTAGGCTCTAGCGCCAGCGCTGTCGTAGCCGGTTTTTCCGCAGGACGTTTCGTTCAGGAGAAATTCTTCCCGGAGATTCCTTTGCCTAGCGAGGCGGAATTCCTATACAAGCTGGCCTTACTCGAAGGTCATCCGGACAATACGACTCCCGCTTATTTGGGTGGCTTCGTATTCTCTTATTTTGCGGATGAGAAATTGTACTATTTCAAACGTAAGTTTCCTAAAACGATCGACTGCTTTTTCTTTCTCCCGAATTTCGAGACGGAAACCAACCATTCCCGAAAAATTCTCCCGGATAAGTATTCCGTGGAGGATACGATTTTCAATATGAGCCGCATGGCTACCTGGTGGGAGTTTTTGGATTCGGGAAAACCGGGTCTTTTGCAAAGAGCCTTGGAAGACCGCATTCATACTCCTTACAGAATGAATTCCGAATTTCCTCTTCTACCTTTGGTGGAGAAGGCGAAAGAAAAACTGATCGGCGTATCTCTTTCCGGAAGCGGACCGGCGGTGGTCGGGTATGCAAGAAGGAAGGATTCCAAAAGGTTGGAGAAGGTTTTGCAATCCTTATGCGATAGGTTCACGGAGGAGAAGGGGATACGTTGCAGATTGCTTCGTTTGGAACCGGATACCGTAGGAGTCCGAACCGCTTTCAGAAAGATCTCCTGATCAATCTTCTTCCGACCTTTCCTCTTTACCGAAGGAATACAGCCCCTTCTTATCCCTAGATCGAACCGCAAGTCCAGGATGGATTTTCTGGACGGAGAATATGAATTTCATTCTTTCCTGTCCTAGTTTGGTCACGAAGAATGTCGAGGTCAGACCGATCTCGAAATATTGCGTCATTCTATCCTTTGTGATTTTGTCTCCGATCCGGAAGGATGCCGTTTGGCCTATGATTTCATGGCTCTCGATTTTTTCTGAGGTTTCCATTTTTCCGAAATACTGCATTCTCGGAGGCTTCATGAGTGCCGGGCCGGACTTGGTTACGAGTATATCGTAGTTCTCGGCATCCTTGGATTTTTTGAGAGTGAAAACGATATGATCGTCCTGTATGGATTTACAGAGAGTAGGAAGATTGCCGTAAACCTGTCCCACGGAGAATTTATAAAAACGTGTGCTTTCCGGAACGACTACCTCGAAGGTATCTCCTTCTTCCGGAGGATCTAACTTACTCGGCTTCGTTTTGGCGGCATATGGACGTAATACTTCCAAATAAAAGAAGAATAGGAGTCCTAGGACCGCAACGAAAGTTGCTACTGTCAGGAATAGATCTAACTTAGGGGAAAAGACAAGCGCTAGTAGAAATACCAAGGCTTATCCTTTCCTATCGAATTTGTGTCCGGTCTTCCCTTCTTCCACGGTCGAGTCGAATTTCGAACGCACGATCATAGATAGTAAATCCTTCATTTGTTCCGGGCTAATGACTTGGCTTAACCTTTCCTCCGTGGTCAGTGGAGTAGGTTTCATCACTAATTCTTCCAATTCGGGTCTCTTTATGGATTCGGTTCTGGCTTTTTCCATTCCGTCAAAGCTGATCGTAACATGATCCAGAGTCTGTTCCGATTCCTTTGCCGGTTCTTGGGCCGGTGGAGACCATTGCGGGGAGTATGTTCCCGCTTGTACATTCGTTACATTCATAAACCTAAACCTCCATTTTCAGGCCTACCTTTCTTTGGACGCGCCCGAGGGAAAAACGCGGGTTCCAATTCGGGGGAATTCCTTCCTTTTTAAGTTTCTCCGACCTCGGGTTTGTTTGGAGAAGGAGTCCCTATTATTTCTATCGGATATAGGATCCTTTGCTTAATTTTTTTTTACCTATTTCCGGGTGGGAGGAGCCCAAAGATTAGGACCATTCTCTCCTAAATTTCCGGGAGAAGTGGGCCAAAATCCCGCCGAATTAATCGTTTGCCTCCCTATTGGAGCTTTCTAAATTGGCGGGAGGAACGATTGATTCCCCGGTTTTAACGATTATGTCAGAAGAAAGCTCTCCCCGGTTTTGGGAACGGTTTCCTGGAGCCAAATTCCAGGCCATTCTCCCCTGGATTTTTTTAGGATACGTACTTATATCCATTTATCCTCTCGTGAAATTCTTCCTTCCGGAACATTACATGAAGATCGGTTGGCGCTATTACACGATCGGCGATGTGAAGGATGAAAATCCTGCCGCTTATCGTAAATACGTGCAAGAAAATAACCAGCAGATGTACAGGCTGTTCTCCCAATTCGCTTCCAGCGAGATTTTGAAAAGGGAAGCCAAGGAAAGGGGAGTTACCGTCGAGGAACTGACTCGATTCGCAGAAGGATACGAACCTGCGGAAGCGGAAATCGAATTGGCGTATAACCAATTCAAAAACGAAGAGCAGCTGAAGGGTCGTCCTTATAAGGATGTCAGAGCCGATCTGATCAATTATCTGAAAGCGGTCCAAGAAGACCGTGAAAAACAAGCGCTCTACCAAGAACTGAGACAAAAATACGAGACCGAAATCCGCGGGCCCGAGCTTCCGCCAGCTACTAAAGTGGCCGTTGAAACCGGAGACAATCCAAGTATCGGACCGGACAACGCCAAGGTGACCATAGTAGAGTTTTCCGATTTCGAGTGTCCTTATTGCGCTATGAGCCAAACCACAACTGCGGCTCTGAGAGAACAATATAAGGATAGAATAAAATGGGTTTTCCGGGATTTCCCGATGTCCTTTCACCGAAACGCTATGTTCGCACATATCGCCGCGAACTGTGCTATTCCTCAAGGTAAATACTGGCAGTTGAACAATTTGCTCTTTAAGAACGGAGACAAATTGAGAAAAGAGAATGTGATATCTTTGGCTCAACAAGTAGGGCTGAACATGGGAGAATTCAACCGTTGTATCTCCGACGAGGCTGCGGCTAAGAAATCCATCCAGGAGGATATGGCTGCGGGACAGAAATACGGAGTCAACGGGACCCCGGCATTCTTCATCAACGGAATCATGGTGGAAGGCAATATGCCGATCCAAAATTTCACTAAAATCATAGACGAAGAGCTCAAAAATTAAAGAGCCAACGTAAGAAAAAAGTTAGGAGTTCATAAATCAAATGGCAAAGACAGTAAAAGTAGCAGTAACGGGAGCCGCAGGGCAGATCGGTTATTCTTTATTATTCAGAATAGCTTCCGGACAGATGTTCGGAGCGGATACCCCGGTAGAGATCCAAATGCTCGAGTTGGAAGCGGCGCTTCCTGCGGCTAAAGGCGTGATTATGGAACTCGAGGACTGTGCTTTTCCTCTTCTCCAAAAAGTCTCCGTTTCTTCCGAGTTGGATGTGGCTTTCAAAGACGTAAACTGGGCCCTGCTCGTAGGATCCGTTCCTAGAAAGGCCGGAATGGAAAGAAGCGATCTTCTAAAGATCAACGGTGGAATTTTCGTAAACCAAGGTAAGGCATTGGAGAAGAATGCGGCTTCCGACTTGAGAGTACTAGTCGTCGGAAACCCCTGCAATACTAACTGCTTGATCGCTATGAACAACGCGAAAGGAGTTCCTACAGAGCGTTGGTTTGCTATGACCAAATTGGATGAGAACCGTGCTAAGTCACAATTGGCCGTGAAGGCAGGATCTTTGGTAAAAGACGTGACCAATCTCGCTATCTGGGGAAATCACTCTTCCACTCAGTATCCGGACTTTTATAACGCTAAAATCGGCGGAAAAATCGCAACCGACGTGATCAAGGATCATGATTGGTTGAAAGGCGATTTCATTAAGAATGTGCAGCAAAGGGGAGCTGAGATCATCAAGGCGAGAGGAGCTTCTTCCGCAGCTTCCGCCGCGAACGGAGTCGTTGACACGGTTCGCCAAATCATCACTCCGACTCCTGCAGGCGACTGGTTCAGCGTGGCTCTCGCTTCCGACGGTTCTTACGGCGCCGATAAGGGACTCATCTTCGGTTACCCGGTTAAGTCCGACGGTAACAAAGTGGAGATCGTGAAAGGCCTGGAACTGAACGATTTTGCTAAGGAAAAATTCAATATCACTCACGACGAACTCAAATCGGAAAGAGACGAAGTGAAAGGGATGTTGTAATCCGGATATTTAAAAGTGCAGGAAGCTAAGTCTAAAGCCCTTCCATTCTACAAGGAGCTTCCTGCATTTTTCGCTCGGCTAGAATCTAAAAACAGAATCCGCAAACTGGAACCTCCCAAGGGAGCGGATTTCTGTTCCAACGATTATCTGGGCTTAGCGAACCATCCGGAACTAATCCAAGCCTTGAAAGAAGGCTTGGATCTCTACGGTGCCGGATCCACCGCTAGTCGCTTGGTCAGAGGTCATCGCAAGGTTTTCGACGAACTCGAGTCTTCTTTTTCCGAATGGGTCGGTTCCGAATCCTCCCTATTCTTCTCTAACGGATACGCCGCGAACGTGGGCGTAATTTCCTGCGTTGCGGATCCTTCTTATCTGATTTTTTGCGATCGAAAAAATCACGCATCCTTAATGGATGGAGTTCGTCTTTCCGGCGCTCAGAAGGTTTATTATAGACATTGCGATTTGGATCATCTGGAAGAATTGCTTAAAAAACATTCCGGCCATAAGAATAAGATGATCGTGACCGAATCCATCTTCAGTATGGACGGAGACAGAAGCGATATTCGGGGACTCCTATCTCTCAAAGACAAATACGGTTGTTTGCTTTTCCTGGATGAGGCTCATGCAATCGGAGTGTTCGGAGAAAGAGGCGAGGGCCTAGTTCCTTCCGTATTAGGAAAGGATTCGGAAAATGTGGATTTTAGGATGGCTACTTTAGGAAAGGCCCTCGGATTAGAAGGAGCCTTGGTAGCTTGTTCTTCCGACGTAAAAAAATATCTGTATCACTCCGCTCGCACTTTCGTTTTTTCTACGGCACCTCTTCCCGCTATCGCTCACGCTGGTTTATTCTCCATTCGATTGGCTTCTTCCATGAACCGGGAAAGGACTAAGATCCACGAGCTCTCGGAGCTATTGAGAACCAACCTGAATCGTTCCGGTTGGAACACCGGAAATTCTTCCTCTCAAATTATTCCGATTCTGCAAGACTCGGAGGAGAAGGCTTTGCAATTTGCGAATCGCCTAGAGGAGGAGGGCTTTCAGGCGAAAGCGATTCGTCCTCCTACCGTGGATATTTCCCGATTACGAGTCTCCATTCATTCTAAAATTTCCAAGGAAGAGGTTTTACGCTTCTTGGAATTGGTTACGGAGAACTGACTTGTCCGTATTCATCACCGGGACCGGAACGGACGTAGGTAAGACTCTTTTTTGCTCCTTAATGATGGCGAAATACGCCAAGACATTGGGATTGAAATACTTTAAGCCGGTGCAAACCGGCTCGGATTCGGATCGGGTCAAGATCATGAATCTTACCGGGTTGAACGAAAGTTACTTTCTGAAAAACTATTATACTTTCGAATTGCCTGCTTCTCCTCATCTGGCTTCGGAAATGGAAAACGTGGTTATTGACACGGACGAACTTTCCCGTCATCTTTTTAGCATTAAAGGGGAGAAGATTCTCATCGAAGGAGCCGGTGGAGTTTACGCTCCTCTTTCTCGTTATTTCTTCTCTATAGATCTTGCCGCACAATCCAAATTGCCCGTGGTATTAGTCGCTTCGACTGAATTGGGAACCATCAATCATACACTTCTTTCTATCCAAGCCATGAAGAGACAGGATGTGCCCGTTCTAGGAGTATATTTTATAGGTCCGGAAAATCCTCTTCGTTCTGATAATATACGGACGATTATCGAAGCGGCAGAGATCGGATTATTGGGCACTTTTTTAATAGAAGAAAGAATACTTCCTAGACAAGAGTTTCTGGACAAAGTCGCGGAGGAATTCGATCCTGATAGAATACTTCCGGATATTCTCTTCCCTTGATTTGGCATCCTTATACAATCCAATTGGACTCGGATCCTCCTTTAAAGATCCATTCTGCAAAGGGAGAATTTTTATACGATGAGAACGGCAAGGAATACGTGGATGCGATTTCCTCCTGGTGGGTGAGTATCCATGGTCATAATCATCCTAAGATCGCCGCCGAAGTAAAAGCCCAATTGGATAAATTGGATCATGTGCTTTTGGCCGGTTTTACTCATCCTCCCGCTTTGGAATTCGCTCATGAAATCCTGGAATTCGCGGATTGGAAATTTCATAAGGTAGTATATTCCGATAACGGATCGACTGCGCTGGAGATCATGCTCAAGATCGCATTCCAATTCTTTCGGAACCAAGGAGATACCAAGCGCAAGATTTTCGTTACCTTCTCTTCTTCTTATCATGGGGATACGATCGGCGCCATGAGCGTGGGTGGGGATTCCGTATTCAATCGAGTCTTCCAATCCTTATTATTTCCCACTAAGAATTTTCCTTCTCCCGCTTGTCACGATTGTCCCGTAGGTAAGTCGCCTCATTCCTGCGCGGAGGATTGTTTGGACGAGTTAGAGGCCTTTCTTTCGGCGCATTCTCCGGAAGTGGTGGGAGTTCTGATAGAGCCTCTGATTGCGGGTGCCGGAGGAATGTTATTCCATAAACCCGAGGTTCTGACTCGGCTTCGGGAAATGACTCGTAGATACGGAGTGCTTTTGCTTCTGGACGAGGTGTTTACAGGTTTCGGAAGAACCGGGACCGATTTCGCTTTCCAGGCGGCGGGGATTGAACCGGATATGATCGCTCTTTCCAAGGGACTGACCGCGGGCTTTCTTCCTTTGGGAGTTACTCTTGTGAGAGAGGAGATCTATAGAGAATTCGCTTCTTCCGATCCTTTAAAAGCATTCTATCACGGACATACGATGACAGGTTATCCGCCCGGATGTGCCGCGGCTCTCGCTTCTTTAAAGGTATATAAGGAAGAGAATCGTCTGCAAGATGTGAAGCGCTTGGAGTCCTTATTAGAAGAAGGTTGGTCTAAACTTAGGTCTGAGTTTCCGGAGAAGATACGGAATGTCCGGATTCTCGGATCCGTAGGCGTAGGAGAATTATTTACTGGAAACGCTCCTAGCGGCTATACAAATTCTTTTGCTCGGGAATTTCGTAGACTCTGCCAAGCGAGAGGAGTCATTCTTAGACCGCTTGGAAATGTAATCTACATCACTCCTCCTTATAATATTTCCAAATCCTCTCTGGATAGAGTCTTCGAGGCGGTCAGAGAAGCGATTTCCGTTTACAATGTGCCTGATTAAGAACAGTGTTTTGTAGAGCGATTTATCGATTGCCAAGGAAAAGTGGCCTTCGGAAACTATCGGCATAATGAAATCGACTTTAGATATCTCCCAAAACACAGAGGAAAAAGTGCTCTCCGAAGTGCCTAGTATCATTTCCAGAGAGGAGGCTTATGCGATCCTGAGCGGGGCTGTTCCTTTGACGGAGTGTTTGGATAAAGCGTATAAGGTTCGCGAGAAGTATTTCGGCAAGAACGTTCGAATTCATATTTTAGACAATATCAAAAATGGGCATTGCCCCGAGGATTGCGGTTACTGCGCTCAAAGAAAGAACGCAGGATCCGGCGTTCAGGAATATTCCGTCAAATCCGAAGAGGAGATCTTCCAAGATGCGGTACTGGCCAAGGAAAGCGGAGCCTACAGATTCTGTATGGTCACCGCGGGGACCGGGCCGACTTCTCTCGCTACGGAAAAATTGGCCTCCACAATCGAAAGGATCAGCAAGGAACTCGGCCTGAAAGTTTGTCTTTCTGCCGGGCTTTTGGATCGGGAGAAAGCGGAGCGTTTGAAGGCCGCAGGGTTGGATCGCTATAATCATAACCTGAATACCTCCAAGGCACATTATCCGGAAATCTGCGATACGCATACCTACGAGCAGAGGGTGGAAACGATTACCCATTTGATGAAGGCGGGAGTAGGGATGTGTTCCGGTGTCATCGTAGGAATGGGAGAAGGCCTACAGGATCTGGTAGATGTGATCTTTGAAATTAAGAATCTGAGAGTGATTTCCATTCCTGTGAATTTCTTTATCCCTGTAGCAGGACATGCAATACGCAATCCGCAACCACTAACGCCTGAATTCTGCGTTCGTACTCTAATCGCATTTCGTTTAGTGAATCCCGACTCAGAGGTGAGAATCGCCGCAGGAAGAGAGGGGCATTTGAGAGGTATGCAGGGAATGGCTCTATACGCCGCCAATTCCTTGTTTGCCAGCGGTTATCTGAACGTGAAAGGATCGGATGCACTGGATACGATCAAGACCATTCTGGATGCAGGTTTCTACCCCGAATTTTCCTCCGGCTTGGGAGAGGAGATTGACTGGGAATCCGCCTTGGGCAAGGACCATCCTTACGCCGCCGAGAATTTTCCCGAACTTTACAAATACCGAAAGTCCAACGCCTAATTTTTTCCGACCGCGTCTCGAATTGGTGTAGCCTTTCCAGGAGGGAAAGATTAGATTCTTCCTTCGGATCGGTTTTCCGCACTCGGGTTCGGAATAGATTGAAACTCTGGCAGGGGGGAAAATCCTGGATATATCGGAGATCGAGGGATGAAATATAAAATAGAGATCAATAAACTAAAGAACGGCTATATAGAGGCCAAATTGATCGATACAGTTTCCAATAATCCAATCGAGTTTCGCATTTGCGATACGGAAGAATATCTGCAGGCCCAAATCGCCGACTGGCATAAGCGATTTCATATGAAAGATCACGAGAACTGAGTCGAGTCTAATTGCGGAGATCGGAAAAATGAAAAAGATCCTGGGCGTTTCCTTTCTCCTTTGGTCCGCGGTTTCCTGCTCCTTATTTCACGCCAATACAATTTACGATTACTACCACCCTTCTTTTTCTTGCTATTCCGGAATCGGGATCCGAGACGAGGACCAATGGGAAATCTACCAAAGTAAGTATAAGGAAGCCGTAGAAAAATACGCGGCTGAAAATGCCCAGATCAAGAAAGCGAATATCGTCTTTGTGGGAAATAGCCTCATGGCCGCCTTTCCACCGGCTATTCTATCTTCCGAATTTTCCGGAGCCATAAATCGGGGGATTCCGGGAGATATGACGGAACTTCTATCCGGTAGATTGGACCGAACCGTATTGAATCTGAAGCCTTCTTTTATCGTTTTGGAGATCGGTGGAAACGATATCCGGGAAGGCAAATGCCTGGATTATATCGAGGAAATGCATAAGGGGATCGTTCGTAAGATTCGCACCTCATTGCCGAATACCAAGATTCTTCTTTTGGGAATTCCACCCGTATTAAGTAAGAATGTGAATTCTATTTCTCCTATTGCCAATGCCTGGTTCGCTAAGATTGCCGCAGAAGACGGAAATGTGCAGTACTTGGACATTTGGCCGAATTTCCGCCGTAAGGATTTACCTTTTATCAAGGAAGAATTCGTGCCGACTTACAACGGAAAGCAGGATCCGATTCATGTGAACGAAGAGGCCTATAAAATATGGGCCCAAAAAATCAAAGTCTTTCTAAAATAAGATAAAGTGATCCTTTTCTTTTACCCTCCAAGATCGGAATTTCCGGACGTTCGGATAGAAAATGCCTTGTTGCGGCGATTCGGAGAGACCGCGAACGTTCTGTCATATAGTAAAAAGGTACCGAGCGATTGGGGATGTTTCTCATGGGAAACGGATAGAATATTGTCTAGGGAAGAACTTGCCGCAGGTAGAGAAGAGCTATCCGAGTTTCGAATCGATCTTCTACAAATTCCGAATTATTTACGATCCCCATCCTTATTTTGCTTCGATATGGACTCCACATTGATCCGAGAAGAGGTGATAGACGAGCTCGCACGATTTGCTGGTGTATACGATCAGGTCGCCGGAGTCACCAAGCAAGCGATGGAAGGAAATCTGAATTTCATCGAAGCCTTGGAAAAACGCTGCACTTATCTCAAGGATCTGCCTGTTACAGTTTTCAACGATTTGTATCCTAAACTTCGTCCCAATCACGGAGTGCCGGATCTGATCTCAGGATTAAAGAAGAACGGAACGAAAATCGCAGTCTTTAGCGGCGGTTTCAGCGATATACTGGAAAAATTCCAGACTGAATACGGTATCGACGAAGTAAGAGCGAATTATCTGGATCGCCAAAACGGTAAATTGACCGGGAAAGTCGTTGGAAGAGTAGTCGATAAAAATGTAAAAAAAGATTCCTTAATAGAGTTGGGGAAAGTTTTTAGCATTCCTTCCGAAAATATAGTAGCTGTAGGGGACGGAGCCAACGACCAACTCATGCTGGATGCTGCCGGTATAGGCATCGGATTCCATGCAAAGGAAGGACTCAAGTCACAGATCCGAAATTGGGTGGATTTCGCACCTATGGACGTTCTACTTTATCTTTTTGAGAATTAAAAAATTCTTAATTACCTCGGGAGGAAATCCTCTTTTTCCAATCGTCCAAAAGCCGCAAAGCTTCCAAAGGAGTCATGGACTCTATGGGAAGATCGGTTACTTCCTTTTTGAAATCCTGCCAGAATTGGGAGTCCGATCCCACGGGTGAGACTTCTTGGAATAAGGAAGGTTCTCTGGTTTGGATACGGATCTCTTTTTTTCTAGATTCCATATCCGAAAGGATTTCCGTAGCTCGTTTGACCACGAAATCCGGGACCCCCGCTAGTTGAGCCACGTAGATACCGAAAGATTTCTTGGCCTTTCCCGGTTTTACTCTTCTGAGGAAAATGACCTTATCGTTTTTTTCGACCGTTTCCATATGAATATTGCGAACTCCGGGGAGTCTAGACAATTCGGTTAGCTCATGATAATGGGTTGCGAATACAGTCTTAGGCCTTGGGCTCATTTCGGATAGATATTCCAGAATAGCCCAAGCGATACTCATACCGTCATAAGTGGAGGTTCCTCTTCCCACTTCGTCGAATAGAAGTAAAGATTGGGGACTGCAGTTTTTAAGAATATTCGCAGTCTCCTTCATCTCCACGAAGAATGTGGACTCTCCCGCATTCAAATTGTCTCCGGCTCCGATACGAGTGAATAGCCGGTCTACCATAGGGAGTTTTGCCTTCTCTGCGGCTACGCTGGAACCGATTTGGAAAAGAATTTGGTTTAAAGCGATCTGCCTCATGAATGTGGACTTACCCGCCATATTCGGTCCGGTAAGAATGGCCAATGCGTTTTCCTGACTATCCAGATCCACATCGTTCGGCGTGAACTTGATGCCTACAGGAAGACTCGCCTCCACCACCGGGTGGCGAGAAGATTTCAGTTCTAGGCCGGAATCAGGGCTCAATTCGGGACGGATCCAGCCGTAATTCTCCTCCGCTTTGATAAGAGAAAGCTGGAAGTCCAAATCTCCGAATTCCTCGGAAAGATTGAGTAGATCCGAGGCGTATTCTAAAACGCTCTGGATCATTCTTTCGAATTCCTGGCGTTCCACCTTTTGGATGATCTCGTCCGCCTCTAAAATCGTTCTTTCGATTTCTTCCAGACGGGAAACGGTGAATCTTTCGCTGGTGACCAAAGTTTGTTTCTTTAGATATTCCTTGGGTGCTTGTTCCGCCTGGTTACGGGAGATCTCGATAAAATATCCTACGATCTTATTGTATTTGATCTTAAGAGTGGAAAGTCCCGTTTTCTTCTTTTCCTCGGCTTCCAGTTCCAGGATCCAATCCGTTCCTTTGGATCCAGCTTCCCTGGCCTTGTCCAGTTGAGAGTCGAATCCTTCTTTGATAAATTTACCGTTTCCTAATATAACAGGCAACTCTTCGGGATGAATTCTGTTCTCTATGTAAGAAGCGAGTTCCGAGAGTTTTCCGGGGCCCGAAATCGGATAACCGAGAGGTTGTAGAATGCTTTGCAATGTTTCCAAGGTTTGTATGGAAACCAGAATGGCCTTGAAATCTCTAGGATAGGCCTTATTGCCTCGAAAACGAGCGAGAATCCTTTCCAAATCTCCCAAATCTCTTAGGGGTTGCACCAGTTTAGAAAGAGGGACCTTCTTTAAAATATCCTGTTTCTCCCAGCGAGATTGGAGTATGGCAGGATCCGTTTCCGGAAATAGAATCCTTTGCTTTAGTACACGTTTTCCTTTGGCGGTGCTGCAAAAATTTAAGACGGAAAATAGGGTATGGCCTTTGGTTTCCTTTTCGTTTTCGATCAGCTCCAGATTCAAAACGGTTTCCCGGTCCATCTCCAAATAAGATCCTGTTTGTAGAATTCTTGGCTCTCTTAGAGTTAGGGACCCGTCTCTGTAATTTTCCCGGATATAATATTCTAAACCTTTCGTTACGATCAGGAAAGGATCCTTGGAAGAATCGATTCCCAGTTTGGATTCTTCCAATACAGTAAGAGGTCTTTCCTCGAAATTCGGCCAGGAACGAACCTTTTCCAAGTCTTTGGAGAATATGCAGATCTCACTAGGACGGAATTTAATAAGCTCCGATTCGAGAACCTGGGTTTTGGATAAAGGAACCGCGAAATGTAGAACTTCGCCCGTGGATACATCTGCCATTCCTACAAAGATCAAGGCAGCCTTGGGGATAAGAATACATAGATAATTGTTTTGGAATCCGGAGAGCAGATGCTCTTCGATTACGGTTCCGGGAGTGATGATTCTCACCACATCCCGAGTCATAAGTTTTGGATTTCCATCTTCCGGTTTGGATTGCTCGCAAACCGCGATCTTCTTACCTGCGGCTAAAAGTTTGGTGATATAGCCGTCTTTACTATGAAAGGGGATCCCGCACATAGGAACGGAATTCTGCCTTTTGGTAAGCGCGATATCCAGAATGGAAGACGCGATTTTAGCGTCTTCTAGGAACATCTCGTAAAAGTCTCCCATCCGGAAGAATAGAATGGAATCCGGAAACTTGGCCTTGATCTCCAGATACTGTCGCATCATGGGAGTGTCCAAGGCCTCGGTTAAATCGGGAGTGTTAGTTTCCGTTATGCGAGATTGTTCTTTTTGCATTGCTTATGAATTTCCGAATGAGTTCCGGATCTTTCACTCCTGGGGAGGATTCTACGCCGCTTGCCACATCCACTCCGAAGGCGCCTGTTTGTACGAGTGCGTTGGAAACGTTCTCCGGAGTCAAGCCTCCGGCTAAAAGGTAGGGTCTTTTGACTTTGGAGACCCTTTCCCATGGGAAGGGTTCTCCGGTTCCGCCTCCAGCCGAGGACGTATAACTATCCAATATTAGAAGTTTAGAATCTAAGAATGAAAGAGAATCGTCGGTAATCGAATCCCGGACCCGATAGGATATGATGCGGGAATTCGGACTCTGATAAAGAGGGGAAGTGAATCCGGGAGCCAAGGAATCGTCGCTCACATACTGTACGAAATCGTGGGGGATCCTTTTCAGGGCGTATTCTATAAAATAGCTGGAGTTTTTATAGAATAATAGCACGATTTTAGGTCTTTGGAATTCGGGTATGACCGAGTGTAAGTAGTTTAGGATGGAGTCCGCTTGAGAGACGGAAATCAATCTAGGACTGGATGGGACGAAATTCAATCCGATATAGTCCGCACCCGCCTCCAAGCAGATTTTGACATCCTCTACGCTACGCAATCCGCATATTTTAACTTTGGGGGTTGATGGCATATTCTTTCTTTTCGGAAAAAGCGGCCCTAATTCGTTTCGGACTCGAAATATTTTCCGTCTTTTCTATACAAGACTAGGACCGTCCCAAGTCAAGTATGATCGATCATCGATTTTTTTTAGAAGATAAAAGAAGCCTCCGCCTAGTCGTCCTAGGAAAGCGGGAGTTAAACGGAGATTCTACGGACCCTGCCTTTATTAGGTCCAGAGTTTCCTCTCTAAGCTCCGTTCCGGAAGAGGACATCTATATTCTGAACCAGGAGCACGGCACCGTATCCCGGGACACTAGGGACATTGCCGGTTTAGAGATTCCTAACGGAGACGCTTGGATCACCACCGAACCTCGCAAGGTTCTAGTCGTAAAGACCGCCGATTGTATGCCGATTTTCTTTTGGACTGGTAGACCTGCTTTGGTCGGACTCATTCATTCCGGATGGAAGGGGACTCTTGCTGGAATCACGGAAAAGACGTTGGACGCGGCTAGAAAGAAATACCAAATCGATCTGGAGTTAGTTCATTTTTATCTAGGCCCCTATGCTACGGGAAGGCATTATGAGGTGGGCGAAGACGTAGCGTCTCAATTTAGAAAAGAAGTTCCTAATTCTCTCAAACCCGGCCCGGAAGAGGGAAAATTCCTACTCGAACAAAAAATATTCTTAACGGAAAGAATCAAGAAATTGGGAATCCAGCCGTTTTTGGAAACGGCCGGAGTATGCACGATGGCCGAAGGTTCTAAATTCTTCAGCCACAGAAAAGGGGATACCGGAAGAAATCTAAATTGTATCTGGCTGGAATAAACCGCCGGATATTCTCAGACTTTAATCGCTTTGCGAACCGTCTCGTTCGCTTTTTCCAAAACCTTTTCGCGTTTGATCGGCTTCACGATATAATCCATGACTCCATTATCGGAAAGATTCTTTATGACGGCGGGGGTATTCTCTTCCGAGATCACAATGACTCTGGGCAATACTCCCATATCTTTGATCTCGTAGAATGCGGCAAATCCGTCCATAACCGGAAGTTGCAGATCCAGAGTGATGAGATCTACCTTACGATTTTCTTTGTACAGATTCAGAAGTTCTTTTCCGGTTTCGGCAAAGCCGATCACTTCATAACCTTCCGATTCTAAAATCTGGGCCAATTGCTTGGCTTGAAATTTAGAGTTTTCCGCAATAATTACCTGGTAGGGTCTTCCCGAAGGAGCTACTCCGCCTTTCATTCTATAACCGTTCCTTTTAATTCAAGAAATTTCAGACTCTTATAAAGCGTTTTCGATTTCTATTCCGATTTCGGCAGTTCCCAAAATTTCGGCGCCTTTCTCGGCGATGTCTCGAGTCCGTTTTCCGTTGGAAATCACTTTTCGAACTGCGGCCTCGATTCTTTGAGCTTCTTCTTCCATGGAGAACGAGTAACGCAGCATCAGAGCAGCGCTCAGAATTTGAGCGATCGGATTTGCCACCCCTTTTCCTGCGATATCCGGAGCGGAACCTCCGGAAGGTTCGTAAAGACCGAAACCGGTTTCCGAAAGAGAAGCCGAAGGAAGCATCCCGATGGATCCTGTGATAATGGAAGCCTCGTCCGAAAGGATATCACCAAACATGTTTTCGCAGAGAATGACGTCGAATTGTTTCGGATTTACGATCAATTGCATCGCGGCATTATCCACATAAAGATGTGATAATTGGACGTCCGAAAATTCCCGTTTATGCAGGTCGATCACCACTTCTTTCCAAAATACGGAGGTGGTTAATACGTTCGCCTTATCTATGCTCGTAACCTTATTATTCCGTTTGCGAGCTGCTTCGAAGGCGACTTTGGCCGCTCTTTCGATTTCTCTGCGAGAATATCTCATCGTATCGTAAGCGAATTCTTCCGCTCCGTTTCCTTCCCTTCCTTTGGGTTGGCCGAAATAGATTCCGGATGTCAATTCCCGAAGAATAAGAATATCCAAACCTTCCCCGATGATTTCTCCTTTAACAGGAGAAGCGTTTCTCAATTCGGGATAAATGATCGCAGGCCGTAAATTAGCGAATAGATCGAAATGCTTACGCAAGGGTAGAAGGGCGCCTCGCTCCGGCTGCTTCTCAGGTGGAAGGGATTCCCATTTAGGTCCGCCTACGCTTCCGAATAGAATCGCGTCCGATTCCTCGCAAAGCTTTAAGGTTTCAGGAGGAAGAGGACTTCCTGTCTTGTCGATAGCGATTCCGCCCACATAGCTTTCCGTAAATTGAAAGTCTGCGGCTTTAGAGCCGAGAGCTTTTTTCAGAACGGAGAGGGCCACCTTCATGACCTCGGGACCGATTCCGTCCCCTGCTAATACGGCTACTTTTTTCATGCGTTGATTATCCTTTTATTTCTGTTGTTCTTGGAACTCGGTCAATACCGCTTCTAAAATATCTAAGCCTTCGTTGAGATACTGGGTGGAAATCGTGAGAGGAGGCATGACCCGAATCACTGTATCTCCGGTTGCGTTCACGATGAGTCCTTTCTCCAAGCAGGCTTCCGCCACCGGTCTGGAAGGGACACTCAAATCCACACCTATATGCAATCCCTTGCCCCGTATTTCTTTTACGATTTTCAGTTTGTCTTTGATCTGGGCTAAACGGCTGAAAGCGATCTCGGAGCAGGAATTAACATTAGACAAGATATCTCTGGTTTGGATGATCCGTATCGTTTCGTAAGCGATAGCAGCGCCCAGATGGTTGCCTCCGTAGGTGGTTCCATGGGAACCTTTTCCTAAGACATCTTGGTATTTTTCTGCTACGATCATGGCACCGATCGGAAATCCGGAACCTAAACCTTTGGCAAGAGTCATCACGTCCGGTGAGAATCCGAAAGTCTCGAAAGCGAACATGGTGCCCGTTCTACCGAAGCCGGTCTGGATTTCGTCCAAGATGAGTAAGGCTTCGTTTTCCAGAGTCAATTCTCTCGCTAAAGTTAAATAACCGTGGGTCAGAGGAAAGATTCCACTCTCTCCCAAGATGGGCTCCGCAATGAAAGCTACGACTCTGCCTGCGAATCTTTGGAAGGCTTCCACTAGCTCTTCTTCGTCGTTCGGAGCCACGAATTCGATTCCTTCCAGAAGTTTCCCGAAACCTGTATGCAATTTCTTTTGTCCGGTCAGACTGATTCCGGAAACGGATCTACCGTGAAAGCTTTTGTGCAAGGAGAGAATAACCGGATCATGGATCTGCTTCTGTTCCGCATAAGCCCTGGCGAGTTTGAATGCGGCTTCGGTCGCTTCCGTTCCCGAATTACATAGAAATACCTTTCCGGGAAAAGTATTTTGGATGAGAAGTTCCGCAAGCCTAGACGCCTCTTCGGAATAAAACCAATTGGAAGTATGGACGATCCGATCGATTTGGTTGCGGATGGCCTCGATGATATCCGGATCGCTATGACCTAGATTGGTGACGGCGACCCCACATAGGAAGTCTATGTATTGCTTATTGTTCTGGTCGAAAAGGAGTTCGTTGACTCCGTATCTAAAAGCGACCGGATACTTGTTTACCAGGTCGAGTAGATATTTTTGGGTGAGTTCTTTGGTTTGTTTGAAGTCCGATGCAGTGTCGTTCATTCTAATCCTGCCAATTTTAAGAAGATCGATTCCGTTTCCTTGAGTTCGGAAACGAGACTTTGGGTTAAAGCCTGGATCTCCCCCTTTTTACGAGGGGATATTAGGCTTTTGAAAGAAGAGTAAATTTTGATCTTAGGTTCCGTCCCGGAGGGACGGATGGTTAATTTAGCGGATCCTTCCAACTCCAATTGGATCACGTCGGAAGCGGGTAGACCCGAAAATGCCGATTTGGATGCGCTTCCTTTGGCGATCTTATTCTTAAAATCCAAGAATCCGATCACTTTACGTCTTCCTAATTCTTTTCCGATCAGATCGTTTGCACGAAGAGATTGCAAGGAGTCCTGGATTTTTTTCTTTCCTGCGAGTCCTTCCAGAGTCAGGGATTTCAGTCCTTCTTGGTAGAGACCGTACTTCAGGTAGATCTCATCCATATAGTCCAGAAGGTTCTTTTTCTCCGTGAGCACTTCCATGAGTAATAGGGCGGAGGAAAGACTGTCCTTATCTCGGACGAAATTCACGGGAAGGTATCCGTAGGATTCTTCTCCTCCGAAAAGGAAATACTGGGTTTTACTCTTGTCCAGCTTGCCCATAACTTCCGCGATGAACTTGAATCCAGTAAGAACATTTTTCAAAGCGAGCTTATTCTTTTTAGCGATCTCCGCCTGAAGATCCGTCGTCACGACCGTTTTAACTAGAACGGGTTTTTTACCCTTCTTCGGTTTTTTTGCTACCTTTTCCGCTAGATAGGCGGCAAGAATCGATCCGATTTGGTTGCCATTTAGAAGTGCGTATCCTCCGTCCGGATTTTTGACTCCGATTCCGAGTCTATCCGCATCCGGATCGGTGGCGATAAATGCGTCCGCTCCGATTTTTTCGGAGAGTTTACGGCTAAGCTCCAATGCCTCCGGTTCTTCCGGATTCGGAAATTTGACGGTAGGAAATTCTCCGTCAGGATCTTTTTGCTCCGGGACCAGAGTCACTTTTTTATAGCCGAATTCGTTTAGTAGCTTTTTCATATATACTCCTCCCGTTCCATGGAGAGGAGAATATACTAAACTCATTTTAGCTCTTTCCTTGGCCGTAACGGAAGGAGAAACGATTCCTGATTTACGCAGATCCTTTAGATAAGAGGCGAAGCAATCGGCTCCGGCCCTCTTTACATATCTCTTATAGATAGGATCTTTTGCGGAGACGAACGGAATTTCGTTCCAATCTTTGATCGCGTCGATGAGAGAGATGATCTTTTTATCGTCCGGAGGAGCGAGCTGTTCTCCTTTGGAAAGATAGGCCTTGAAGCCGTTGTATTCCGGAGGATTATGAGAAGCGGTGAGAACGACTCCTCCCGTGGCCTTATAATAACGAACCGCATAGGAAAGAAGGGGAGTCGGCGCGACTTCCGAAAATAACACTACTTGGATTCCGACGGAGGCGGCGACCCCCGCGGTTACCTCCGCGAATTCTTTGGATCTTCTTCTGGAATCGTAAGCGATTACCAACACCGGCTTCTTGGACTTTTTGATGATATATCTGGAGAAACCGAGAGCCGCTTTGCCTACGGTAAATTCGTTCATCCTACCGATTCCGTTTCCGATTCTTCCCCTCATTCCTCCGGTTCCGAATTCCAGGGGAACGGTGAAGGCTTCGATCTCTAGTCCGGAGTTTTCTCCGTTTTGGAATCTTTTGAGGATGGATTCTGCTTCTTTGCGGACAGAGGCGGAAAAGGGGGCCTCGGTCCAAGATTGGATCAATTGTGATTCGTTCGCCATCTCTTATATCTCTTAGGTTTGGAAAGGGTCCGTTCCCGGTCCTTACTTTTATCTGTAGCTGGATTCCGGGGATCCCGTCTTTTGGGCCCTTGGTTCAGATTTTAGTAGAGTCCCTGTACTGGAAGAAAAATTCGCAATCCGGAGGGTTCAAGACGTTTTTTGCCGATTCTATAAGTATGGAATCGAATGAACTTTCCAGAGAGCAACATAGGGAATTGGACTCGCTGAGAGGCATACTCAGAAACATATCTTTTCTTCTCTTTCTACTCGCAGGTGTCTTGTGCTTCGGCGCATTCTTCCGAGAAAGCCCGGGAAGAGCCGTCTTGTATGCTGTTTCGGCATTATTACTTTTCATTCTAGGAATTCTGGGATATAGCGCCTCGGTTTCCTTTAGAAGGTCTCTCACATTGGAAGAAAGAGATCCGGAGCAATTCATCTACGCGTTAAAGGATCTGAAATTTTTCCTGGCATGGTTCGGTTGGATTCTTCTCGGATTATTTCTAGTTTCCTTTTTCGGAGCCTTTGCTTTGCTTCTTTCTTAAATACAGGAAAGAGAGTCGGATTTGAGTCTAAGAGAATTTTTCATAGAAGATCGTTTGGAAAGATTCCGAACCGAAGCCCCCTGCAATTTAGGGGAGAGCGGGATTCGCAATTTCAAACTTTCCGAATTCGCGGAAATTCTGGGTCTAGATCTGAGAGATCTGGGAGAAATCTCTCTGTCGGATTCTCCCAATAGGGGTGGTCGGGAACTCAGGGAAGAAATCTCCTCCTTGTATTCGGGCGTCTCTCCCGATCAGGTTTTACTGACTACGGGAACAGGAGAGGCCCTCTTTATCGCTTTTCATCTTCTTTTGCAAAAAGGGGACAAGGTTTCCTTGTTCTGGCCTGCCTTCCAAGGTTTGTATGAGGTTCCTATTTCTTTGGGAGCCGAGATTCTGAAAGTGGATGTTTTGTCTAGGCTCGAAAGCCAAAAATCCGGTTTCGGAGAGGAATGCTTGCGTCTTATGTTTTCTCCCGGACTCCGATTGGCGATTTGCAATCACCCTCATAATCCTACGGGAGTCGTAGCCACGGAGAAGGACCAAAGTCTGATTCTAAAATCGCTATCCGATTTCTCTGGCTGGACTTTATTCGACGAACATTACCGTTTTCTTTCGGACAAAGAGGATATAGGTTGGAGCGGTGCCTGTTTAGGAGAAAGAGCGATCGCTACCGGTTCCATCACGAAATGCTTCGGAGTCATGGGCCTCCGGATCGGTTGGTTAGTCGGACCTGAGGATTGGATCCAAAAAGCAAGATCCATGAAGGATTATTTGACTCATACCGTTTCACCGATCTCGGAGTATCTCACATTGCAATTACTTCGGAAAAGAAAACCCCTCCAGGAGAGAATACGTAAGGACCTGATTTCGAATATTCGTTTCTTTTCGGAATATTGGAAGGAACTTCCCGGGCTGGAATTCTTTCGGGCGCCGGAAGGAGGAGTCGTAGGATTTCCTAAATTGCAGCGGGGATTGGATTCTCGCAAATTCAGCGATTTGCTTTATGAAAAGGCGGGAGTATTTGTGCTTCCCTCCGCGGATTTCGAAACGGAAGGTTATTTGAGAATAGGATTCGGAGAGACACCGGATCGTTTCCGAGCGGGTTTGGAACGTTGGAGTAGGCTAGGGTCCGAAACTATAGCTCTCTTGAATAAATAAGCCTTGGCTCTATCCTTATTGAATTCTTTGGATTCGAGGCAATGGTAGGTCTTACCTAAAAATATATGAGGACTTTCTAATTCTTTCGGAAAATCCTCCTTTTGGGAAGAAGGCTTCCAAATCCAAAACCGATCTCGGATTCCGATTTGTAATTCTTCTCCCCGGATGTTCCAAGAGATATTACCTTCCCGGAAAGGGAGCCCCGCTCTGAGTCTAGGGTCTTCTTCTTTTAGAAAGTTCGGATTCAACCATACTCCTAAGGGAAAAAGCCTCGCCTCTTCCGGATCGATTTCTTTTTCCTTCTCGTGTCCGTAGACCCAAACCTCGGCCCTATGGACTAGGTGGGGTTTAGGAAATCTATCTTCGTACAAATTTCCGATCTGGTGGCTAAGTACTCTCATCGCATGGATTCTTACTTTCCATTTTCCCGGTTCTCCGGCGGGAAGAATGGACTTCGGCAGGCAATCGGAGAATAAGTCGGACGGAACCGAAGTCTCCCAAACAAGCAAAGGAGAAAGAGTTAAGGTACTTGTCTGAGGAAACCAGGTCTCCCAGAAATAAGGCCTGTCTCTAAGAGAGGAAGATTTCCGTTTAGAATGCGGAGTATTCTCCCCTGTAGTCTCTTGTCCCGGCAAAAAGGCCCTGGAAAGAGGGTCCGCATCTACGATTTTTTTCTTCCAAAAAAGAAAGGGAAGAAGGGACCAGAGGGAAACCTTGTATTCTCTGAAAGTGCGAATTTTACGTTTTGCGTTAGGAAGGATTTCCTCTTCTTCCGTTTCCGTAAAGGAAAAAGGAGGCAGATTTTTGGACCAGTCCGGAGAAAAATCCGGCGATTGAGAATCGAAAGGTCGGATCTCTTCGGAAACATTTCGATGCGTAAGGTAAGGATCCAGCTTTTTTTGGAGTCGTATCTTTCCCGCTTCCCACTTTACCGAGCCGAGAAATCCTAGGAAGGAAAACTGGGAAAGGATTCTCTCTTTTATGTTCCGGAATCGGCTCATTCTGGAAAAATATACGGAGCGAGTCGGGAAACGCAAGCCTAACTTCCCTGGTCGGAAGAGAAGGACAAAAATAGAAAAGGAAAAACCCTTATGGGAAGGACCGCGTTAGAACACGAAGAATTTTTGAAGTCGGTGGATGCATTCCACCTGAGAGTGCTTGCAGAAATCGATTATCCGCAAAGTCTATTTAGAGAAGGCAAGATCAAGGACACGATCTGCATCTTCGGATCCGCTCGTATTCTTTCTCCTAAAGAATGCGCGGAGAAGGAAAAGAAGACCTTAAACGAAAAAGAAAAAAAGGTCTTCCAAAAGCAGAAGGAGCTTTCTCGCTATTACGAAGAGGCCAGGGAAACTGCCAAACTAATCACGAATTGGGGGAGAGAGATCTCCAAAGAATACCGAAGAATGGCAGTCTGCACCGGAGGCGGACCCGGTATCATGGAGGCGGCGAATCTAGGAGCCAGGGAAGCGGGAGGACCGAGCCTGGGTTTGAATATCCGTCTCCCTTTTGAACAGACCGTGAATCCGTATGTGGATCCGGATGTGAGTGTGGAATTTCATTATTTCTTCATGAGAAAACTTTGGTTCCTTCGGCTTTCCAAAGGAGTCGTAGCCTTTCCGGGAGGTTTCGGGACAGTAGACGAGCTCTTCGAAACATTGACGCTCATACAAACCGGCAGGAATAACCTAAAGATCCCCGTCATTCTATACGGATCCGAATTTTGGAATCGAGTCATCCATTTGGATCCAATGCGGGAATATGGACTCATCGAACCCTGGGACTTGGATTTGATTACCTATTGCGATTCTCCCCAAGAGGTCTTGGAGGTGCTCAAGCGAAAGGTCCCTATGGAGGAGTGAAATCTCCTTTTCACATCGGAGAGGGCTTTTTTATCGAATTCCTAAGGTTTCCTTGACAGCTCGTTTCGGGAGAAAATTATGGTCGCAATATGGCCAGAAAATGTGTCGTGACCGGGAAAGGAACGATTGCAGGAAACAATGTTTCCCACTCTCACCTGAAAACCCGTAGAACCTGGAAAATCAACCTGATTAAAAAGCGTATCTTCTTAGAAGATGAGAACCGCTGGGTCACCGTTCGTATTTCTACTCGTGCTTTGAGAACTCTTAAGAAAAAAGGAATCAAGGCTGCGATCAAAGATCACGGCGGTACATTGCAAGCTATTGCCCCCAAAAAATACGTCGGAATCCAAAAAAAGGCCGTCCAAGCCTAAGTTTTCCGCCACCCCTGAATATGTTTCCCGGATTTACTTCCTTTTACGGAAGGAATTCGGGGACGTAAATTCTCCTCTTCATTATCATAAAGATTACGAATTCGCTATTTCGGTGATTCTTTCCGCCCAATGCACGGATGAAAGAGTCAACGAGGTGACCCCTCATTTATTTGCCGCTTTTCCGAGTCTGGAGGCCTTGGCTTCCGCTCCTTTGGCAAAGATAGAGAAGATTATCTATCCCACAGGATTCTACAGAAATAAGGCAAAGTCGGTTTCGGGCTTTGCGAATATGCTTCTGAACGAATACAATGGAAAATTGCCCAAGTCTATCCAAGAGCTAATCAAGCTTCCCGGCATAGGCAGAAAAACGGCGAACGTAGTATTAAACGAAATCCACGGAATCTCCGAGGGCTTCGTAGTGGATACTCACGTAAAGAGGGTATCCAAGAAATTGGGTCTGACCAAAGAATCGGATCCGGTCAAGGTGGAGAAGGACCTCATGAAAACCGTGCAAGCGGAATACTGGATGGATCTTTCTCTCTATTTCATATTCTTAGGAAGGAAATACTGTAAGGCGCATCGCACTCTTTGTGAGACCTGCGTTTTGAATAAGGAATGTCCTTCTTCGAGCGTTACTTAAAAATGGAAAGAAGTATGAGCGGTGTGGAAGTTTTTTTAGACGATAAACTGCAAGGTATGGAATTGAGTACCCAGCATATCGTGATGTCCCGAGACCTGAACCAACACGGTTTTCTTTTCGGAGGGCAGATGCTTGCCTGGATAGACGAAGGTTGCGCCATGTACGTGATGGAAAAAATCCGTTATTCGAATATAGTAACCGTAAGTATGGATAACGTCATTTTTCGCAGTCCCGGGCTCCTCGGCGATATCATCCAAATTTTCTCCAAGATTGAGAAGATAGGAAAGAGTTCGATTACCATTCGTACAACTTCCATCGCTAAGAACCAAAAGACCAAGGAAGTGAGAGAAATCATAGATTGTCGCGTGACCTACGTATGTTTGGACGAGTCCGGCAAGGCATTCCATTACTTCTTACAATTCGACACGGAAGAATTGCTTCGTAGATAATTTCCATGGCCGCCCGTTTTCCAATTTCTCCCGAAAAGGAATCCGCTCTTTTGAATAGAATGTCCAAGTTAGGAATCCAAGAATCCGATTTGGAGGAAAGCTTCATGCGTAGCGGAGGAAAGGGCGGTCAAAATGTGAACAAGGTCTCCACTGCGGTTCGCCTATTTCATAAACCGAGCGGAACCGAAGTAAAATGCTCCATACACCGCACGCAAGGACTCAATCGTTATAAAGCCAGGATTCTTCTCTGTGAAAAACTGGAAGAAGAGGCGAGACTTGCTTCCAAAATCGAGGATCCGGAACATGCTAAGATTCGAAAGGCGAAGGCGGATCGAGCTAGAAAAGCCAAAAGAAAGGCCCAAGCCAAATCCTCCTCCGGTCTAAAAAGAGAGTTCGTTCCCGAAGAGGACTGGGAAGAAGAATACGGGGACGACTGGATTCGCGAAGAAGGCGAAATTCCCTAAAACGAAATCGGATGCCGGAAGTAGTCAATCATACTCTAATCGTGGAAAAGCTGAAGAACCTAACCGGTTCTCCCGGCTGTTATCTTTGGAAAAACTCAGACGGAGAAATCATATACGTAGGAAAAGCCAAGAATCTAGATAAGAGAATTCGCAATTATCTAAAAGAAAGGCAGACGGATCTAAAGACCAGATTTTTGCAGAGGGAAATTTTCGATCTGGATTGGATCGCCACTTCCACCGAAAAAGAAGCCCTGATTCTTGAAGCCACTTTAATCAAGAAGCATAATCCCAGATTTAATGTAAGACTTAAGGACGACAAGAAATACCCTTATCTTTGTGTTTCCTTATCCGAACCGTTTCCCATGGTATTCGTTACTCGCAAAATCAAGGATAACGGAGACAGATATTTCGGACCTTATACGGATGTGAAAACCACTCGAGAGATTCTGGACGTGATTCATAGGATCTTTCCCGTTCGTAAAACCAAGCAAACTCTTCCCTTGCCCAAACCCCGTAGGCCTTGTCTGAATTTTCAAATGGGAAGATGCCTAGGCCCCTGCCAAGGAACCGTCCCGGTCGAAGATTATAGAATCGTAATCGATCAAATCATCCAATTCTTGGAAGGAAAGAAGGAAATTCTCGCGAATGAACTCGTTAGAAGAATGGAAGAATATTCCGCAAAAATGGATTTCGAGATCGCGGCAAGATACAGGGATATGCTCTCCAAATTGCAATCCTTCCGCCAGAAACAGACGGTAGTGAGTATGGACGGAGGGGACGAGGATGTGATCGCGTTCGCTAGAAAAGAGGATGAGGGACAGGTCGTTCTCATGGAGGTTCGTGGAGGAAGATTGGAGAACAAGAAATCCTTCCCGATCCAAGGGGTGCGAAATTCCACGGAAGAAGAGATTCTTTCCTCGTTCTTCCGGGATTATTATCTGGGTGCCGGAATGATTCCGGCTAGCATAGTCGTTTCCTACTCCTTGAAAGAGGAAGCCGAGGCGGTGTTGGACTTCCTACAGGAAAAGACCGGGTTCCGTCCTAAATTAAAATTCCCTAAAGCGGGAGAGAAGCGTTCCCTCCTGAAAATCGCGGAGAAAAATGCGGAGTTAAGTCTTACGGAAAGACTTTTGGCCACGCATTATAAGGACCAAACGGGAGCCTTAAAGGAAATCCAAGAGATGCTCCAGCTCTCCGATCCTCCTCATATCATAGAATGCTACGATATTTCCCATTTCCAAGGTTCCTTTCCCGTGGCAAGCGGAGTCATGTTCGTGGAAGGGAAACCTTTCAAGCAAGGATACAGAAAATATAATATTCGAGGTTATGAAGGAATCAACGACCCCGGAATGATGCACGAGGTCATTTCCAGGCGTTTGCAAAGAATCCTAAACGAGGACGGAGTCCTTCCCGATTTAATCGTAATAGACGGAGGTTTTACCCAATTGACCAAGGCCTGTGAGGCGGCGGTGGAAGCGGGAGTCCCCGATCTTCCCATGGTAGGCCTGGCTAAGAAAAGAGAGGAGATCTATTTTCCGGGAGAAGTCACTCCTTATTCCTTCGATATGAATTCTGTAGGAATGAGGTTACTACGCCATCTTAGGGACGAGGCGCATAGATTCGGAGTGGAGCACCATCGTTCTCGTAGAAACAGAGAAGCGCTTTCCGGTTTGATCCGAGAAGTTCCTGATATAGGACTCAAACGCAGCAAATTATTACTCCAGGCGTTTTCCGGACAGAAGAAGATTGAAGATGCTACGATCGAGGAACTTTTAAAAGTAAACGGAATCGGCGAAACTTTAGCCGAGAAAATCTATTCCTATTTCCATTCCGGAAACAAAATTCCGACAGAATCCCTCTCCCCAGAATAAATTTCGCACGCAGGATCCATTCTTTCCTACCCGTAGAAGAGGGAGGACAAAATGGAACATTCTGCAATTCAAAGGCATCGAAGCAAAGAGCTTATACTCTTTTTCAAATTAGGATCGGCTAAACTCTTAGGAGGAATCTTTTTCTATTATCTGGTTTGGATTTGCGCTTTCGCAATCCATTGCAAAGAAGAAGGGAATCCGCCGTTCTATATTCCGGAAGCCCGGGTAGGATTTTCTCTTCGGTACGAACCGGAATCAGCGAAGAAAACGATTATTTCCGAAGAAACTATACTCGAGGATTTAGCGGATTCATTCTGTTTACAAGCGGGAGAAGAGAATCTAGAGGCAAGAATCTGTGTTTCTTCTTCGGACCTGGAATCCGTTTCTAATCTTCGTAGATCGTATGAGGCTTGGAAAAAGGAAGAATTGATCCCTCAGTTTAGGATTCTTCTTTCGGATGGAAAAACCGCAAATATAGGAACTTATAAGAAGAAGGATCTTCTTAAAAAGATCGGGAATATTTCCTTCGGCTTTACCGGAGAATCGGGGGTATTCTCCAATTCCTCCGGAATCTGGGACCGCACTCGATATTCTCGCAAGCTACATAGAAAAGGATTTTCTTTCTTTATCTATTCAGGGACGGAAGCCGTTATTTTACCTTCGATCGGTTCGGAGGGGATCTATTGGCTCATCACTTTCCATTCTTATCATTCCGAAGGAGAAATCCGAGATAGATTCGAAAGCAAAAACCGATCTTTAGTTTCCCAATGCAGGGAAGACTTGCCTAGGGTAGCGGAAATTTTCGGCGAAACGGAATCGAAGATAGGCAGATGGATAGAGATCCATAATCCTCATGCCTTTCCGATTTGCGAAGCCGATTTGGAATGGGAACTTTTAGGGAATCGATTCTCTTTCCCGATAACGATAGGTGCAATCTCTCCGGGAGAAACTCGCGTTTACGGAGAATCGAGTACCAAACCGGAGAATTTTCTTCTCTCCGGGATTCGCTGGGGAGACCTGAAGAGAGTCGGAGAATTGAAATTTCTCCGAAAGGGAGAAGCGGTTTCCTTTCATTTGCCGGGAGGAGGCTATGTATTCGGAGAGGAGTCCTATTCTTGGACGAAATTCGGTTTTTCGGATTGCGGAAGAGTTAATTATTCCGTTTCCGATTCGCAAATCTATTGCATGGATCCGGGGATTCCGAATCAGGAACCGCAACCGAGGGATCTTCCTTTTTGCAATGTTCAAGATTTCCGCTTAGAGGAACTGAATGCGATCGGACTGAGAAAGGAAGGTGTTGTTCGTAAAGACTGGAAATATCTAGATCTAGAATATTTAGGAAATTTCACCTGCGATCCCTCCTTCCTGCAAGTGCGATGGGGGAGCATATTTAGGCCTATCTCATTGCAAAATGGCATAGAGCCGAATTCCATTCTCACTCTCGGCGCACTTCCTTTCCTTTTGCAGAAACCGGGCTTTGTTTATAGAGATTTTTCGGGAGGAATACTAGGAAGCTCCGTTTCTCTACAGGATAGAAGATCCGTTACGGAGAAAATTCTCTGGGATGGAGAATTTAGAACCGAGTATGGAATCGCAAACAGAGTTATATTAGAAAAAACGAATCTTTCGGTCGTTTCCCTGTCCTTCATCGAGGGATTTATCCGTTTGCATCCTGAAATGGATTCGGAGACTTCCGATCCGGTTCTAAACGAAAATCGTCGTTCTTCTCCTGGATTTCTTTTTCAAGGTAGTTCGGATGAAAATTCTTCCTTAAAATTTACGGAAGTATCCTGGATGGGATCTTATCTGGAATCGGAACCGATTTCCAAGGATCGATTTATAGAGATAAGAAAGGAGGAGGGAAATCCAGATTCTGCGGTATTGGAGATCGAATCCTCTTCTGGAAAGATTTCCATTTTGTTCCCGATCGATGGAAAATTCTCTCTATTATCTTCCGGAATCTCGACTTGTTTTCCGAAATCAGAATTTTGGAAGGATATTAATTTCAGCCTTCCGTCCACCGGCCAGAACATTTTACGTTTGTACGATCCGCGTTCTTCAAGTCTCTGGGATGAATTCCATTATTCTTCTTCCGGGCCCGGAATCAACGACACCAGAAATAAGATTCGCAAATCGGCTTCTTCTTACTTAGAGAATGGTGTTCGAATTTGGAAGGAAAGCGCTTATGCGGGAGATCCATTCCGAAATCCAGCCTGCGCCCTTACACATGCGAACCCAGGATTTGCAGGAGGAACTCCATGAAAAGATTTCTCCTACTCTTTTTTTTGCTGATATTGTCCGGTCCGTTTTTGAGAGCCGAGGACAAGGTAGAAGAGAAACGTAAGTCGGAAAAGTTTTCCGTTTCCTTTTGGCAGTTTCGTATGAAAGGAACAAGCCAAACTGAGATATTCGGCGGCATTTCTCAACCTATTTCCTTTCATCTGTATTTGAAGGGGGATAAGGAGAATTCGGAATATGATCTTGAATTAGATGCGATCACGAACTCGACAAACGGTTTAAGAGTGATTCCGGGAAGAAACGCATATTTCGGAATCATCGCCAAAGGATTCTTGTGGGGAATCGGGAGAAGATCGGATCCGATCTCTTTTCCTGCTTGGGAATTTTGGAAAGATGGAGTGGAGGGAGTCTTTGCGGAATCCAGAGAAGGCGGCTTCAAGGTTCGTTTCGATCTAATGGATTTGTATCGGGGGTTTCCCTTGTTGGAGAATCAATGGCTGATTTTACAAGGGAGAAGAGATTTTTTACCGGATTTCGCAGCCTCCGAACTTCTTAGCGATACGAAATCCGATTCCTTCGCCTTAAGCAGATATAGGGCCGGTATCCAGGTTTTCGGAACATTGGACAATATATGGGTTTTGAATTGTAGAGTGCGTTATCTGTCTTTAGGCGATTGGGGTAGATTCGGATCGGAGACTAAGGAGGCGAGAGCGCAACAAGAAATCGGAGATAAAGACTACTTAACCGAATGGAAATTAGGACTCGGATATCTGGGAAGAGTTTTCTATTTTTCCGCCGACGCATTTCTTTCTAGAGGAATGGATAAAACGGCAGGCAATCGCTTTCGTGTCGAAAAATCGATACCGATCTCCGGAGAAGCGTTACGCTTCGATACGGGATTTTATTTTCCCGGCATTAGAATTTCTTTCTTCGGCTTTCTTCCCGATCGGGAGAAGCGCAACTCCCAAGGAGAGATATTGGAGCTTGGATTTGTGGGAATGGGATCCACTCCTCTATCCAATCCGATTCTCGGTCAGGTTTGGGGTTTCTATCCGGCCGCCTGGGTCACCGGTTCCGGCTTAGAAAAAGAGGATACGATTTATCCGGGCAAGAAGTCCGCCGGACTGATCGGTATACAAGCGGAAGGCAAGATGGGAGAGATCCGTTTCGGTGTTCGATATACGTATATTTCCTTTTTGGATACGAAAGTAGAAACCTCCGGTAGATGGAGTCTTTCTACTTCCTCTTTTAGCAAGGATTTCGTTAGGGAAGCGGTAATCCATATCTCCTGGTTTCCGTTCCCGCCGGAATCCGATTATATTCGCCTGGATCTGGGAGGATTCGAGTCCCAGGACGCCTTAGGGCTAAAACAGTGGTTTTTGCTTTTGAGATTGGGGGCGGCATGGGAATGAAAGGTATACGTTATTCGATATTCTTATTCTTTTTGCTCTCCTGCTCGAATATGGAATCTACTCTTTCCCTTTTTGTTTCCGACCTGGAATATCCGAAGGCATTCTTCTCTTATCCCGGTAGATTTACCCCCGAAGGTAAGAAGAGGAATGTGAGAGATGAGATCCTTCGAATTATACGGGAAACGGAACATGAGATCTATATGCAGGTTTATTCTTTCAACGATCCGGAGATCGAATCGGAACTCTTGGATTCGGTAAAAAGAGGAATCAAATTGGAGATCGAAGGAGAATGGGGGAAGGATTACCCGATGGGAATTCTTCCTTTCCTAAGCTATTGGAAAGGAACCGGCCTGCACCATACGAAAGTCCTGGTTTCCGATAAGACACATGTCTTTCTGGGAACGGGAAATTTCACTTATTACGGTTTAGAAAGGGACCTGAACGGCTATATAGAATTCCTTCTTCCTTGGTCTCAGTCGGAAGATTTTCGGCTTTTCCTGGAGGAGAAATATTCCTTCCCGGTATTTCAGATCGGCTGTTTGGAATTCAGAAACTCACCTAAAGAGGGATTCTCTATCCAGAATCGATTTTTGAATTCCATAGAATCCTCAAAGGAAAGAATCGATTATCTAATTTTCGATCATTACGATCCAATTATGAGTATAGGTATGGCGGCTTCCCGTTCGGTCGGAATTCGCGGAATTTATGACAGACCCGTAGATCCGGAAGGAAAAATCCTTTCGCGCTTAGGAAAATTCAAAATCTACGAGGACGGAAACGAAGACCGGCTGGACGATCCGGAACCCGGAAAAGGAGGACTTCTCCATCATAAATCCATGATGCTTGACGGAGTAGAATTGCTTACGGGTTCCTATAATTTTTCCGCAAGCGCCCGAGATTCCAATCGAGAGATTTCCGTTAGAACGAAACACGATAGGTTGGTCACGGATTTTAAAAGCGAGTTTGAAAGAATATTAGCTTATTCCTCCGTCTACGAGGAGCGGGGGAGTGCGGGGATCGACTCTTTTTGGATCGATTCCGTTAACCGATCTTTGTGTAGATCGGGTTCTTCTCCGGAGGAAGCTTTACTGGATCTAGGGTCCGGATGGTTTCGCTGGAGGAATTTCTATAAATGGAAGGAGGGGGAATCTTGCAGAAAAATTTCCGAATACGAAACCGTCAGTTCCCGTTATATCGGAGGAAAGACGGAGTTTCCTACGGATTTTTGGGAAGATTTGGGAGCGAGACTCTATTCTAGGGAAGGAAGAATCCTGCTTTCTTCGGAGGGGAATGGAAACCTAAACGATTTTTATCTGGCCATACGAAAGCCCGCTTTTTTCCTACGTCCGGATTCTATTCTATTTACCGACTCTGCATGGATATTTCCCCCGGCAGCGGATCTAGAAGAGATTTCAAACGCAATTCTTCCTATGGGTGCCTGGATTTTAAGTAGGGGCAAAGTTCCGGAGAAAGCTAATGTAAGTATATCCTCCGGAGTATATTATCTATCTTTAAATTTGCCTGCAAATTCCGGTTTAATCCTTTTGGAATACGAAGATAAGAATTTGTATTTTTGCTATAAGAGTTTGGGATATTCTCTTAATTGGGCGGACCAAATCTTATATTCCGTTTGGGAAATGAATAGGGAAAGATTCCCACATGGGATTTCCAAGCAAGAATCGGATTTTTTCGGAGAGGCCGGAGCGGGAAACAGGAGGAGAAGTAATTTATGCGGTATTGCCTTTTGAAATTTCGGATTCTCCCCGGACGAATAATCCTAGAAGTAGCCAGAATAGAATGACCACCTCGTCGTCCTGGAAGTAGCACTGGAATAGTCCGGAAACGAAAAATCCCAATAATCCGTAGAAGAAAAGTATTCTAGAGAACTCTTGTTTGGATCGGAAAAGAAAATAAAGTATGGATCCTGCAAGACTTAGATAGATAAGTGCACCCGGCAGTCCGAATATCGTTGCCAGATGGAAATAATCGTTATGAGCGTGTCCTCTCTGGGTCACTTCGTAAAAGTATGCGAGTTCCGGATACGTTTCGGATTGTTCGGTTCTCGTTTTATCGATCGAGGCATTATAATTGCCCGGTCCTACTCCGATCCAGGGGTGATCTTGCACGAGAGGAAATGTGGATACCCAAATGAAAGTCCTTCCTGAATCCGTGTGTTTTTCCTTTCCGAAGAGGGGACCTATGACTTTTTTGCCGGCCGGACTAAACGCTAAGACGGAGGACACTAAAAGGAGTAATGCTAGGAAGGCTCCTGCTCCTTTGGCGAGGAAAGACTTGGGCAATTCTTTACGCACAAAGAATAGATGTATTCCCGCTAAGCCCAGAGTCACACCTGCGCCGATCATACTGGATCTAGCCTGATTCAACAAGAAGACGACGATGTAGAATAATAGTAGCGCGCCCGACCAAAGAACGCTTTTCCATTTTCGGTCGGCAAGTGTCCTCAGGAAATAAAAGGTCACGAATGCGGAGAAGAATTGCATCAGTCCGCCGAAGGTGAGATGCGTATTCATGAGCCCTATGGAAATATAAATCGGAACGGACAGGATGGATCCGAGAGGGTGCGTGAATTTGTACGTGGACGATTCCTTATAAAGCTCCGATACGAGTCTGGCTAAACGCACCGGGGAAAATCCTCCTATAAAACCGGTGATCACTAGTACGAGTAAAAGCCAGAAGAGTGCTCGATACGTCTTAGCCAAATCCTCTTTCGAAACGAAACAAACGGATAAGAATCCGAAGAATAGAAAGAAATCCTTAAGCTCGCCGTTCCATGCGTTCTTGATCGGAACGGAATTCGGAGAGTCTAAAAATCTATGCGCTCCGAATACAATGAAATACCAGGCGAATAACGAAACAGAGAGTAGAAATAGGGGATGTCTTGCCCAATTTCGGTTCCGATTCTCGGAAAGAAGGTAATGAGTTAATCCGAAAAGAAAGGAAAGAACTAAGAATCCCTGGCTTAAGCTTACGGAGACTCCGATGGTTACGAAAGTTGCGTACAAGCAAAAAAGATGGGATTTTCTAAAAATATCTTTCATCGTATTAAAGGATACTTGGGGAAAGAATCTGATTTAGCGAATGTTTGTAAATTCCATTATTTTTCCCAAAGATTCCATAGAATAAAGTGGAAAAATCCTACTTATGGGAAACATTGGTTTCGCCTAGGCATACGAATGAAGATCCTTTATTTCTCGGACACCTTTCTTCCTAAAATCGACGGGGTTGCGATCTCGATGAAAAATTTCTCGGAGGCGCTAACCGAAAGGGGGCACGAGTTCATGATTTGCTGCCCTAGATACGGAGAAGGCGATTTCGATCGGATGGGAGATAAGATCCGAGTGGAGAGATTCCGTAGCGGCTATCTTCCTAGTTATCCGGATATCAAAGTAGTTTTGCCGTCTCCTTCCAAAATTAAGAGATTGATCAAGGAATTTCAACCGGATTTGGTGCATATCCACACTCCGGGACTTATGGGGCTCTATGGGATCAACGCGACGGAAAAATACGGGATTCCCAGTATCGGAACCTACCACACTCTTATGTCCGAGCAGGACATGTATCTTTCTTTCTACCGTCTTTTGAAATTGGACAAGCTGTTCATGCGGATCGGAAAGCTGAATAAAAAGATCAAAATCAAGGATCTGCTCAAATTCGAAAAATTCGATAAGTTCAATATCCGTAAGAAAATCATTCTTAAGATCACGAATAATCTTTACGACCGTTGCGATCTGATCATTTCCCCATCCCATCTAATCAAAAAACAATTGGAAGAGTTCGGGTTGAAAAAGCCTGTAGCAGTGATTTCCAACGGTCTGGATCTTTCCCAATTCAAGGGCAGTCCTAAAACGCTAAGCGGTCCGCCTAAATTATTGCACGTGGGTAGGATCTCCTACGAAAAGAACTGCGACGTAGTTATAAATTCGTTTAAACTCATTTTGGACAAGATTCCGGGCGCAACTCTTACGATTATAGGAGACGGTCCCGCTCTCCCTTCCCTTAAAATCCAGGCCCAGAAATTAGGAATGGAAAACGCCGTTTCCTTTACCGGATTCATCGATCGAAAGGAATTACCGAATCATTATCCCAATTACGATCTGTTCCTGACGGCTTCTACTATGGAAACACAGGGTCTCGTGATCTTGGAATCGGTCGCTTGCGGTTTGCCCGCAGTAGGCGTGGATTCCTTCGCGATTCCTGAATTGGTCCACGACGGAGTGAACGGATACATAGCGAAGCCTTTCGATGTGAAGGATATCGCGGATAAGTCGATACGTATTCTGGAAAATCCGGAATTATACGCCAATTTCTCTAAAGAATCCATTCGGATCTCCAAAGGACATGAAATGAAGGCTTGTGTGGACAGAATGGAAGAGGTATATAAATCGGTGGCGGAGCAAAAGGACAAAAAGAAGAAGCGCTCTATTCTAAATACGATCTTTTCCTTGGACCCTCTCGGTATCTTCGGTTAGTTTAAAATAGAGTATTGATATTCTTGATCACATTGATGCGTTTTACGACGTCTTCCGGTGTGATCCTTTCCATACACGCAAAATCTTTTCTATAACAGGTCGTATTTCCGTAAATACTGCAAGGTCTACAAGGAAGATCTTCGATTTGCAGTACTCCCGTATCTTCCTGTCCGAAGGGAGCGAATCCGGAAAGAGGATGAGTTGTACCGAATAATGCGATCACGGGACGCTTTAATAATGCGGCGATATGAATATTGGAAGAATCCATTCCTATGATAACATCCATTCTTTCCATGATTCCGAGTTCTCCTCGGATGCCCAATTTACCTCCGGAAACGATTGTCATGGACTGATCTCCGTTTCTCCATTCCTCCATGACGGACGCTTCTTGGGAAGAACCGAAAAGGAAGATTCGTATATTAGGAAATTCTTCTTTGAGTAGTTTGAGAAGGGCGATGCTTTTTTCCAGGGGCCATTCTTTCAATTTGTGTCCTGCAAAAGGCGCGTAGCCGATCCATAGCCCTTCCTTCTTATCGATCTTACGTGCGAGCAAAAAGTCTTTGGCGTAAATCTTTGATTCGGGATCCACATTGATCCATGGTCCTTTTCTTACCGTGGCGGGAAATCCCGCTTTTTCAAAAACCTTAATGTACCTGTCCACTGTATGGGGAAGTTTTCGCAGAATCTTTCTTTTCCTGCGGATTTGTCTCATTTTTTCCCTTCTTCCTTTGATGATTTGGAAAACGGGGACTCCTTTGAAACGGAAGAATAGGCTGATAAAGCGGGAACGCACGCTTGCATGCAGGTCCACGATCTTTTCGTAAGGACCTAGTTTGTTCAATTCTTTAAATAGTCTGTATAAGCCGGAGAGGCCTTTATATTTTTTTAAATTGATCCCTATTACGTGAACATTCGGAATATTATAAAAAAATGGAGCGTAATTGCCGCGAGTTACTACGGTTAATTGTATATTCGTGTATTTTGCCGCAACGGCGATCAGGGCGGGAGCCATCAAGGCGACGTCTCCCATTGCCGAAAATCGAAGGACGAGTAAGTTCATGCCTGCTTGGTGTAAAGGGAAGGATTGAGAGACTTATCGTTGTACATCTTCATTTGCCTGTACACCTTATAGAATTTATCTCCCTTGGAAAGATCGTCCAACAATTCGTCCAAACATACGGAGAGATCCTTTCTTTGCTCCAAAAGAACCGCGAGCTTTCTTTTACAGGTTTCTATATGTTCCGTCCCGACGTCTTTTCTTCGGGTTTGCTCGTCCATATGGTAGATCTTGAGTTCGAGAATGCTCATTCTATCTATCAGCCAAGCGGGAGTCTCGGAGTTCATTCTCGCATTCGGCTTCCTTTCCACCGTTGCGAATTGCGCGGAAATTCTATCGTCTATCTGTTCGACCAGGTCGGTTCTTTCCTGGTTTAGGGCGTCGATTTTGCGCTTAAATTGGACCAATTCGGAATCCGGAAGATCCGGGCGTCGTATTTCGTCTTCGACATGCCATTGGATGGTATCGATTTGATTCTTCTTATAAAATAAGCTCTCGTCAGAGGATTCCGGGTAGGGATTTGGGGAGGCTTTTTCTTCTTTATGCCAATCCTCGACCGATTTCTTGAATATACCGACGACTTGGGCCGAATCTAACTTCATCGGAGCTAGGTTTTACCCGTGAGACTAAAAATCAAGAGGATTTCCGAATTGTTGTCGCGACGGAAATTCGCCGTATGTCGATAATCAGATAGGCTTTACAAAATAAATTTCCTAGGTTAGGATTCTTCGCGCATGAAAAAAATAGTTCCTCCGGAAGCATTGCAATTTTTGGCTTCCATTCCTTTGTTCAAAGGGCTTCCGAGAAAAATACTCGTCTTACTTTACGGACATATCGAAGAAAGAAGCGTCTACAACCATAGCGTCATCTACTATAAGGGAGAAATTTCCAAAGAGCTCTATCTGATCCGACACGGAGAAGTGATGATCTCTCTTGGAGAAGCCGGCAAGACCGTGCGATATCTGGGAGAAGGAGACGTATTCTCCGAAAACAGCGTATTGACCCGCTCCGCACATACCGGCTCGGCCACCGCAATTCTAGATACCTTACTCTATGTGATTGATGCCGAATACTTCATCAAGCTAGCTGCTAAGGAGAGAGTGCTTTCCCAAAACCTGATGAAGCTGATGGGGCAGAGAATGAGAGAGGTTCTGGAGGATTCCGGCAAGCATTCTCATTCTCCCCGTAGATTGGTTTGCCACGTGCCTTTGGAGGAGATAGAGGATTTTAAATCCCATTTAGAGGTCGTAGTGGACCACGGTAGGAAGGCGCATGACGGTCATGTTTCCTTGGTCAAGATGGATGCCTTCTACGGTAAATCCGTTCCGGAAATGGTGAGAACCGTCTCCCAACTCAGAAAGAAATCCACGGTCCTGCATTTGTATTTTAGGAAACCGGAATTGAATCCAGAGCTGGATAAGCTCGTACAACAATGCGATCAAATCGTATTCTGGGAGGATAATCCGGAAAGAAATCTGAGGCAGAAGAGCGAGATCCTGGATTACTGGCATCCTAGAATCCGGAATTTTTCAGGAAGGACATCTCGCATTATAGTTTCGGATAGCCCGGCCGCTAAGCAGGAAATTCTCGCGAACGAAAAAGTGTTTCATAAAGGGGAGACCTTCGCTAGATATCTAGTCTCTAAAACCAGAGGGATCGCTTTAGGAGGAGGTGGAGCGAGGGCGTTAGGACATGTGGGCCTACTCAAGGTATTGGAAAGAGAAGGGATTCGTTTCGATTACGTGTCCGGGTCTTCTTTCGGTGCGGTGATCGGGGCCTTGTATGCAAGGGGAGAAGATGTAGATTCTATCTACAAAATGATCGGTAAGTTTTTCGGTGGGATAGAAAAACCGTTCGATCCTACGATTCCTTTGATTTCCTTCTTCAAAGGAAAGAGAATGCTTCGCATGCTGAAGGACGCTTTCGGAACTCAGCTCATCGAGGACTTGAAAATTCCTTTTGTGACTTCCGCGGTGGACTTGCATAGCGGTCAAGAATATGTAATGGATCAGGGGCCGGTCTGGGAAGCACTCGCCGCGGCAATGAGTCTTCCGGGAATGTTTCCACCCGTATTTAAAGGGGATCATCTCTTAATCGACGGGGGAGTCATTAATAATGTACCGGAGAATTTAATCCGTAAGAGAGGAGCGGATGTTATCCTTTCAGTGAACGTATCTCCTTTGAGGGACGAAGGTATCGTGCGATTGCTGGAAGATCGCAAGGTCACTGGTAAATCGTTCTTCAAGAATCTTTGGGAAGACATTACGTATCCTCCGATTCTGAAAATTATGGCTAGAGCCATAACCCTGGAAGGAAGAGAAATCACCAAGCTCAGAAAGGAAAAAATGGATCTTTTCATCAATCTTCATATAGAAGAATTCGCATTCACGGATTTCGGAAAATATAAGGAAATCATCAAGAAGGGAGAACTGGAGACGGACGCGGTTGTTGGAGAAATCCGTTCCTTATTCTTTCCTTCGGAAAGAAAATACTAGGATCTATAGGTAGCTTAGTATTTTCTCCTGGAGACGATCCGAATGTTTTCTCCAGGAGAGTTTCCATTCTTCGCTTCCTTTGGGACCCACCTTATTCGTTAAGGATAGAACCGCTCCGAAGGGAATTCCGAGTAAGGCACAGACTTTGGCTAGTCCGAAAACTTCCATGTTTTCGAATCCGATTCCCTCCGACTTGATCCTTTCCATTGCCCTAGGACTCAGATCTTCCAGGGTTACGGATCCCGTCCCGTTGGTTACCGATTCCAGGAACTCGGGTCCCTCGAAAGGAAAAACGAAATCCGGAAAATCGTGCTTCAATAGCATTTGATCCGGAATCCTGACCTTTTTGTCCAAGGCAGCGATTTCATAGTTCACGAAGGATCGGGAAATTCCGAATTTTCCCTCCCATTCTTTTCTAGGAATCCAGGAATAGACTCCGGAGGATCCTATGAAGATGATGGATTTGGGGCGGGTGGCAGAAGGATCGGATAGATATTTCTGTAAATTGACGGCGGCTTCTAAGGCGCCGATTCCAGTCTCGAAAGTCCTAAGCCTGGAATCGGATTTGATTTTGTCGATTTCGCCTACAAAGGCTCCGCAAAAAAGAATTTCGGTGATTCCGTTTCCAGTCATTTTATTTACGCGAAGATCGTTTTTATCAGATCGGCGTAGAGTTCTGCAACCTTATTTCTTTTCACTTTCATGGTTTCGGTGAGTTCTTTTCCCTTTTCGAACTCTTGGGATAAGAGACGAATTTCCGAGATTTTCTCGAAATTCTTGAAACCGTTTCTTTCGGATACGGTGTTCTTAACCAAATCCTTATAAAAGCGTAATACTTCCGGATTCTGGACGAGGTCTATGTTCTCCGCGGGCAATTTTTTTCCAATAGAAAGGAAATGCTCTCTGATTTTAGCGAAGTCCGGAACGATGAGCGCGGCCAGAAATTTTTGGTCCTGGCCTACGATGACCGAAGTCAGTATCCAACCTGTTTCGAATATCTTTGCCTCGATCGGTTCCGGCTCCACATTCTCCCCGGAAGAAAGAACGATAGTGTCCTTGGCTCGACCGGCGAATTTCAATTCTCCCGTTCTAGTCCAAACTAAGATATCACCGGAGTGGAACCAATTGTCGTCGAAATTTGCCGTAGTCGCTTCCGGATTCCTGTAGTATCCCGCAGTGACATGAGGCCCTTTATGCCAGGCGATTCCTTTCTTGCCGGTTTCCGTGACCACCTGGCCCGTTTCGTCCACCAGTTTGATATGTGCTCCCGGAAACACTGGACCGATGGCTCCCGTCTTAGGGATAGGGAAGGAACCCAAGGCTCCCATGCCTGTGGTCTCCGTCATACCGTAGGTCTCAATGATAGGAACTCCTACGGAACGAAAGAAGAATTGGATCTTGGGAGGCATGGCGCCCGCTCCGCAGAATGCGAATCTTAGCTTTCCTCCGAATAGCGCCTTAACTGGGGCCAGTATCTTCTGCGCAAGTATATTCAAGGAGTAGAATATAGGAAGAAGCAAGAGTGCGGTAGTTCTATCCGTTAATACATCTTCCTTTTTGGAAGACTCCGTTTCGGAGTAATTTCCGAGAATAGTATCCAGTAATGAATTATAGAATTCGGCGATCTTGACGGAAATAGAAAAGATTCTGAACTTTAACGGGGAAGATTTAGCCGCCTTATCCCAAATCCTTCTGTACAATGCTTCCCAAACTCTTGGAACGGAAACTAAAACCGTAGGCTGGATGATTTCGAAATCCCGAGTCAGTTGGTTTACGGAAGAGCAAGCCAGGGAGGCTCCCCAAGATAGAAGAGCCGTTTCTAGAATCCTTTCTGCGATATGCCAAGGAGGCAAAAATACCACGACCCGGTCCGAGTAGCCCGCGGGAACGAATTGCTGGAGCTGATCCACAGTCCAAGTAAAAGATCTATGTTTTAGAACTACTCCCTTCGGAGTTCCAGTGGTCCCGGAAGTGTAGATGATGGTGGCGGTATCGTCCGCGTTTAAGGATTCGCCTACGGATCGGATCGGATCCTTTCCTTTCTTAGAAATCCAGGAACGTCCCAGTTGCAAAGCAGATTGCAAATCCATAAATTCCAGTCTAGGAAACGACTTTTTAATTTCAGTGAGAGATTTGAAATTATCCTCTCCTTCTATCAGGACAACGGTTTCTAAGTTCTTGAGTCGGGGGAGAATCTTGGCTAACTTTTGTAGTACATTCTCCTTTTCTACGAATACGATCCTGGACTCCGTATGGTCCAGGATATAGAAAATCTCTTCTTCGCTTGCATCCGTTCCTCTCGGAACGTCCACTCCTCCGGAACAAACTATGGAAAAGGAGCAAAGAGCCCATTCCGTCCGATTATCGCAAAGAAGCCCTACCTTTTCTCCCTTTCCTAAATTCTTACTACGAAAGAATCCGGACAGATCCTCGAGCCGAGAAAACCACTCCGAATAGGAAACTCCTTGGAAGGATTTGATTTTCTCGTCCCAGATCCATTGGAAAGGGCGGTCCTTATAATGCAGACAGGAGTCACGGACTAAATGGTAGACGCTTCTCTTTTCCATTCTAACTCGTTAAGGAAGGAGCCCTAAAATCTCGGACTCTCCGAGCATTAGATTGATATTCTGTAATGCTTGGCTCGCGGCGCCTTTCATCAAATTGTCCAAGGCGGAAACGATTGTGATCGTATTTCCTCTTTGGCGAACTCCTATATCCAAAAAGTTCGTTTGGCTCACTTTCGCTAGATCGATTTCTTCCGGAGTGTTTCTGATTCGAAGGAACGGTTCTTTTTCCGCAAGAGAACGCATTGTCTCCAGAACGGGAAGATCGTCCGATTCCGCTTCCAGGTATATGGTGGAAAGAATCCCCCGGTATACCGGAAGTAAATGAGGAACAAATAATACTTCAGGAAGAGGAAGTCCGGATCCTGCAAAACAATACTCCCGTATTTCCGGCTCATGTTGGTGGCTCAGGACTTTGTAAGCACGGAAGTTTTCGTAGACGCTATTGAAAGAATAGCCTCCGTCTTCCACTCTTCCTCCTGCACCGCTGATTCCGGATTTGCAATCGGCAATGATTCTTGGCCGGATTTTTTTTCTCAGATCCCCTAAAAGGTAAAGGGAAAGAATAACCGAAGTGGAGAAACAGCCCGGATTGGAAACGAAATCCGCTCCTTTCAATTTGTCCCTGAATATCTCGGGGATTCCGAAGACGGCTTTGTTCGTCAATTCGAAGCTGGTATGAGTGAGTTTGTAAGCTTTCTCGAATAATTCCTTATCGTGGAGTCTATATACCCCGGAAAGATCGATTACCTTATGACCTGCATTCAGGAATTTCGGCGCCAATTCCAGGGCGGCCTCGTTCGGAACGGCCAAAACCACTAAGGAGCCCTTGGGCAATTCGTCCTCATGGCGTTTGAATATTAGATTTTTAGGATAAACCAGATCGGGGAATACTTCGGACAGCGATTTTCCTGCGAGCTTATCGCTGGTGACATGAACGGCTTTCCATTTGGGATGATTGGCTAAGAGACCTAAGAGTTCCTTACCGGTGAATCCTCCGGCTCCTATAATGCTGATTTCGGACATTCCGTTTCCTTCGGGATGGTTTTAGAACAAGAATGAAAGAAGCCGAGCCTGTTGGAATAAAAAAACGCCGGATGAATTTCATCCGGCGGTCAATGGTTTCTAAAAAGAAAGCCAGCGTTTATCCTGCAGCCTTTTGTGTGTTTTCATTCGGTGCAGCGGGGAGGGGTTTCCCGTCCGGCGGTAGCGGAGGAAGTCCGTTCAGATCCCTAACCATATTTTCTATCTGGAAAGCGATCTCCGGATTGGCCCTAAGATACTCTTTGGCCGCTTCCTTACCTTGCCCGATCTTTTCCGTATTATAGGAATACCAGGCTCCGGATTTACTAATAATGTCGTGTTTTACGCCCAAGTCAACGAGAGAACTTTCTCGACTGATTCCGGTGTTATAGATTATGTCGAATTCCGCCTGACGGAAAGGAGGGGCCATCTTGTTTTTTACAACTTTTACACGGACCCGGTTTCCGGTTGCTTCTTCCTTTTCCTTTAAGGTTTCGATCTTACGAATATCCAGACGGATCGTACTATAGAACTTTAAAGCGTTTCCACCAGTGGTCGTTTCCGGAGAACCGAACATGACTCCGATTTTCATACGAATCTGGTTGATGAATACGACTACCGTCTTGGACTTGGAAATCGTTCCAGTAAGTTTCCTTAAGGCTTGGGACATAAGTCTTGCTTGTAGGCCCATATGGGAATCCCCCATATCGCCTTCGATTTCCGCCTTAGGAACCAAAGCAGCTACGGAGTCTAAAACCACGATATCGATCGCGTTGCTTCGGACCAAGGATTCACAAATTTCTAATGCTTCCTCTCCGTTATCCGGCTGGGAAACCAAAAGTTCTTCCAGGTTTACGCCTAGCTTTTTGGCGTAGGAAGGATCCAATGCGTGCTCCGCATCGATGAAAGCTGCGACGCCCCCTCTTTTTTGCGCCTCCGCAATGGCGGACAGCGTAAGGGTTGTTTTACCGGAAGATTCCGGTCCGTAGATTTCTACGATACGTCCCAACGGATAACCGCCAATGCCTAAGGCAATATCCAAATCCAGAGATCCGGTAGGAATCACCGGGGCTACGGAACTGGCTGCCGCGGATCCCAAACGCATGATGGATCCTTTTCCAAATTGCTTTTCAATTTGGGTAACGGCTTGGTCGATCGCTTGGCGTTTGGAATCGTCCAAACCCTGGGCTTCTTCTTTCTGCTTTTTCATGGACTCTTTAGCTCCTTCTCTTGCCAAGAACCGATTCCCCCTGGAAACAAACTGCGCGTCTTTTTTTAGGGAATCCTTTCTTTTCTATCAGAAGAATACTCGCTAGCCCGGACAAATTCCAGGTGCGAAAGAAAAAAACCTTTCGATTCCCTCGGGAAAAGCTTCCAGGAAACTTCACCTTATGTCACCCAAAAAATCGAATGGTAGGTGAAAAAAATACAAATATCCGTATAGTAAATATGCTTGGAGTAAAAATGGGGTCCTAAAACCGGGGCAAAACCTAGGTAGGAGGGGGCCCCAGTCTTTCTTTTTTACGTAAGAAGGAGATCTCCGCCTTATGAGTCCTTCTCGTTTGGTCCTTGAGGAAGATCCAAAAGCGATTGGAATACAAAGCGAATACCGCAATCGCCAAAAGACAGAGTAGAATTTTAGAGATCAGTAATATATAAAACGGAACTAAGTTATGGTTCGGGAAGTAAAAAAGTAGGTATCCGTTCTCTGAGAGAAGAGAAACGTTATTCTTTCTTTTCTTTTCCTCCTGAAAATAGGATCTGATTTCGGAAATATCCAGATTCTTAACAGGAAATCCTTGCCTTTCTCTGGAGAGAAGCAAGGCCCCCGATTCGCTGTATAGGAAGAAGCTACCTTGCAATTTCAATTCCAACCATTGGTCCAGAGGTCGGGAAGAAATATTACGAAAGGAATACCTGATCTTTCCTTGCTCCGTTTCGAAGCTAAATGCCGTTTCCGGAAAATTCTCTTCGGTTAATAGAACGGTATTCGGCTCCAAACCTGATAATTCGTAGCGGACCGCGGAGATTACTTTTAGGGCATCCAATTCTTTGCGGATGTTTTGGATCCACTTTGGGTGTTCCTTCTTTTTGACGGGGTAATCGGCAAAAAGTCGTTCTAATTTGGTCTCCGTATCTTTTCGGAGATCCTCTATATATTCTTTGGCGAGAGTCCTTACGATTCGTTTCTCTTGCAGGACCGGATGGCCAGACCACTCCAAGACGGAGTCCAGATATTCCGATACGGGTCGATCCGCGGAGAATAGGGCGGATGGAAGAACGAGGAAGAAAAGCAAGAAGAGCGAGCGTAAAACCTTTGACATGGAGGCCATTTTTCCTGTATTAATCAAACCATATTCGAAAACGGCAAATGAAAAGCGCAAAAATTTTCCTATGAGTCTCCAAGAATTACACAAAATACGAACCACCAAAGCCTCCTGGCAGGACTTCGTAGAATACAGCATTCACACTCCTTTTTATAAAGAAACGAAAGAAAAAACCAATTCTCTAGTCGAAGCCATCCAACTCACTCTTTTTCACGATTATCTCTCCACATTCTCCGAAGAGGAAAAGAAGATGTTTTTATCTTCTCCCGGCGATTTTAGGGCCTCGGCGGAAAAGTTTACGAATATCCTGGAAGGGGTGCGTTATTCTCCCGAAGGATACAACGAGAGGGAAAGGGCACTATTCTTAGGAATGGTGAAATCCCTTCTTCTCGAGCACAAATCCTCGGAAGGCGAGGTATCGGATATGGAAAGATACCATTTCTATCGCTGTATTATCCGCTTTTGTTCCAATCTGGACTATATCGTAAGAGTCTACGAAAGGTACAAGGCCTATATTTCCCAAGGTTCCGGAGTCTGATTCTTGTCCGAAAATCCGGATTGCCCGATTTGTAAGATTCACGCCGAGGAAAAGATCCTCGGCTTCCTATTTAAAAATCGTTCCTTCCTCGTCAGGCATGCCCCCGAAGATAAAAAAATTCCAGGTTATCTTTATGTTGAGCTTCTTTCTCATAGGGAAAAATATTCCGAATGGGACTCTAAAGAATTCGAGGACTTGGGAGAAGCGCTTCGGTCTGCGACGGATTGGATCCAGAGTCGCTATTCTCCTCCTAAGATCTATACGGTTCTCGTTGCAGAGAAGGTAGCGCATATGCATTTTCATTTGGTTCCCAGATTCGAGGATCTAAAAGGACCGGAGTACATTCGTCTGGCCTTGGAAGGACTGGCTCCGGCCCCGGTCGGGATCGCATTTCCCGAGTTCGCATAATCTATTCTCAAAGGATGTATTTCCCGAAACGATTCGGTCTAAAGTAACAAGTATATGAATCAAACTCAGATAGAATCTCTCATAGAAGCGGGCAAGTCCCGGAAAGCGGACTTTGTGGAAATCTACGAAGAAGAATCCCGCAATTCATCCATCGCATTAAGGGATCAGAAAATCGAACAATCTCTCGCAGCTACGGATTATGGAATCGGAATCCGGCTGGTTTACGGCACCGACGTTTTATACGCATATACGAGTAACGATGATAAGGATCACCTTCTTTCTCTCATTCATCTATTGGCGGATTCCAGGGGAGAAGCTAAGAATGCTCCCGGCGGTTTCAAATTAACGGGACAACCCGCAAAAGCGAACTTCGGAAAGAATATCCACGACCCCAGAAAGGTCCCGCCTTTCAGAAGGTTGGAGATCCTACAGACCGCGGACGATATCGCGAGAAAGGTATCCTCTAAGATCGTTCAAGTGGGAGTGAGTGCCTCCGATATAGTGACTAACGTTTTAATCGCGAATTCGGAAGGGCTTTGGGTGGAGGATCTTCGTATTCGTAGTCGATTCTTTCTTTCGGTGACTGCGGAGAAGGATGGAGAAAGATTCGTTGCTAGCGAATCTCCCGGTGCGGTTAGAGGATTCGAATTTTTCGAAGGACTACCCGTTGAGAATCTGGCAAGGAGAGCCGGAGAAAGAGCGATGTTCATGTTGGATGCGGGTTATATAGAAGGTAAAAGAATGCCCGTGGTCATGGGGAACGGGTTCGGAGGAGTGATTTTTCACGAAGCATGCGGTCATCCTCTAGAAACAGAAGCGATCCGAAAAAAATCCTCACCCTTTGTCGGGAAGTTGGGAGAAGCGATCGCTCAGTCCTGTCTGACTGCGTACGACGACGGAACGATAGAAGAGCAATACGGATCCCTTACAGTGGACGACGAAGGGATGCCGACTCAGAAGACCCTTCTCATCGAAAAAGGAATTCTAAAAGGTTATTTAGCGGATCGTATCGGTGCCCAGGAAACGGGTGTGCCCAGAACCGGAAGCGGGAGAAGAGAGTCGTACCAATATGCTCCCGTATCCCGTATGAGAAACACATATATCGCGGCCGGTTCGGATCGTTTGGACGATATGTTAGCCTCTGTGGATTTCGGTCTATATGCCAAGCGTATGGGCGGAGGATCTGTGAATCCGGCCACTGGAGAATTCAATTTCGCGGTAGAAGAAGGTTACGTTATCCGTAACGGAAAGATTGCGGAACCGGTAAGAGGGGCCACTCTGATAGGTAAGGGGCATGAGATCCTTCCAAGAATCTCCATGGTGGGCGAGGATTTGGAATTGGCCGCTGGAACCTGCGGAGCCTCGTCCGGATCCATACCGGTTACGGTCGGTCAACCTTCCTTGAAAGTGGATGAAATTCTCGTGGGAGGACGTTAATGGAGCTGGAAGAAGCCGCTCAGTTCGTTTTGGAAGAAGGAAAGCGTCTCGGGCTCGGCAGTTTCGATTTGATCGCTACTGATTCCGAAGATATCGGAATCGAAGTCTTCCAAGGTAGGATTACCTCCACGGAAACGTCTCGGTCAAGAGGCGTGGGTATACGAGTTTTCAATAATTCCAGGCCGGGATACTCTTATAGCGAGAGATTCAGTAAGCAAGCCCTTTCTCAGATGGTAAGGGACGCTATGGACCAGACGGAAATCACGGATCCTGTGGACATAGAGCTTCCTTATCCCCAAGCTTTACCTAATTTGGATCTGAAACATTTTAATCCAGAACTGGAGTCTTTAGGCTTCGATTGGATGCGTAAATTGGGATTGGAGTTGGACGAGGCAGCTTGGGCTTCCGATTCCAGAGTGGAGAATGTTCCGCATGTAGGCGTAGGCAAAAGCCGCTCCCAAAGTTTGATTGCGAACTCGAAAGGAATATTCGTAAAAAAGGAATCCAATGTGGCCTACACTGGTACGGGACTCGTGGTTGCTTCCGGAGAAAATAAAAAAATGGGAAGTTACTATCGTTCCGGTCGAGATCTCTCCCAATTCGATCCCAAACGGATCGCGAAGGAAGCCTCTCTGAGAGGAACGGAACTTCTGGACGCAAAACCGCTTTCGAGCGGAGTCTATACCGTCGTTTTAAGTAATAGAATCAGCGCTCAACTCGTCGGAATGTTCTCTTCTCCTTATTTTGCGGATGCGGTTCAGAAGGGACAGTCTAGATTACTCGGAAAACTGGGAAAAGAGATCGCATCTCCAATATTTAATATTTATTGTGAAGCTCATATTCCGGATTATCCAGGTTCCCGGTTGATAGATGCGGAAGGCATACCTACTTCCGAGCGAACCACTGTGGTGGAAAAAGGAGTCTTAGGAGCCTACCTTTATAATTTGGAATCTGCGAAGAAAGACGGTGTTCCTCCGAGTGGTCACGGCGTACGATCCTATTCAGGAAGAGCAGGGACATCCTTCTCTAATCTAATCGTTCCCAAAGGAGAGAAGAATCGGGCGGACCTTCTATCCTCCGCGAATCATTGCATATTAGTTACCAAACTGGAAGGTGGAGCGGGTTGTAGCGCCGTATCCGGAGAGATTTCGATCGGAATCCAAGGAATCTATTATAAGAACGGAAAACCGCAACATGCGGTGGATCGGATCACTATGAACACAAATTATTTCGATCTGCTCCTTAAAATCGGAGGAATCTCGAACGAATACTCGGATAGTTATTCCTCTATCAAGGTGCCCGATCTTCTTTTGGAAGAAATCCATATCGCCGGTTGATTTGTTGCTCTATGAAAAGGGATAGACATGTAAGAATAATACTTTCTACTTTGCGTTTTTGCCTGAATAGGAATGTGGTTGCCGATTGAACATTTTTAAAGATCCAGAACGTATAGAGACACATTTGCGGTCTTTAGTTTTATTGCTACTGGTGATCTCGACCTCTATCTTTATTCTTCTGATTACATATGGGGTTACTTTTCCTACGATGAACGTAGAAGGTGGTCAACTTTCTCCCGAAAATACTTCTTTATTTCCGAAGATCGGCCTAATAATTTCAATCGAACTCTTGTTCGCCTTTTTGATTCTACCTAAAATTCATTCATCTTACAATTCCGAACAGCAATCCTTAGAACGCAAATATGTTCATACTTTTAGTATCGTTTTAATCGTGATCGGTTACGTGATTTCATTTTATCGCGGCTTTCGGTTGCCGAATCTATGGACGATGGGATATTTCGTGCCTAGTTATTTTGACGGAATTTATCGTAGAGCATTTGGAGGAACTTTTCTTTATTTATTCGGAGAATTGAGATTCAATTATTATTTCATTCTTGGTGTGCAGATTCTTATTTTTCTGGCATTAAATCTTCTAATTCTAAAGGCAATTTTTAAGTCCAGTTATCAAATTAGGATTCTTTTCGCTCTTTTTCTTCTATCTCCAGCGGGAGGCTATTTTTTTCATGAAATCGGATACATCGACCAATTACTTTTTTTAATTCTTGGAGTTGCGATATCTTTGAGGAATCAGTATGCAGCATATTCTTTGATTGCGATTTCTCCGCTCTTCCATGAAGAAGCTTTAATTATTGTTTTTCCTTGCTATTATTTATCTTTTTTCTTTAGGGAAAGTCAGGTGGTTAGTAAGTGGAAATGGATATATCCGATTGCGTTTGCAAGTTTACTATTCATAATCATAGTTTCAGTTCGCTCTAAAGGGGATGCCATAGCCGAATTTACGATGAAATGGGCATTGAACGCTAACTATCCTCCTCGCTTTGACTATATCGCTTCAGTGCTTGCAACAAAGACTACTGCATTCGCTGCGCTTCATTATACGGAACATCAAATTGGCAGCTTGGCGATAACTGTATTCGCCGGTGTAATTGCCTCGTTTACGGCTTCGCAGCATGATTTCGGAAAAAAACAAAATTTATTATTCTGCGTTGCAATCTTATGTGCAAGTTTGCCGCTTTCACTCGGGTTTATAGGTTGGGATACAAGTCGCTGGATTTTCCTATCCTTGAGCGCTTCTTTACTCGTATTTTACTTGGCTCGCAAGTATTTGAGAGGTTTTCTGTTTTACGCAAGTGTAATTTCTATCGTTTTATTTTCGATGCAAGTGAGATTGCGCTATTTTGACGGTTTCGAACCGCGTAAACTAAATCCGACGGCGATAGAGGCCTTTTTCAAAAATGACTTTTTGCGTATAGCTACCGAAATTCCCAAACTATAGTCTTTTTCATTCGAATCCGAATCGATTATTTCGATAGAATTCTTTTGCTTTCTTACGGGCAATTTCTTGCTTGCAAGAACCGTGGCGATTTAGTCTCTGTCGGGGAATGCCTTAACTCCGGGTGTGGCTTATTCTTTTCATACGGGTGGGCCCTTGGTTTCCCGGATGGCTCCGTTGATATAGCCCCTTCTCGGAAGATCAGATTTTTGTTTTGGAATTTGACACGGAACCCAAGCTTTCCGACGTATCCGAGAAGATCTGGTTCGCTTTGGAAGGATTGGGGAATAAAATTCCTGTCCGACTCTTGCAGGGTAAGGATCGGGAAAAGATATTGAACATTTCCGGCTTCGATACAGAATCCAAGGAATCTATTATAAGAATGGAAAACCGCAACATGCGGTGGATCGGATCACTATGAGCACAAATTATTTCGATCTGCTCCTTAAAATCGGAGGAATCTCGAACGAGTACTCGGATAGTTATTCCTCCATCAAGGTGCCCGATCTTCTTTTGGAAGAAATCCATATCGCCGGTTGACCTTCCATCTTCTTGTGCCTGAGAGTAGGAATGAATCGAGCATTAACGAAGCCGATTCATTCTTTTGGCCTTTGGTAATAGAGGACAGCTAAAGTGGAATATTGAAATGGAAATTCTTAAACCGAGCGATTCTATAGAGAAGAATGTCGGAAGGCTCCTACCGTTTCTTTGCTTTTTATTGGTCGTTACATTCGTTTTTCTAATCGCTTTCGATGTTCAATTTCCCACCCTGAATATTGAGAAGAATGAACATTCGCCTAAACCGACTTTGCTCCTTCCTGCCGTCGGTTTAATCATTTCTGTCCAGATTTTGTTAGGCTTTCTGGCTTTGAGAAGAATACGCCTTGCGGATGCAACCGAGAAAATTGGCAGCTTTGAAAAATATTATAATATATTAAGTTACTGTTTGATGCTCCTAGGCTATGTCTTCTCGTTTTATCGGGGTTTTCGGATGCCCAATCTTTGGTCGATGGGTTATTTTGTTCCAGGATATTGGGATGGAATTTATAGACGTGCCTTGGCGGGAACTTTTCTTTCATTGTTCGGAGATCTTAGATTCGATTATTATTTTATCGTGTCAATTCAAGCGGCGATCTTCCTGGCTTTCCATGCGATTCTTTTGCGGGAAATGATTCGCTCTAATTTTGCCATTCGATTTGTATTCGCGTTCTTTTTGCTTTCGCCGGCCGGAGGCTACTGGTTCCACGAGATCGGGTATATCGATCAGCTGCTCTTTTTGATTTTATTTATTTGTATTTTATCTAAGAACTCGTTTGTGCCAGGATTCCTGGTCGGCGTTTCTCCTCTTTTTCACGAACAAGCACTTCTTATTATTCTGCCGGTCTATTTACTTTCCCTATACTTCAAGGAAAACGGTTTTTCTAAGTGGTGGTTTCTTCCCTTTATTCTTGCATTCGTTTCCTTTTTTATTTGTTTGTCTGTTCCTATCGTCGGATTATCTCTAGCAGAATTCTTTAATAGTTGGAAGTTGCACGCAAATTATTTTCCTCGTCTCGATTATGTGAACGATGCGCTCATCGCAAAAACAACAAGATTTATGGCGATGCATTATGCGGAAGACCAGATCCCGATTTTGGTTCTTACTGTGATTGTTGGCATATTTGCTTCCTGGACCGCGGCTCTAAACAACTCTGCGAAAACTCGGAATACTCTTTTCGGCTTAGGAGTTATCTGTTTTCTTTCTCCCTTGCTTTTGGGATTGGTAGGTTGGGATACGAGTCGGTGGATTTTTCTATCTTTAGTGAGTAGTCTTTTCATTTTTTATTTGGGGCGAGATAGCTTAAAAGGGAATTTATTCTATGGAAGTATATTCGCCCTTGTTTTACTGACCGCCGTCGGAAATCTGCGCTATTTCGACGGTTATCGACCGAGGAAGGTGTCTATTAATTCAGTGCAACAATTTATAGAATCCGGCTTTATCCAAGAATCGACAAGAATTCCGAAGCTTTATGTTTTAGGATCAATCACACTATATCCTTTGCAAAGACAACAGAAGATTGACTTTGTCTTTCTTTAAGACCGAAATTTCTTGCTTGCAAGAACCTTAGCGATTCGGAAAAAAGAATGCATTCTTTTCAAAGGGTGTACCTTTGCGCTTCTCATTTCTTCGTTTTTTCCCTCTATTCATTTTTTGTTTTTTTCTGACCTCCGTTTCCGGCCAAGGAGGGAAGGTCCAATTCTCCTTTTCCCCACAGGGAGAGATCAAAAAGGTCGGTCAGGTTCAGGTCTTGTTTAGGGAACCTATGGTTCCCTTGGGAGATCCGAAAAGAGCTGTCTCTCCTTTTACGATCGATTGTCCCGTCCAAGGAGAAGAAAGATGGGTAACGGAGACGGATTGGGTATACGAATTTTCCTCTCCTTTGGAGGGAGGAGTCTCTTGCAAATTCACTACGAAAGCGATTCGGTCTCTGGCGGGGAATACCTTAACTCCGGGTGTGGCTTATTCTTTTCATACGGGAGGGCCCTTGGTTTCCCGGATGGCTCCGTATTATTATAGCCCTATCTCGGAAGATCAGATTTTTGTTTTGGAATTCGACACGGAACCTAAGCTTTCCGACGTATCCGAGAAGATCTGGTTCGCTTTGGAAGGATTGGGGAATAAAATTCCTGTCCGACTCTTGCAGGGTAAGGATCGGGAAAAGATACTGAACATTTCCGGCTTCGATACAGGATCCAAAAAGACGATCGTATTCGCATCGAGGCAAATATTTCCCGCTAATTCCAAACTGAGACTGATCGTCGAGAAGGGATTTCGTTCCGCTTCGGGCGTAGCAAGTTCCTCGGATTGGGCCCAGAATTTCGACGTTCGAGCCGCATTTACAGCTTCCTTAAATTGCGAAAGAGTGCAAGCCAATTCAGGATGTACTCCTGTCTCGCCGGTGAATGTTCAATTCTCCGCGCCGGTTTCTAAAGTTTGGAAGAATCAGATCCATTTAAAGACTACCGACGGCAAAGTGATTCCGGTGGCAAAGAACCAATCGGATAGTGAAGAGGAAAATTCCTTCTATTCTCTTTCTTTCTCATCTCCTTTGCCTCCTAACGCCGAATTGCAGTTGGTTCTGCCGAAAGGAATCGTGGACGATATGGGAAGGCCTCTCCAAAATTTCGCCTCTTTCCCCTTGCCGTTTAAAACGGAGGACTTTCCACCTTTGGCTAAATTTTCCTCCGATTTCGGAGTCTTAGAAAAATTTCCGGAAGCTCTATTGCCTGTAACCGTTCGGAACATAGAAGCGCCCGTCTTCGCGCAACATCTGAATCCTCTTTCTCCCGAAGGAGAAGGGGAACTCATTCATGAGCAATGGGGAAAATTGAGCTCCAAAGGAAAGGAATTCCTAGGAAACGTTTTCGGTAAGGATGAGGAAAAGAAACCTAGCGGCGGAAAACCCTTGCAGGCTCAGTCGATCGTCATAGGTCCTTCCGATGTGAAGAATCTGATGCACTGGTACAGAAAAGGAAGAGAATACGATCATGAAAAATCCGTTTTCGAATCCTTGGATCAGAAAAAGCTTAAGTTCGGGATTCCGAGCCCGAACGGTCAGAAAAGATTCGAGGTAATCGGAATCCCTCTCAAAAAAAGCGGTTTGCACATCGTGGAGATTGAAAGCCCGATTCTCGGAGAATCTCTACATGAGAATAAAAAGCCGTATTATGTTCGCACTGCTGCTTTAGTTACGAACTTAAGCCTTCATTTTAAATGGGGAAAGTCTTCTTCGTTGGTTTGGGCTACGTCTCTGGACAAGGGTCTTCCTATGGAAGGTGTGGAAATAGGGATATACGATTGCAACGCGAATCTGATTTACCAAGGAACTACTGATTCCTCAGGTCTTTTTTCTTTTTCCAATAAAAACAACGGTGCGGAGGACAAGACCTGCTCCAATTCTCCGTTTTATAGCGGTCTATTTTTAGTAGGGAAAAAAGGAGACGATTTCACTTTCCTGCATTCGAGTTGGCAGGACGGAATCGAAACTTGGAGATACAATCTAAGCGGTGGATCCTACGACGGGGATTACCGTTATAAAACGGTGCTGGACCGACCTCTTTTCCGAGAAGGGGAAACGGTGCATATGAATCATATCGTTCGTAAAACCGACCCCTTCGGCTTCGAATATCCTAAAAACCCAGAGATTCCGACCGCGGTAATCGTGCAACACGAGGCCAGCGGTCAGAAATTCGAGATTCCGGTGCGCTGGTCCTCTTCTTTCACAGGAGAAACCGAGTTCCCCATTCCTAAAGACGTTATCTTGGGAGAATATTCGGTTTATCTAAAGCTTCCGCAAGATCGAACTGTGCAATCCGGAAGATTTACGGTGGCTCAGTTTCGTCTGCCTCTATTGAAAGGAGAATTGCAGGCGGACTCGGCAAAATTGGTCTCTCCGAAAGAAGTGCCTATCTCCGGATCGATCAGTTATCTCTCGGGTGGAAAGGCGGGATTATTACCGATCACCCTTCGTTCCTCTCTTCGAAATATAGGCGGGGCAAAATTCGCTTCTTACCCCGAATTTGAATTTTCGAACGGCACAGCGGTCAGCGCTTTTTCCCGCTACGACTACGGAGATGTAGAAGAGGGAACGGCCGCTTCTTCTCGTCAAGAATTCGGACAGATCAAAACTAAGACGGATGAGAATGGATTCTTATCCGAAAAAGTTTCCATTCCTAGGAAACTCGACGGAGTCCATTCTTTGGAAATGGAGATGGAATGGAAAGATCCTAATGGAGAAATCCAGACTGTAGGAAGATCCTTTCGTCTGCTTCCTTCTTCTTACCTGGTCGCTATCCAAAATGACGGATGGGTGGCTGTGAAAAATAAGATACGTTCCAAAGTGATCGTAGTGGATTCTTCCGGTTCTCCTGTTTCGGGAAAATCTGTGAAGGTGAAAGGTTGGGGAGTTCGATACATCTCGCATCGTAAAAGGATCGTGGGCGGATATTATGCTTACGATCATCGCTTGGAAAAGAAGGATTTGGGAGAAGTATGTTCCGGAAGCACGGACTCTCTGGGAAGATTGGATTGTCAAGGAGCCGTTTCCCAAGCGGGTCAGATTTATCTGGAGGCCAGGGTAGAAGGCGAGGAATCCTATGCTCATACCTCCGTTTGGGTGGTGAATGAAAAGGATCTTTGGTTCGGATCCACCGATCACGATCGAATGGACCTGATTCCGGAAAAGAAAAAATACGAGCCGGGAGACACCGCTAAATTCCAAGTTAGGATGCCTTTCAAGGCCGCTACAGCGCTTGTGACCGTGGAGAGGGAGGGAGTATTTCGCTCCTTCATACGGAATCTGAGCGGGAATGAGCCGGTAGTCGAAATTCCATTAGAGAAACATTATGGACCGAACGTTTTCGTCTCCGTACTTGCTGTGCGAGGAAGAGTCGAAGCGCCTAAGCCCACCGCCTTGATCGATTTGGCCAAGCCCGCTTTCAGATTGGGATTTGCGGAAATACAGGTGGGTTGGAAACCCTATGAATTGGATCTAAAGGTTTCTTCCGACAAGCAGGAATATAGGCCTAGAGAAAAGGCGAGGGTCAAAATCAAGCTTTCCGAAACGGATAGAGCGAATTGGAAGGGAGCTAAAATCACTATCGCGGCGGTGGATGAAAGTCTATTAGAACTAAAGCAAAATCTATCTTGGGATCTACTTTCTGCGATGATGGGACCGAGAGGGCTCTCCGTCCGAACTTCGACGGCTCAAATGTTCGTGGTCGGAAGAAGGCATTTCGGTTTGAAAAGCCTTCCCCCAGGAGGAGGTGGTGGTCAGTCCTCCACAAGGGAACTTTTCGACACGTTACTTTTTTGGAAAACGGATTTGGAACCGAATTCCGACGGAGAATTGGATTTGGAGATTCCTCTCAACGATTCTTTGACTTCTTTCCGGATCGTAGCGATCGGACTTAGCGGAGAAAATCGATTCGGTTCCGCCTCCACAAGTATCAGGTCATCCAAAGAAATTTTGGCTTACGCCAGCGCTTCTCCTTTCGTTCGGGAAAGCGATCGTATCCAAGCAGGGGTTTCTCTAAAGAACACTACTACCAAGCCCATATCGATAGATGTTTCCGCGGATACGAACCCGAATCTTGGATTACAAAAAAAGAATATTACTCTCGGTCCAAACGCTTCCGGAGTCGTTTTATGGGATTTCGAGGTGCCCAAGAATCTAACTTCCGTTCGTTACGAATTCCAAACGACTGCGGACTCGATCGGTTTTAAGGATAAGTTCGTATTCCAACAAAAGGTGGAGGGTTCCGTTCCCTTGCAAACTTTACAGGCGAATTTCTACCAACTCAAACCGAATGCGGAAATTCCTTTGGAGGAACCGGCGGACGCCGAGCCGAATCGAGGTAAGGTGGACGTTTCCCTAGCTCCGAGCCTGGTCTCCGGACCACTGGAGGGTATTAAGGGTTATATGTCCGCTTATCCTTATGATTGCTTGGAGCAGAAGCTCTCTCGTGCAGTTTCCTTGAACGATCCGGGACTATGGAAGGAAACGGTCGGCAAATTACCCAAGTATTTGGATTCGGACGGTCTCTTGCGTTTTTTCCCGGATTCTTATTCATACGGTAGCGTGGCACTTACGTCATACGCACTTTTATTGGCTTCTGAAGCGAAATGGGAGATTCCGGAGAAACCGAAGCAGGCTATGATAGGAGCGCTGAACCGTTTCATAGACGGAACATTATATCGATCCTCTCCCTTGGTGTCCACGGATACCATGCTTCGAAAAATCACCGCCTTGGAGGCCGTTTCCAAATACGGATCCGTAGAATCCTCCAAGATACGAGCCGTGCAAACGGATCCAAACCGACTCCCCGTGGAATCCTTGATTTCTCTTAGAAATCTATATAGGCAAACGAACTGGGATTCCGGTCAGAGAAAGAAATTGGACGAAGTTCTCCGTTCAAAATTAAGAATACAGGGAAGTTCCTACGAACTCTCCGGAGACGGATCCTATTTATGGTGGCTATTGTCCTCACGTGACACCGCTTCCGCGCGACTCTTAAATTCCATCATGGAGGACGGAACGTGGAAAGAGGAGACTCCTAAACTCTTACGAGGGCTTCTAAACCAATCCACTAGAGGTAAATTCGATTTAACCACGGCAAACGCTTTCGCAAGTATCGCCTTGAGAAGATACGGAAATATTTTCGAATCGGGAGAAGTTTCCGGGACTGCAAAACTGAAACTGGATTCTCAATCCGGACAGTTCGATTGGAAGAATAAGGAAGGAACGGTAAGTTTCGAATTTCCAAAAGGTAAATCCAAATTGGAAGTAAAGCAAGAAGGCAGCGGGGAACCTTATGCTTATGTGAAAACGATCTCGGCCATTCCTCTGAAAAAGCCGATTTATAGCGGATTGAGATTGGAAAAAGAAATTTTGGACCAAGACGGAAAACCGAAAACTAGCTTTAAAGAAGGGGATATCGTTCGAGTTCGATTAAAAATCAAATCCGAATTCTCCATATCTTGGTTGGTTCTAAAGGATCCGGTGCCCGGGGGCGCTACCATTTTAGGTTCCGGATTGGGACGGGATTCTTCCTTACTTTCGGAAACTGTAAAACAGAATTACTGGGATAGCCCTAGTTTTGTGGAAAGGAAATTCGAAGGGATGACCGCATATTACGAGTATTTCTTTCCCGGAGAAACGAGTTTCGAGTATATGTATCGGATCAATTCTCCCGGGAAATTCAATCTACCACCGACTAGATTGGAGGCGATGTACCAGCCGGAATTATTCTCCGTTATCCCGAATACGGACCAGGTAGTTTCTCCTACGAAATAGTGAGAGAATATGAGTAAGTTGCGTTTTTTAATCCTTTTAGTCGGTTTGATCCCATGGGCTTCCGACTTTGCGGTTCCTGTTCCCGATGAGATTCGTGAAACGGTAGATTCCGGCTCGGTTCCTAACTTTTACGAGTTGAGAAGAATGTACCGTCCCTCCGAAGGAATTCTACTGGATCGGAACGGACAGACATTGCAAGTATTACGTTTAGATAAAACGTATAGAAGATTGGAATGGACTACGAGTTCGGATGTGCCGGAGATATTTATTCTTGCCCTATTGGCTCAGGAGGATAGGCGCTTTCCCTTTCATAACGGAGTGGATTATAAAGCGTTACTAGGGTCTCTCAAGGATAGAATCCTCGGAAATTCCAAGAGAGGTGCAAGCACGATCAGTATGCAGCTTGCCGGATTTCTTTTGGAGACGAAACCGGGCGGCCGTTCTTTCTCGGATAAGATCCGCCAGATGAGAACCGCCTGGATCCTGGAAGAAAAATGGAGTAAGGCGCAAATCGCGGAGGCCTACTGGAATTTTGTTCCTTTCAAAGGAGAATGGGTCGGACTCAGAGCCGCATCCCGCGGAATCTTCGGAGTGGATCCTTCTTCTCTTGCCCCTGAACAATCCGTTTTATTGGTAAGTCTATTGCCGAATCCGAATCTCTCTTTTTCGAAATGGGGTACGAAGGCTTGTTCGCTTGCTTCGAAGGTGGGAAGAAAAGATCTTTGCGAGTCGATTCTTAGTACCGTCTCCTCATACAATAGACCGGTGTCCGTTTGGAATACGGAAAAATACGAAGCCTATCACGCTGCTCATAGGATTTTTCGAAAAGCAGAGTTGAGCCTGGAGAGCCAGACCAGCGGAAAAATACGAAGTACAATCGATTCGCTACTGCAAAGAAAAGCGGAGATCGCAATGGATCGTATCCTTCTCTCTATCCGTGAAAAGAATGTAAGAGAAGCCGGGATCTTAGCCTTGGACAATCGAAGCGGAGCCGTTCTGGTTTATTTAGGAAATTCTAAACTATCTCCGGAGAATTATTTCGTGGATTCGGTCCAGGCGCGTAGACAAGCGGGTTCGACATTAAAACCGTTTCTGTATGCTCTAGCATTCGAGACCGGAATACTGGAGCCTGATTCCATTCTTTACGATCGACCTAGAGAATGGGAACTATTGGGAGGTTCGTATAAACCGACCAATTACGAGGAGAAATATTGGGGAGCCGTTCCGGCGAAAACGGCTCTCGCTTCCTCTTTGAATATACCGGCAGTGCAAGTATTGGATTGGGTGGGGGTTCCCAGATTCGTATCCGAATTGAAGGAGTTAGGCTTCCAAAGGTTGGAAGGTCCGGATCATTACGGGCTGTCTTTAGCATTGGGAACAGCAGACATCAATCTCTGGGAATTGACGAACGCATATAGAACTCTTGCGAACGACGGATATCGTAGCGATCCTACATTCTTTCCCGAGGAGGCCTTGCAAAATTCTCTGCATTGGGAATCCTCGAAAGAGTCGAGTTTTCTATCCGTTTTTGATCCGAAAGCTGTGGAGAAAGTGAAAGGAATTTTATCTTCCAGGGACGATCGAGCTCCCGGTTTCGGTTGGGAATCGAACCTTGCCACTCGTTTTTATTCCTTTGCTAAGACCGGAACATCCCAGGATATGAGGGACAATTGGTGCGTGGGTTCCACCGCTAATTATACTGTCGGAGTATGGGTAGGAAATATGAGCGGGGAGCCCATGCACGACGTTTCCGGAATCACCGGTGCGGCTCCGCTCTGGAAGGAAATCGTGGAAATACTAGAGGATCATAAACCTTCCGAAAAGGTATTCGCGAAGGAAGATTCAGACATTAAGTCGACTCTTAAAATAGGAAATTTTCCATTCTCTGAATCAAGGATACTCTATCCGGAAACGGGAAACTTATTCGCATTGGATCCAGAGATTCCTTCCGAGAACGAAAGAATACGGTTTCGAGCGAGGAGCTCATCCAAAAAATTGGAATGGATCCTGAACGGGAAGCTTCTTGCAAAAACCAAGAATTCCTACTTGGACTGGAAGCCGAAGCGAGGAAATTATCTTCTTTCCGTAAGGGACGAATCGGGAAGGCTTTCTGAGACAGTCGCATTTCAGGTGCGCTAGTTTCCATTCTCTCTTAGAAAATTCCTTTTAAGACTATCTTGTCATCGAATCCTTGGATCAGGAGTACCGATGTCCGACGCAAGAAACAAAGCCGAAACCTATCTACTTTCCAAGGAATTACAGGAAGCGGTTCACGTGGCTGAGATCACGGCCCGTCCTTTGCTATTGAAAGGGGAACCCGGAACGGGAAAATCGCTATTAGCGGAATATTTAGCGTCCACTTATAAGCAAAAACTGTTCACTTGGCATGTGAAATCCACTTCTCTCGCCAAGGAAGGATTGTATTTCTACGACGCGGTCTCCCGCTTGAACGATTCCCGTTTCTCCGAGGACAAGGATAAGGTTCGGAACATAGAGAATTATATTCGTCTAGGGGCCTTGGGCCAGGCATTCTCCCAGAACGGACCTTGCGTCGTTCTGATCGACGAAATAGATAAGGCAGATATAGAATTTCCGAACGACCTACTCTTGGAATTGGATAGAATGGAGTTTGTCATCCAGGAAACGGGACGAGCCGTTAAGGCTCAGATTCGCCCTTTGACTCTTATCACATCCAATAACGAAAAGGAATTGCCCGCGGCATTCCTACGTAGATGCATTTTTCATTATATAGATTTTCCGGATCCTTCCTTTATGGGAGAAATAGTATCCTCCCATTTTCCTGACATAGAATCCTCTCTTTTAAAAAGAGCCTTGGAGACTTTTTACGTAATCCGAGGAATGGACGATATGAAGAAAAAGCCGGGAACGAGCGAACTGTTGGACTGGATCCAAATTCTAATCCATATGGGAGCGAAATTATCGGAAGACGGTCGGATTCCTTATATAGGGGCACTCGTAAAGAACGAGGAAGACCTGAGGATGTTTCGTTAGGTAAGATTTTGTTTTTTCCTTTATTCTACAGGCTCAAAAGCGTAGGAGTTCCTCTATCTACTGTGGAGCTTTTGGATTTTCTGAAGGCCGCGGATGTTCTAACCAAAGAACGTAGCTTTCTCACTCTAGAGCAATTCTATACCGTTTCCCGTCTTTGCTTGATAAAAGACGTAAAACACTATGATAGTTTCGACCAGGTATTTGCGGAAATCTTCGGAGAAAGGGGAGTTTTGCGAGAATCCTTGCGTAAGGAAATCATGGATTGGCTTTCCCAAATCTTCGATAATCCAGATAAACTTCCTCCCGGCATCGTCCCTCCCGAAAAACTCTGGGATGAATTTTTGGACAGACTCAAGAACCAAAAAGGGGAACATCACGGAGGAAATAAATGGATAGGAACGGGAGGCTCCTCTCCTTTCGGCCATAGCGGAGAGAACCCGGGAGGGGTGAGAATCGGAGGAGAGGGTAGAGGAAAATCCGCGGTCTTCCAAGCCATGGAAAGAAGGTACAAGGATTACCGAACGGACGAGCAACTGGATGTTCGACAATTGAAGATCGCTCTCAAACGTTTGCGCAATCTCAGGAAGGAAGGGATTCCAGAATTCCATCTCCCCAAAACTGTGGATGCGACTTGTAGGAATGCGGGCGATCCTGAACTGGTTTTCGAAAGAACCAGAAAGAACGGAATCAAGGTATTATTACTCATGGATACTGGAGGGAGTATGACTCCTCATGCGGAGAGGGTGAGTAAACTATTCTCCGCCGCCCACCAGATCAGCCATTTTAAGGAATTCGGGCATTATTATTTCCACAATTCCATATACGACTGCGTTTATCCTAAAGGGGATCTACGTTATCCGATTCCTCTTAAAAACCTATTCAAGAAACATAAGGAGGATACCAAGGTCATCCTTGTGGGAGATGCGTATATGGCGCCTTATGAACTGTTGGATCCTTCCTACGGTTTCTATCATTCCCGATTTCGTTCCGATCATAGATTACCCGAGGATCCGAAATCGGGATTGGATAGTTTCAAAAGACTTAAAAGCCATTTCCAAGAATCCATATGGATGAATCCGGAGCCCAAACGATACTGGGACGCGCCCACCATCTACGAACTCAAAAAAGTCTTTCCCATGTTCTTCCTGAGCATAGACGGCCTGGAAGATGGAATCAGGAGACTTCTGGGACAAACCTAATTTAAGGTTTTAGAATAAAAGAATATTCTATCGAAACTTCGTTCTTAGCCGTCGTGAAAAGAAGGCTAGGTGCGACCACTTCGAAATCGCTCATAAGAACCTGGAATTTTCCGGAGATGAAAATCTCCTGACCCTCATAGCGTACCTTGGCTTGGGATTTCACCGGTTTGGTAATCCCGTTCACCGTCAGATTTCCGGAAATAGTCCATTCTTCCTTGGAGGTCGCTATCGATCCCAATTGGAAAGTAATTTGACTGTGTACAGGAAATCCCAAGGCCTCGGAGATATGTTCGTCCCTATTCTCGTCTCCGGATCGGATTTCCTTGATCGGGACTTCGATTTTCAGAGTTTTGGGAGCGGCTAAACCGTCGGCATTTCTTTGGAACTGCACGGGAGAAACCACGGTTCCTTTACATTGGCCGATGACGGTCTTAAACGGATGAATAACGGTAAACTGGATATCCGTTTTGGCCAAATTTACGTTTTCGGAATGAACCGGAAGTATGGAAACGAATGCGAATATAAGAATGGAATAGAAAATACGAATCATTATCGTCCTCAAAAATAAAATACTGCTATAGAAACCGTGAACGCGGAGAATCCCGCCCATCCCACCGTCCTCATCGTATCGGCCGCGGAATGCCCGTCTTTCGGGATTTGCTGTCCGATAAAAGGGAGTGCGAGCATGGCAGGTAAATGGATCCAGATCATCGCCTTATGGGTAAAGATGGTACTCAGTCCTTCTTCTCTTTCGAAACTCTTGGAGGGAGAAAAGAAAGCCAGACCGGCGGTCAGTGCGTAGAGAGTGAAAGTCGTTCCTGCCAAGGATTTGTGAGTGCTTCCTCCCGGATCTCCGTCCCAAGGAGAAACTTGCATCAAATAGGTATATACGGGCAGATTTTGCTGCGGATTCTGAGCGAGAAAGAAAGTAGCAAACGGCTCGTATTCCTTATGAAGGTGGGAAAGGGATTTTTCTCCTGCGAGGTTAGTGGCTAACCAAAATCCCCAGGTAAGAAGCCCCAGTCCCTGGTGCCAGTTTAATAATGTCCTTCTAGTCTCTATGGTCTCTCTTTCCTTTTTTCGTTCTTCCGCATCCGGAGCGATCCGAACAGGAGTCGATTCTTGGGAGTAAAAGGACGGAGAATAGTTGGAGTAATCCGGAACTAAAGGATGGGAAGAATTGCCCGGAAAGGAGCCGAAAGGGTTGGAATTTTGAGCCAATAAAGGGCTCGAAAATAAGAATAGAATCAAAATGGATAAAGAGGATTTCACTTCTGCCTCGTTCCGATCGAAATCCGTTTAAATTTAAAGAAAATCTAAATTTGGAATATGGATAAAGGAACGAAATGAATTATACAAAAACGGGATTGGTTTGAAAACAAATTTCTTGGAATCAGGGAATTACTAGCTTAGAGAGAGAATTAACCTCAATCTCCTCTGGGCGGAAAAATCGATGGACTATTTCGTTCCTACCTAAAATGGGAAACATGCCTAGGGTATTCCTTTCTCAGCCAATGGAGAGCCTCTCTGTATCCTAGATACTCCTTTTCCTTGCGCTTGAACAAAGGGCTATGGATGGCGTTTCTACCTCCGACCCTATGTACGGGGAGAATATGATGTAAGACTTCGTGGTGTATCACATGCTCTAACACGTATAACGGAACGTTTCCGTGATCCAGAACGGGGCTGATCCGAATGGACATGGACTCTTTATCGTAGCTTCCCAGTCTTCTTTTTCCGATCCGGTCGGACCAAAAAATGGAAAGTAAATTAAAATCAATTTTCGGGAAATATTCCTCCGTGATTCTTTTGAGAAGGGAGTTTAGGTCATAGACTTTACCTAGGGCGGAAAGATTGGGAGCGCGCTTTACTTTTCTTTCCGGTAGAGAATTCAGAAAGTCCAACACATTCTCCTTCCATTCCGGTCGGACTTTGAGACGCAGTAATTTGGACACCAATAATCGGAGTAGGGAATCGACGAGTTCCGGAGATGCGCTACGAATTTGAGTATGCAGATTCGCATACAATACTCCTCCATCGTAACGTACCGAGTTGCTTCCGTTCTTATAAGGGTAGAATTTGATTTGAACGGAATGTACGGGTCGATTGTTATAACGGGAAGATTGCACACGGAGTTGGTTCCAAACTAGGAGAATTCTTTTTTCCCAATCTGAATCCGATTGGGAATCAGGAACCGAAAAATTCTCGGATTCTTTTTCTTGCATCCGCTTCCTTCGTTTGTCCGCCGTTTTCTGAATCCGGATGATTTGCATCCGAACTTTCGCTTTTTGAAATGAATTGTTTCTCCAGAACTTTTTCCGGCTCTCGAATCTCTTCTATAAAGCGGGAAACCCGATTGAAATGTTGCGAGTTTTTCTGAACGGAGATTTGAGGGAAGGTAAGTAAGAGCTTTCTTTTGGCGCGAGTGATCGCCACGTAAAAAAGTCTTCTTTCTTCCTCCAGATTCTTTTCTCCTCTGCCGGAAGGAAAGGAACCTTCGGTCACATTCAATAGGATTACCGTATCGAACTCTAATCCCTTGGAAGAATGCACCGTGGATAGGACCAATCTCTCGTCCTCTTCTTCTGGAGAAATTTTTTCCAGACTCTTGGAAGGACCGTCGAGACTCACATCCACTAAGAATTCATGTAACGTTTTGTATTTTTGGGAAAGAGTTAAGAATGCGTTCAAATCGTCGATTCTTCTCTTAGAATCGTCGTATTTCTTTTCCAAGAGAGGAGAATAGAAATCGATAAAACTGCCTAATGTTTTCTGTAGATCCGAATCATCCGATTCGAGTAGCCCGCCCAATTCCTTTAAATAAGAGGCGGAAGCTCCTTTTAAAGAATAGAATATATTCTTAAGATGTGTTTCCCCATTCTCCAATTCCTGAAGAATGGACTTGGCCTTTGCGGAACCGATTCCGGGGATTAAAAGAAGAATGCGCAGCCAGGAAATGGAATCCGAACGATTCTCCTTGATCTTCAATAATGCGAGATAGTCCTTAGCGTGAGCGCTTTCAACGAATTTCTTTCCACCGAATTTCAAAAACGGAATATTTCTTTGACTGAGCACTAATTCCAGCTGATTCGAATTCCAGCCGGATCGGAATAGAACTGCTATATCCTTGAGAGGAACCCCGTCTTCTCTTCTTTCGAGTATAAGGTCCGCGATTCCTTCCGCTTCCTCTAATTCGTCCGCAAACCCGACTAGTGCCGGTTTTTGAAAATCCTCGTTCTTGGTATATAGATACTTCTCGTATTTCTCTCTGAAATTTGAAAGGACTGTGTTCGCTAGATTTAATATGGAAGGGGTGCTTCTATAATTCCTTTCCAGATAAATCGTTTTTGTTTTGGGAAATATTTTAGGAAAATTGAAAATACCGTTCACGTCCGCGCCGCGAAAAGAATATACGCTTTGCGCGTCGTCTCCTACCACGAGTATATTTTCGTGGTCTAGAGCTAAGAGACAGGAGATATGGGCTTGGATCTGATTGGTGTCCTGGAATTCGTCCACCATGATGTAACGATATTGTTCCGATATTTTTTTGCGGACGGTCTCGTGCTTATTCAGAAGTTCCAAGCAATAAACGAGCAGATCATCATAGTCCACAAGAGATCGAAGCCTTTTGTATTCCGAATATTCCACGAATATCCTTTGGATCAGAATCGATTGGTCCAGAAATTTAGGGTATTCGGCTTTTAGGAGTTCCTCCAATGTTTTGGAGCGATTGATCATCGCAGAGTGTAAGGAAATCAGCGTATCGTTGGAAGGAAATCTGGATTTTTGTAATGCGTATTCTCCCTGAGTCCTAAGCAATTGAAAAATATCGGAGCAATCCGATTCGTCCAGAATGGAGAATTGAGAGGATAATCCCAAAACGGGAGCGTATTTTCGGAGAATATGACTACTAAAGGAATGGAAGGTTCCGCCATGGACCCGAGCGCAGCGTTTGTCCAATAGGGAAACGGAACGAGAGAGCATTTCTCTCGCTGCTTTTCGGGTAAAAGTGAGTAATAGAATGTTTTCTGCGGGAATTCCGGCTTCGACCAATTTCGCCAGGCGGTGGACGATGGTCTTCGTTTTTCCGGTCCCCGCTCCCGCTATGACGAGAACGGGACCTTCGGTGGTCTCGATGGCCTCTTTTTGCTTTTCGTTTAAGAGATCCGGTTCCGACATCGAGACTCAGTGGTGGTGGTGTCCCCCCTCTCCGTGAACGTGACCATGGCTGACTTCTTCGTCCGTAGCGGTGCGAGTGGTTACGATCTGCACGTCGAAAATCAGGTCCACGCCTGCAAGAGGATGGTTTCCGTCCACGATGATGGTTTCTCCCTTGATTTCGGTGATGGTATAAACTACATCGGGTTCGTCCGTTTGGAACATCATTCCTACGCTCAGCACTTCTCCTTCCGGAAACTGGCTCTTAGGAACATCGAAGACTTTTTCCGGATCTTTAGGGCCGTAGGCCTTATCCGCATCCACAGAGATGACTCGCTTGTCGCCTGCGTTTAGGCCTTTGATCTCGTCTTCCAGACCTGTGATGATCTGGCCCGTGCCTTCCAAATAGGAAAGAGGGTGGCTGCCTTCGGAGGTATCGATCAGATTTCCCTCTTTGTCCTTTAACGTATAATGGAAGGTTACGACTCTAGGATTCATTCAAATTGGCTCCGTTTGGGGGGTAATTCCCGGTTAGCGGTGGGACGGAAAGATTGGTTCCGAAACCGTGCTTAAGTTAGTATATTCTTGGAAGGTCCTGGGACAATCAGATTTTTGCGATTAGTCTAAAAGTCATAGGAAATTTCGACTCCGAAACTTTCCACTTCCTTGATGAATTGTTCCACTCGGTTTGCTAGGAAGAACCAAGAATCCCGATGGACTATATCGCTTAGGAAATTCAAGAAGCGATTGGTATTCATAAGGGCGAACGAGTTGTCCTGGGTATAATTGACTAAAATAGTATAGGCCAGGGACTTGAGAACGCGATCGTGAGCCGGAAGTTCGTGCAGATTGGGAAGGGAAGGTTCGGACAATATAAGCCTAGACTTGGAATTTCCTTCCGTAATGTAAAGGTTATAGTCCGTTGAATTCGGCACTCTTTCCGCGGAGTATACTTTCATTCTGATTTTCCCCTATCCTTTAAGAGGATTTTATGTCTGTACCGACTCAAAATCGAATTCCATTTAGAAACAATACCGGAAAAAGTCAACGGGAAAGAATCCTTTTGTCATTGCTAAGCCACAAAACGAATCTTAGCTTGGCCGATATTTAAGAAGCCTTTTTCAAAATATTTGTAGTCCGAAAGAAACTTTCCCCGTCTAAACCGTTCTCGGCTAGGAACTTTACGATTCTATCCTTAGAATAGCCCAGTTTAAAATAAATTTTTGCCAAGAGCAGGATATTTTCCTCTTTTTTAGACTCTCTATATAGTATCTTTTCAGAATATATTCTGGCCCGATCGAAATTTCCACTTTTATAAAGTGCCCAGGCGGTAAGATAAGAAAGTTCCAGATCCATAGGATGGGTTAGGGCTAAACTTTCGAATCTTAGGACCGCTTCCTTTCTTCTTCCCGATTTCCAAAAAGAGACTGCAGTTTGTAACGTTTTTCTTTTGGAGATTTCGCTCCGTTTCCCGGATGCTCGGGAGGTTTCTTCGTAAGATTCCCGAATCAACTGCACAAGACTCAGGTCGTCCGTAAAATCACCTAACATACGTATGCGATTCATTACCGATTCCAGGTCCGAAGGACTCTCAGAGGCGATTCTTAGAAATTCTTCGGAAAAGGAACGGATTTCGGAAGATTCTTCTCTAAGTCTTAGATCCTCTCTTCCGTCGGAACCGATTAAGATCCTGTCCCCTTCTTCCAGAGAAAGCCCGATTACTCTGATCTGGGTGGAATCGAAAGGAAAACCCATTTTAGGATTAGAATCCTCTTCTAAGAAACCGGCAATTCCGCGACGGACGAGTACGGATCTCGGATGGTCTGAATTGAGTAAGAATAAAGAGGAAGTTTCCGGATCCAACAGACAAAACACTCCTGTCACGAATAGGTTCCCGTCGAAGGTCTGAAAGACGCGGTGCAATTCTTGGTATACTCCAACAAGCCAGGTCTCCGGAGGTTGGGGAGAAGAATCGAAGTTTAATATCTTTGCACGAAATAAGGCCGATATCAATAGGGAGCCCGCGGCTCCTTGCAGGGATTTTCCCATCGCATCAGAATTCATTAAGGCTAAATAGGCTTTCTCCCCCAATTTGACCTCTTCCATCCAGATGGCATCTCCTCCCAATTCCCAAGTTTTACCCTTGAATTCGAATTTCTTAAATTGGGAAGAGAGAGTTTCCAAGCGGAATGTAGCGTAGGAGGCCATCTTGGACTCGAAACTTTTTTGTAGGATTCCCATAAGGAAATAATCGCCGTCCTGTTTTTCCTTCATGATCCTTGCTTCTTTTAGGGATTCTCTCAATTCTCCGGTTCGTGATTTCACTTCCTCCTGCAATTTTCCGTTCCAGACTTCCAACTCCAGTTTCATCTCTAAAAATCGTTGGGAGAGTCGAAATGCTGAAAATACGATCAAACCTAGAACGGAAAATCCGGAGGTTCTGGGAAGGTCCGCGATTCCTCTTGCGATCGCGGTATCCAATCCGATGGAAACGAATAGTATTAAAATTGCCCCTAAGAATCCGAAGGCGTCCTTTTCTCCGGAGCGAATTCTATCGACCAGTCTTAAAAGAATGAGGATACAATAGGGGATCCAAGAAGGTTGGAGTAGGGTTCGATTCCAGTGATCCATGTTTAGAATGGATTCCGAAAAATAGAAGATACTCGCGCATAAAACGGACCAGAGGAAAAGTAGGAAAGATACCTTTACCATTTTAACGCCGAAAAATCCGGAAAGAAAGGCGAAGAAACTAGGAAATAGAAAGGGAAGAATACAGTATTCCAGCTTCTTACAATCCGAAAAAGATAAACCTAGTTCGTATTTCCATTCGCTCCCTAAGAATTCGTAAACGGAGAATAATACCAAAAAGGTCCCGAAGAAAAGATTGGAGGAGAGACTTGTTTCCTTTAGTCCTAATAAAAGAAAATAGAAACCTATTGAAATGAATAAAGAGATGAGTATTAGAAGGGAAATCTGGAAAACGTAATATTCTTTTCGTATCTTGTCCGCCGGACCGATTTTGGGAGTTCCTCTTAAGACTCCGATCTCTTTTGGAAAATAGCCTCGAATATAAAGATCTATTCTGTTTTCGGAGGAAAACGGGATTCCGTATAGAATGCGGGTTTTGTCATACCTGTCTTCATATTCTTCTTGGTTGTAAATCGATTGTCCGTTCCAGAATATTTGCAAATTCTCCGAAACTTTACCAAGGGACAACGCTAGGCTGCATTCTTCCGAAGGAGAAGAATAGACTACGTTGCGACTGAGATAAACGAATCCGGAAGAGATTGGGAATAGATTTTTGGGAAGGTTCGTTTTTCCGATCGGGACCCTTTGCGAATCTAGTATATCCCAGCCTTCGGACAGATCTTGGATTTCCCTACAAGGATCTCCCGAGAAGCCGGGAGATCCAGAAAACGAATAGATTCCCTTCTCCAAAAATCCGAAGAAAAGGGAAATTCCTAGGCTAAAGATAGAAACGATAAAACAAACGACGCATTTTCCGAACATAACTGCCTCCGATAAGAGGCAGGTCGCTAAGAAGGGAAAATGCGCGCGTTTTTTCTAATTTTGTTCGGTTCCTATCCGGATGGCCGCGAGATATCCCTCTAACATCGCGCGTTTTGCATCGATTCCGGAAGCGTCTTTCGCGCCTCCGATTAAATAGGAAGGAACGTTCGCTCTTTCTTTTAAGAAACTCTCATACAAGGACTTATCGCTGACCTGTCCTGCGCATAATATGATCGAATCGCATTCCAAAGTTTTGGATCCGTCTTTTTTGGTTTCAATAACCAATCCTTGGTCCGTTACTTCCTTATAGGTTAGGGACGAAAGGAAATCCACTCCCTTGGATTGCAATTCTTGTAAGAGCGCCCAGGAGGTAGTTTGTCCGAGCCCCGCTCCCACTTTTCCGTTTCTGCGAAGGATGGAAACTTTGCGGTCCGCCTTTTCGGGAAGAATATGAGCCTCCGTATAAGATCCTACATTGTATCTGTGGAAGTAAGATGGAATATCGGGATCCTTTTCTTCGGTGAGTTTGTGAGCCACATCCACTCCGATTCCTCCTCCGCCTATGATGGCTACGGATTTTCCAGGACGGAAAGTTCCGTTTAGGAATTCCACATAGCTTGCGTGAGGTTTCTTTTCTAATCCAGGTAATTTCAAGTCCCGAGGAAGCACTCCGGTCGCGAAGATGACCGCATCCGGTTTCAAGGAATCCAAGAGAGCCAAATCCGCTCTGGTTTTCAGTCGTATATCCACGCCCAGTCTAGGAAGTTCGTTTTTGAAATAGCGAACCGTTTCGAAGAATTCGAATTTTCCTGGAATAGACGCTGCTAAATTCAATTGTCCCCCTAATTTTTCAGTGGCTTCCAGTAGAATGACTTCGTGTCCCCTAAGAGCGGAAACTCTTGCCGCTTCCATTCCGCCCGGTCCGGAACCTACTACGACTACTCTTTGCTTTTTGACGGGACTAAGAGTGTTCCAATCCAATTCTCTGTTTGCGGAAGGATTCACGAGACAGGATACCATTTCTTCTTTGAAAGTATGATCCAAACAAGCTTGGTTACATGCGACGCAAGTATTGATTCTCTCCGTCTCATTCTTCTTCATTTTCGTTACGATATCTGCATCCGCCAAGAAAGGACGCGCCATACTTACGATATCCGCTTCTCCCTTGGACAATACTTCTATGATAGTTTCCGGCATATTGATTCGGTTGGAGGCGATGATCGGAATACCGGGAACAGCATTCTTTACTTTAGCCGCAATTTTGGCCCAGGCTCCTCTAGGAACCAATTGAGAGATGGTAGGAATGCGAGACTCATGCCATCCGATTCCTATATTCAAAGCGTCTGCGCCGTTTGCTTTTAATTCTGTAGCAAGAGCTACGACTTCTTCGAAGCTAGGATTGCCGGGAATCAGATCTATTCCGGACATACGAACGATCACAGGATATCCAGGGCCGACTTGCTTTCGGACTTCTTTCATGACCTCGATTGCGAATCTTCTTCGGTTTTCAGGAGAACCTCCGAACTCGTCCGTTCTCTTGTTCGTGACTTCGGAGAAGAATTGATTCACCAGATAACCTTCGGAGGCCATGACCTCCACGGCACGGAATCCGATCTGCTTCGCTTTCAAAGCGGAAGAACCGAAATCGCGGATGGTTCTCCAAGCGTCTTCCGTAGAAAGCTCCTTAGGAATAAATCGATTGATAGGAGCGCGGAGAGGAGAAGGGGCCACGAGTTCCCTGTGATAGGCGTATCTACCCGCATGAAATAATTGGGCGCAGAAAATACCCTGAGGTTTCAGCGCCTGGGCCACTATTTCCAATTCTTTGCAATCTTCTTCCTTTTGGAAATCGAAGAAGATATTGGAACCTTTGCCTTCCGCGTTAACCGAGATTCCACCGGTGGTGATGAGACCGACTCCTCCTTCGAATCTTCTTCCGTAAAAAGCGATCATTCGATCCGCAGTATGGGGTAATCCTTCCAAACCCAGGTGCATGGAACCCATGATGATTCGGTTCGGAATCGTTTCGGAACCCAGGGTAATGGGTTGGAAGATTGAGGAAGTATCTAAAGAAGACATAGAAAGTCGCTTCTCCTAAGGATAAATACAGAACAGTCGTTCTACTAAGAAATGTTTTAATGGAAAGTGCAAAACGCAAACGGTTTTTCGAAGATTTCAAAAATTGGTACCGAACGACATTCGGTACCAATCCCGATTTTGGAGTTAAGAAATGGAGAAGCGATTCAAAGCAGAGATATAGGCTTGGCTACATGCCTCTATGATATCCGTGGAACTTGCTTTTCCTACGACTCTTTCTCCGTGTTTTTCCAATGTGACCGAGGCTTCCGCCAAAGCGTCTTGTCCTTCCGTTACGGGAGAGATCACCAGTTTGATTAGTTCTGCGTCCAGAACGGTCGCCTTTTGGATGGCTTTGAAGATGGAATCCACGGGGCCATCCCCGGTTGCGGATTCTTCCTTCATGGTTCCATTGATGGAAATACGAATGCTCGCTGTAGGTGTACTTTTCGTTCCCGTAGTGACATGAAAACTCTCCAGAACGAAGCGATCCTGTGATGACTTTCTGGATTCGTCCGCGAATAATGCGCGAATGTCTTCGTCGAAGATTTCCTTTTTACGATCCGCGATTTCCAGAAATCTCTGGTAAGCCGCTTCTAATTCGTCAGCATGAGGGCTGAATCCTAATCGCACGATCCTGTCTTTGAATCCCGCTCTACCGCTGTGTCTTCCGAGTACCATACGATTGGATTGGACTCCCACGCTTTCCGGAGTCATAATTTCATATGTTTCACGATTTTTTAATACACCGTCTTGGTGGATTCCGGATTCGTGAGCGAAAGCGTTGGCTCCTACGATCGCTTTATTGGGTTGGACTACCATTCCTGTGATGGTTTTGACTAAATAGGAAGCCTTCGCAATCTCTTCCGTGTTGATTCTGGTTTGGATGCCGAATTTATCCTTACGCGTGCGGAGAGACATCACCACTTCTTCCATGGCGGTGTTTCCGGCTCTCTCTCCGATTCCGTTCACTGTACATTCTACTTGTCTTGCTCCGTTTTGGATGGCGGCGAGGCTATTCGATGTTGCGAGCCCCAAATCGTTATGGCAATGAGCGGAGAAGATTGCCTTATCGCTACCTTTTACGTTCTGGATCAGGAACTGGAAGAGGTCTCCGTATTCGTAAGGAGTCGTATATCCTACCGTATCCGGAATATTGATCGTAGTCGCACCTGCCTCGATGACCGCTTCGCAGAGTTCCCGCAAAAAACTAGGCTCGGAACGGGTGGCGTCTTCGGGGGAAAACTCCACGTCTTCCACGTAGTCTCTCGCGATTTTTACCGCTTCTACCGCCATCTTCAGAACTTCCGCAGGTTCCTTTCCCAGTTTGAATTTCATATGAATGGGAGAAGATGCTATGAATGTATGGATCCTTCTTTTTTTGGCGGGAAGAGTCGCCTTGGCTGCCGCTTCCAAATCGGGACGAACGGCTCGGGCCAATGCCGCGATAATCGGTCCGTCTACTTCTCTGGAAATTCTTTCCACCGCTTGGAATTGCACGGGAGAGGAAACGGGGAAGCCGGCTTCTATGACGTCCACTTTCATCTTTGCCAACTGTAGAGCGATTTCTATCTTTTCGTTTTCGCTCATGGCCGCTCCGGGGCATTGCTCTCCGTCTCTCAGAGTGGTATCAAAAATACGTACAAAATCCTGATTTGCGCTCATATACTTGGAATTCTTCCCTTACTCCAAAATCCTGGCAGGAATCCGGCCGTAAACCCAATATTCCGGGAGAGTTTTCGAAGTTTTCCCTTTAGACCGGATCCGGGAGGAAGAATATGCAATTCTTTGCATCCAGCCTATATTCGGAAGATTGCGAGAAGGCCGCAGATATTTATGCCGGGCTATTTTCCGGATCCGTGCAATTTGCCTCTTCGAATCATGCCGAAATACTTTTCTCGGATTCCAATCGAGTGATCCTTAGTAAGGAAACCCCCGAATGCCCAGTGAGTCCCGGCACTCTGGTTTGGAGGATTTCTCCGGAAGAGGAGAAGGTACTACGAAATCGTCTGCAAGAGTCTGGATTTTCGGAAGAATCTTCCGGAAAGAAATACTTCTCCTATTTGGATCCCTGGGGAAATCGCAATTGGTTTTATTATCTTTCGGACAAGACCTAACCGGGATAAGCCTGCATCTCGTCTTTACCTTCTTTCAAGGCATGTTCCGCCATCTTATGAGCGTCTTCTCCCAGATATTTCTCTATGAAGTAATGGGAGATATAGATGATGGGAGTGATCCCTATGGCGATTAGAATCTTATAGCCGAAGTTCGTGTAGGAAATGGCGTTGAGAGTGGAAAATTCGTAGGTTCCCCAATAAGCCACGAAAATCACGACATAAGAATCCAATAATTGGGAGAATATCGTGGAACCTGTGGCTCTCAACCAGATGAATCGGTTCTTGGTTTTCCTCCGGATCAGATGGAAGATCTGGATGTCCACCAATTGCCCGATGAGATAGGCAATCACGGACCCGGCGATTACCTGTCCCGTATTGAAAAATACCACGCGGAAAGAATGGTCGTCCACGGGAGAATTGGCCGTGGCGGGAATGCTCATATCGATTTGCAGTAAGAAATAGGCCAAAACGATCATGACCATTCCTACTACCGTTAAGTAACGCACCCCTCTGCGGCCGTAATACTCGTTTAAAAGGTCGGTGACGATGAAAGTAATGGGGAAGGGAATCACCCCTAGAGTCAGATTGAAAGAATAGTCCGACACAACAAACTGGATCCACTTGGATCCTGTGACCTCAGCCATCAGAAGAAAAGTAAGGAAGATGGCTCCGAGAACGAAAAAGAGTTTGAAGGGTCGGTTGAATTGCATCGGAGGAAAAATTCTTCGGATTTTGGGACTGTCAATCAAAGAACGGGTCCGAATCCCACAAAGGTTTGACAGCTACGTAGCAACAAAATCACTGGAAGACAGTCGGTGCTTTACTTTTTGCCTCCGCGTTTCGATAAATATAAAGAGTCCAATGAATCCAAACGATGAACCACATACACCTGAGGACCTGATCCGTCCCGTTCCATACCAACCTAAAAAGGCCTCCGTCTGGCAGACGGGTCTTGTGAGCGCTATCTGGCTCTTACTTTCCGGGTTTTCCTTTTATCTGGGCGTCCAAGCCCTAAAGTCCGGACCTAAATCCGAGGCGGATAAGAAGGAAGTAACCGCTATAGTGCTTCCCAATGCAGGAGCGGGAGTAAAATCCGAGATCGCTCCCCAAGGCGCCTGGGAGGATTTTAAGAAATGGTGGAACGCTTCCGATTTCCTGAACGGAACCGACGGATCCAAGGAAAAGGCGGGGGAGTCGGATTCTCCTAAAGTCGTGATCGACGACGAGACCGGTTTTCGTGCCTCCACTTGGTTTTCCGATTATGAGGCGATGAAACGCACGGTTCATCTTTACAACGAAATCCATCCTTTCATTTACGGATTTAAAGGAAGAGAAACGAATAACGGAGATCTGTATTCTCTTTGGGGATCCGCCCAGAAGCATGCTCGTGTTGCGGAATTGAAGTCTTTGAATCCTAAAGTGAAGATTATTCCCACTATTTTCCGTTGGGAGAATAAGAATGAGAAGATCTCCGAAAACATAGGATTGAACGGACGAAACGATATCCGGGACAAGCATATCCAGAATATTCTATACGAAGTGGATACCTATAATTTCGACGGAATCGATATCGATTACGAAGGAATGAGCTGTGAAAAGAAGGAAAAATTCGAAGAGTTCATCGTTCTTCTTTCCAAAGAAATTCACAAGAGAGGGAAGCTTCTCTCCGTTGCGGTACACCCTAAGACCGCTGCCAAAAAAGTCGGCATGAAAGCCTGCAAAGGTCTGAAAGAAAAAATCAATATGGACTTCGCCGAAAACTGGCGGGGACCCATGACCCACGATTATGCTTTCTTAGCGAAGCATGCGGACCGCGTGAAAGTGATGGCTTACGAATTACATCCTCGTAAATACAGAAACCCGGGCCCCGGCCCTCAGGCTCCGAACGTTTGGATCCGTAATATCATTACTTACGCCAAAGAAAGAGTGCCTGCTAAGAAATTGTATATGGCGATCCCTACTTACGGTTACGATTGGGCTCTAAACTGTAACGCGAAGATCAAGTCCGTATATTGGTCGGACGCTCTGAAACGCCAACAATTGGGAGTGACCCATCAACCTACGAATATCACTCGAGTTCTGGCCGATAATAAGAATTCTTCCTCTTGGACCAACCTTTCCAAATTCAGTTGGGTGCATGAAGGAAAGACTTATGAAGACCCGAGCATTTGGTATAAATCCGAAGGTTGTGACCGAGTCGCTTTCTTTATGAATCGAAAAGCTTTCGAAGAAAAGATGACTCTACTTCGTTCCTACGATATCGGAGGATTTTCTTTCTGGCAGTTGCTATCGGATAACGATCCCGGAATCAACGATTACCTGGAACTACTCGTGACCAATAAGCTTCCTCCGGTTCCAAAGGCTCCGAACAAGGAAACTAATCCGGACGTAAAACAGATCGCTCCGGAAGAATCCCAGGAAGAAGCCAAGGCGGCTTCCGAGGAAGTTGTCAAAAAATAAAAATACGATTCTAACCAAAGATCCTTCTCTGGCGGCGAAAGCTCTGGAGAAGGGAGGAATCGTCCTTTTTCCCACGGAGACCGTATACGGGATAGGAGCCGACTCCCGTAATTTCGATTCTTGTTTAGAAATTTATAAAATTAAGAATCGACCCGCCGATAACCCGCTTATCGTTCATCTTGCCGATCCGAACGATATACAGAAAATCGCAGAACTCCCCAAGAACGCCGAAATCCTCTTGGAGAAGTATATGCCGGGTCCTTTGACTTTGGTTTTACCAAAAAAAGATCCCAAGGTATTTTCCGCCGGACTGGATACGATTGCGGTCAGAGTTCCTTCTCATTCTCTTGCGAGGGAAATGATACGATTGTCCGGAGTTCCCGTTTCCGCGCCATCTGCGAACCTTTCCGGTCGACCTTCCATCACTAGGCTCGAAGATGCGATCCACGAATTCGAAGGGAAGGTGGATGTAATTTTGGAAGGGCAAGAACCCGAAATCGGATTGGAGTCCACAGTGATCGATCTGAGCGGAAATTCTCCCAAGATTCTAAGACCCGGGTTCCTGGGTCCAGAGGAACTGAAGGAAATCTTCCCGGGTCTTTCCTATACATCCTACTATCCCAACGAAGAGGAAGGGATTCGTCCTGCGAGTCCCGGAATGAAATACAGGCATTATGCACCGGATGCGAATGTGATTTTTGCAGAAATAGGGACTTTGCCGAAAAAAGATTCCGCGGCAATAGGAATCGATCTACTAGAAGGTTGGGCGTTCTCTTTAAGCGTCCCGGATAATCTTGAATATATGAAAAATCTATATTCTTTTTTTCGGGACTGCGACCGGATGAGGATACGAACCGTGTATTGTTTTCCGCCGGCGGAAGGCCAAGGAAAAGAAGCATTACTCAATCGGATCCGAAAAGCCCAGGACAGATAAAAGATCGCATTTCGGATTTATAGAAACCGATTATTGCGATAAATCAGAAGCTATATCGGATAGATAGAGCACTTCGTTCGGATTATACTTCGGATTTTTTCCATTCCAGAAAGGAAGATTTAGGCCGATGGATTGCAATCCAGGTTTCATATCTTGGATGAAATCCTTCCAATTATAAGTTCCCGGCAAATACCGAACGTCTATTTTTTCGGCTTTGAGATCCTCTTTGACTTTTTGCAGGATTTCTAATACACTCGAGCAGGAATCCAGAAACCCGGCCTTGCGAAAGGTTTCTCCTAAAAAGACCCTACCTTCCCCCCATTTAGCTTCCAATTCTTTCGTACTCGTTTTTCTTGCCTCGGTGACCCTGGAATAGAATACGTCGCGAGAATGCAGTACTTCTCTTTTTAAGAATTGTTCCGACTTGGGAGAAAGTTTTCCGTACTCCGATAGGATATCTCTATGAGGGTAGAATCCGATTCTTTCCTTCTTGATTCCTAATTTCTCATATAGATTCTTCATTTCGAATCGGAGCATGACAGCACCTATGGATCCTACTACGGAATAAGGAGTTCCATGGATTTCTTTCGTTCCACAGGCAAGATAGTATCCTCCCGAAGCGGCTACGTTTAAAACATAAGTGACGACTGGTTTCTTCTCGGAAAGTTTTTTAATTTCACGGTATAGTAACTCGGAGACAAGAGCGCTACCTCCCGGAGAATTCATTTCCAGAACGACCGCGGAAATCCTCGGATCCTCCCGCAATTCCTTGAATGTTTCCTGGTAATATCTAAAAGAGACCTGTCTAGAACGAAATTCCTCTTCTCTACCTAGGTCGGGAAGAATATTCCCTTGCACGGGGAGCACTATCACAGTGGGAACCGGTCTGGATAGATAAGTGAAATTCTTCTTTTTGGAATATAGTCTGAGTCCTTTAGGTTTCAAGGTTCTATAGTCCGGCTTGCTATCTTCTTTCTCTTTTTTATACGTTTCGAAGAGATAATTTTCTTCGAACTCGTCTTCTTCCAAAAGATCCGTGAGAAATCCTAGCTTCTTTAGTCTTTCCGCACTTAGAATCGGTTCCTCTAAGATTTTTAGATCCAATCCGGAACTCTTGCGAAAGCCTTCTTCTAAAAGAGCTTTCTGGTCGGAGAGTAGGCTTTCTATATTCTTTTTTGCGGGCGGAGAGAAGGAAGTTTCTTTGGAAAGTTTCTCCAAACGCCTTGAAAGCGCCGCTTGCGTACGCTTCTACTCCCACACCTAGCTTTTTAGCCGTTCCACCGAAAAAGAAAGGCTCCGCAGAGGGAAGAACCGGAAAAAATTCGGAAGCGGAGGAGGCATATCTGGATTTGCAATGAGAGAGAAGAAGAATAGCCTTGGTTCCTCCGCCTAAGCAATATCCGGAAGTATGGATCCCTTTCTCATTTAAGGACTCGATCGCTCTGCATAGATTCCAAACTTCTCCAAATCCGTACTCAGGATTGGAAATTTGGAAAGAAATTTTCTTCAAACCCGGGACTGTACCCAATGCTTTGAGTCCCAGAAGAAAATCCAAAAGAAAGGGAGAGTCTTCCTTTCCAACTAGAACGCGGACGAAAAACGACCTTTTATCGAAGGAAAACGAACTAGGAATCTCCAAGTAAAAATGATCCCCTTTCCGGATCGCCCAGGAAAGAATCCTAAAGAATTGGAATAGAATTCGGATGGGGAGAAAGATTAGGGAGAGGATCGTTTTAAACATGTGTCGTCCTTTTGGCGACCAAATTACTAGAGCGTTTTATTCCGGAAAACGTAAAATTCCCCTCGGAAAACCGCTTTCCAACGGGGGTTTGCAAAATTTATCTGAAAGGAAAGAGAGGGTAAGAATTTGGATCACATCCGAATCAAAGGAGCTCGAGAGCATAATTTAAAGAATATCGACTTGGAGATTCCAAGAGATAGGCTTGTGGTGATCACCGGTTTATCCGGATCGGGTAAATCCTCTCTCGCTTTCGATACCATCTATGCGGAAGGTCAGAGAAGGTATGTCGAAAGTTTATCCGCCTACGCTCGGCAATTCTTGGGGCAAATGGAAAAGCCGGATCTGGATCTGATCGAGGGTTTGTCTCCCGCTATCTCCATAGAGCAAAAGACCACTCACAGAAACCCGAGATCCACAGTAGGAACCGTTACCGAGATCTACGATTACCTCAGATTATTATATGCAAGGATCGGAAAACCCCATTGTCCCATTTGCGGAACCCCTATCCAATCTTTATCCGTGGACCAAATAACGGACAGAATCCTAGGTTATCCCGAAGGAACTAAGATCCAACTCTTGGCTCCCGTAGTTTCTGGAAAAAAAGGGGAGCATAAGGACGCTCTAGAAAAAATCCGAAAAGACGGGTTCAATCGAATCCGACTAAACGGTGAAATCAAAACCTTGGACGAGGAGATCGTTTTAAAAAAGAGTTTTAAGGCGACGATCGAGATCGTGGTGGATCGCTTGGTGATCAAGGACGGGATTCGTTCTAGGCTTGCGGATTCTGTGGAAACTGCTCTCAAACAATCAGAAGGCATTTTGCTTTTGGACGACGGAAAGAAGGATCATACATTCTCCCAGAAGCTTTCCTGTCCGAATCACCCGGAAGAGTCCTTACCGGAGCTATCCCCTCGTTTGTTTTCCTTCAATTCTCCTTACGGTGCCTGCGAAATCTGCGACGGACTAGGCAGTCTTTTAGAATTCGACGAGGACTTACTTGTCACGGATCCGGAACTTTCTCTCGTAGAAGGTTGTATCGAAGCCTGGGCGGGATCCAAAAGCAATAGCTACTGGTTTCTCACAACCGTACATTCCATGGCCAAGACGTTGAAATTCGATTATAATACTCCTTGGAAGAAGCTGCCGGAAAAGGTAAGAAGAACGGTTCTTTACGGAGATAAGAATCTCAAAATAGATTACGATTTTAGAAAGGAGAATTCTCACTTCGAGTTCAGTAGAGAGTTCGAAGGTGTGATTCCGAATTTAAAGCGTAGATACAAGGACGCATCCGAAAGCAGGAGGCAAATCCTGGAAGGCTATATGACAAACCATCCTTGTCCTTCCTGCCACGGAAACAGATTAAAGCCGGTAAGTCTCGCAGTTCAGGTGAATGCTCTTACCATCGATAAATTCTCCGGATTCAGCGTGGAAAAGGCGTTGGAATTCGTACGATCCATGAAGCCAAAAGGTAGCGAAGAGGTAATTGCAAGACCCATCCTGAAGGAGATCCAACAAAGGCTTACCTTCTTAAACGATGTGGGAGTAGGCTACCTAAGTCTGGATCGGGCCGCAGGTTCCTTATCGGGGGGAGAAGCTCAACGGATTCGTTTGGCTACCCAAATCGGATCTAGGCTTCAGGGAGTATTATATATTCTGGATGAACCTTCCATCGGATTGCACCAAAGGGATAATACGAAATTAGTCAATACTCTCAAAGACCTTCGAGATTTGGGAAATACAGTACTCGTAGTGGAACACGACCAAGAGACCATGGAAGAAGCGGATTGGCTTATAGATATGGGCCCGGGAGCGGGAGTACATGGCGGAACCGTTGTATGCTCCGGAACTCCCGAAGAAGTCTCCAAGAATAAGAACTCCCTTACCGGAAAATATCTCTCCGGAAAGATGTTCATCCCCGTCCCTAAAACCTTGAGACCCGGAAACGGAAAAAAACTTAAGATCGTAAACGCTAAGGAAAATAACCTTAAGAACCTTTCCGTAGACATTCCTCTCGGAAAATTGGTGGTGGTAACGGGAGTCTCCGGTTCCGGAAAGTCAACTCTCATCAATGATATTCTATACAACGCGGCCGCTCATAAGGTAATGAAAGTTAGAACCACCTGGGGCAAACACGAGAAGATCACTGGTCTCGAAGAGATAGATAAGATCATCAATATAGACCAGTCGCCGATCGGAAGAACTCCTAGATCCAATCCCGCTACATATACCGGATTATTTACCGTGGTTAGGGATATCTTCTCCCAATTGGAAGATTCGAAGCTTCGGGGATATTCTCCCGGGAGATTCAGCTTCAATGTGAGCGGAGGAAGATGCGAGACCTGCGAGGGAGACGGAATCCTCAAAATTGAAATGCATTTCCTTCCGGATGTGTACGTAACCTGCGACGTATGCAAGGGAAAGAGATACAACCAAGAGACATTAGAAGTCCGTTATAAAGGAAAGAATATCTTCGAAATTCTGGAGATGACCGTGGAAGATTCCGTGAAATTCTTCGAGAATATTCCTGCTCTCAAAAGGAAATTGGAGACACTGGAGGAAGTAGGACTCGGTTATATCAAACTAGGCCAACCCGCTACTACCTTTTCCGGAGGGGAAGCGCAGAGAATCAAACTTGCGACCGAACTATCCAAGCGCCCTACCGGAAAGACTCTCTATATCCTGGACGAACCCACTACCGGATTGCATTTCGAGGATGTGAGGCATTTGATGACGGTTCTTCATACGCTAGTGGACCGAGGAAACTCGATGATCGTGATAGAGCATAATCTGGACGTGATCAAGCAAGCGGACTGGATCATAGATTTAGGACCCGAGGGCGGAGACGGAGGAGGAAAGATCATAGCCGAAGGAACTCCTACGGAAGTTTCCAAGGTAAAGGAATCTTTTACCGGGCAATATTTGAAGAAAGTCATGGGAAATCCGGGAAAAAAGGCGGGATAAAAAACCCGAAGATTTGTTTTATGTAAAACTAACGACTTCCCATGAAAGATCTGAGAGACAAATTAAGCTCCTTTCCTAAGGGAGAATTCCGTTCCGTTTACAAATCCTCCTTGCCGGAGATTGCGAAAGCCGGGCTTTTTTCCGCCCTGAACGGGGAAGGCTTTCGCTCTTTCCATGAAAAGCTGGTTCTATTGCCTTCCTTTCCGCACGGGGTGGGAGTCGGAGTGGGGCTTATGGCCCAAACCAATGTGGCTGGAAAAATCCTCCGATTTGTGACTGGCAAAGAGAAAGGGATCCATCCCAGCCCCGAGTCTTTGGAATTAGGAAAACAAATCTTAGATAGACTCGTAAACGGTCATGAAATATTGGGTCTGGGGGTGAGCGAGCCCGGATGGATGGGAAAACTTACGAATCTTAAATCCACTGCATCTCGCGCGGCAAACGGAAACATCATATTAACTTTTCATAAAGGGTTTGTGACGAATGGAGCCGATGCGGCCGGATTCCTGGTAGTCGCCCGTAAGGAAGAGGGAAATTTCGGCGTATTCTACGTTCCTAGAAATTCGGAAGGTCTGAAATTGGAAGAGTTTCATCTGGATTTCGCTCCCGAGGCCACTCATTGTAAGATCAGCGCCGAAAATTTGGAACTTCCTTCCCATTATGAATTCGTGGAGGATTATTCCAAATTCGGAGCGGACATCCATCTATCCGAAATGCTTTCCGCCGCGGTGTTATTCTGCGGAATGATTCGAAAGATCGTTTCCGATCTGAGCCAAGGACAGGAATCCAGGGAAAGGTTCTTCGTTTTGGGAAAACTTTGGGATCTAAGCGGTCTTCTATTCGGAAAATGTCTGGAGATCTCCGACAAAAAGGATAAGAATCCGGATTATAAAATCGAAGAGGATCATCCTTACGGATACGAAGCGATACTCGATGAATGTCTGAGCCTTCTGAAATCGATTCCGAATTTCGATGCGCAAAAGGAGTATCCGGATCTAGGATTATTCTCCTCCATCCATCCGGCACGTAGTCCCGTTTATGTAAAAAATAGGCTGAAGCAATCTAGGGAATGGAGAAAATTCGGATCCTTAAAATAAAACCTTCTTCAGCGGGAAGAATGGTCCAAATGAGAATGGTCGTGAGTATGTTGGTGGTGTCCCCATTCTTCCGAACCGATATCGTGCAATGTTTTTGCCACGATTCCATCCAATATCTGCGCCGTTTTGGAATCTTCCAATTGGATATAGATTTGTTCGAATTTCCATTCTCCTCTTAAAATCGAATAAGCTTCCTGTAGAATTTTTTTCTGGTTCGCTCGATCGACGATTAGAATCCGAAAGGCACAGGCATGAATACCTTTTGTAAGCGTCCATGTATGAGCGGAGAGTAATGCTTTGGTTCCCGGGATCGCTAAGATATCTTTTTGTAAATGATCCCACTCGTCACTCGTCGGAGAAGCTTCCAGAAGAATTGTGATACTTTCCTTTAGGATGCTACCGGCGGATTTCAGGATCACGAGAGAAAGAATCAGGCTAAGAATAGGATCCACCCAATTCCAACCGGTGAAGCGAATGATAACCGCTCCCACAAGAACGGAAACTGTTCCCAATAGATCACTGAGTACATGTAGATAAGCGGAACGCAGATTGATATTATTCTCCGCGATTCTACTCAATAATAGAACGGAAACCATATTGAACCCTATGGTTCCCAGACTGAAAATAAGCATGGAGTCGGGCAGGACTTCCACATGATTCTTGAATCTTTCTATCGCTTCGAATATGATATAGACGGAAATCCCCGAAATAAGAAGTGAATTCAGGAAGGCTGCAAATACCTCCACTCGAAAGAATCCGAAATTCATTTTGGGCGAGGGTTTTCGGTCCGCTATGAGTACGGCTGAAATGCTAAGAAGAAAAGCGAACGCATCCGAGATTACATGGCCTGCATCGGCAAGGAGCGCGAGACTCTTACTCTGAGAGGATCCGAAGATTTCCCAAAAGAAGATGATAAGTGAAAGAAAAAACGCGATGATTAGGGTCTTTACCGTTCCTTTCTTTCCAGGGCGAAGAATCGTCTGTCTGCCGAAAGGAAGGAAATCCGAATCGGAGTTTTTGTGTTCGATTTTCAAGGATGGACTCTTGCCTTAGTGATTCTTTCCGCTTTGCGGTTCTAATACGATATCCACTCTTCGGTTAAGAGATCTGTTTTCCGCCGAATCGTTGGATACGATGGGTTGGTGCTCCCCGTAACCTGCTACGGAGAAATGTCTCCCGTCCAATTTTTTACTCTCCAAAAGAAAACGCAGAACGGAAAGAGCTCTTTCCGAAGAGAGTTGCCAGTTGTCCTGGAATTTCTTAGTACGAATGGGGATATTATCCGTATGACCCTCAACGATGATCAGGTTTCCGGGGTAATCCGCAAGGATTTCCTTAATCTTTTCCAAAGCGGGGAAGATCTGCTTCTTCAATTCCGCGGAACCGGAATCGAAGGAAATCTGATCGTCGATATTGATGACTAGACGGTTATGAAAACGTTTTACCCGGATCTGTCCTTTTGCGATCTCTCCCGAAAGTTTGGACTCCAACTCGTTTGCCTGTTCGGAAAGTCTGTCGAGCTCACGCTTTTGGTTCTCGCTTAGATTTTCCAGTTTAGAGATCTGGTCGTTCAGAGCTTGGATTCTCGCCTCGAGACCCGCGATTTTGGATTCGTAATCCCGCTTTTGCTCGTCCATTTTGCGGATGCAGCCGATTTTTTCCTTTTCTAGCTCGGATCGAAGTTCCGCGATGATGTCCTGGTATTTCTTGGATTGCTTCTCGTGCTCTTCGATCAGCTCTTTTTCTTTGTTACCGCTTTTGGTTTTGAGGACGGCAATCTGATTCTCTAAAGCCTTGTTTTGCTCCGCGTATAGATTCTTGTCTTTTTCCCGGAAACTTTTTTCCTGAGCAAGCTGCTCCTCCAGAGTTTGGATCCTTCCGTCCAGAGCGAGTTTTTCTTTCTTAGAATTTTCCGACTCGTTTCTATAACGGAGACGGAGGGAATCCAACTCTAATTCCAAAGTTACCTTCTCGTTATACAGCTTGTTGTATTCCCAAGGAAAATAAAAGACGTCGGCGGAGACGGGGAGGGCTGAGGACAGAAGAAAAAAGGCGAGAAGTCGGAAATGGATCTGTTTCATAGTCGAATAGCGGGGTTAAGGTTCTATTCCTTAGGCTTCGGGCCCCCCGTCAAATGAAAAACTCCGGGGTCGAAATTCAGGAAATTCATTGAACGAGAATATTCAGGATGAATTCTGTCGAAATGGGGAGGAACCTCTGTGGAAGATAAAAATACCTCAAAGGAAGCGCTTTCCTTAAAGTCTCAGCCCCAATCCGGCGATTGGATGGAGTTCTTTTCGGAAAAGATCGAAAAGAAGGACACGGAGTTCCTGCTCGCTTTCACCTCCGCGAATCACCCAGCGGATATCGCAGAAGTCCTGGAAAAATTGGACATAGAGGACGCATTCTACGTCTTCAAACTCTGTGATTCAGAACAGCAATCCATGATTCTCGTAGAGTTCGACGAGGAATTGCAGGCGGACCTCATCTCCCGTCTGAATATGAAAGAAATTTCTCCTATCGTGGAGAATTTGGAAACGGACGAAGTAACCAATCTTATCTCCGAAATCCCCAAGGAAAAAGCGGAGGAAATCCTGAATTCCTTGGACAAGGAAGATTCTTCCCAAATCCGAAAACAATTGAATTTCCGGGAGTATACCGCCGGACGTCTGATGACCACCGAATTTGCCGCGGCCTTCGAATTCGATACGGTTCGAAAAGCGATCATCAAACTCAGAAGAGTGGCAAAAGAGACGGATGATATCTATCTACTCTATGTCACGGATGCGGAGAATCACTTAACCGGATTTATCAAATTAAAGGACCTATTTCTTGCGCCCCTCAACCAAAAGGTGAGTCGTCTCGTTAAGGAGGAAGTATTCTCCATCCATTACGATACGGACCAGGAAGAAGTGGCGAGAATGTTCCGTAAATACGACCTGGTTTCGGCGGCGGTTGTGGACGATCTCAACCGGATCATCGGACGAATCACCGTAGACGATATCCTGGACATCGTCCAAGAAGAGGCGTCCGAGGACATCTTGAGGATGGGGGGGGTCTCAGAAGAAGAAAGACTTAACACTTCCATTTGGGATTCCATTCGCCGCCGCTTGGTATGGCTATTCGTAAATTTAGGAACTGCGACCATTGCTTCTACGACTGTTTCCTTTTTCGAGGATACGATTCATAACGTTGTGTTCCTGGCGGCACTCATGCCTATCGTCGCCGGAATGGGAGGAAACGCAGGAACCCAGGCCATTACGGTGGTCGTTCGAAATATCGCTACCGGAGATTTGAATTCCGCCAACTGGATCGTTGCGTTTCGCAAGGAAAGTCTAATCGGAATCATTAACGGACTCACCTTGGGCTCCATTACCGGCCTTGCGGTTTATTTTTTCTGGGGAAAACCGGCCTTAGCGATTGTTATCTTTTTAGCTATGTTAGCGAATCTGATCCTTGCGGCTATCGTAGGTGCCTGCATTCCAATGGCTTTGAAAGTGTTAAGGATCGACCCGGCGATCGCTTCCTCTATCTTTGTTACTATGACCACGGATACTTTCGGGTTTTTCTGTTTTCTAGGTTTGGCTACGTTATTCTTACAATATTTGGTTTAGATGAAAATTACATTCATCGAATTAATATAAGTGCTTAAGGAGTTTTGGATGATTCGTTTTCAGGTCACGATTGCGGCCTTTTTGGTGTTCTTATTCTGCTTGGTTACAAGCTGTGCGACGACCTCCGGAGAAGCAGGGCCGGAAGTTCTCAAAGGGGAAGCGGTTCCAAATCCCGGCGGAGAAAGTGAGGCGGTTATAAACGAGGACGGAGATGAGGTGAAAATCACAACCTTAGATCCCGCATTCTTCCAAGCAGCCTCCAAGGATAAGGAAGAATATTTCCGGGTATTTATCACCAGCGAGTCTTATAAAGTAAGGCAGATCCGAGGAGCTAAATACATTCGCCGCAAAGTGGATAAGGGAGGAGATGCTCTTATCAGCGAGGAATTGGTGAAATACAATAAGATCAATTATTCGGACGATGGAATCATCATAGTAATCCTAAACGGAAACACCGGAGCCGTGGAAACGATTCGTTTCAATACCCGGGTTCCTCGCATCAACGATTTGGCCAAGATTATACAGAACGACGTTACTCGCTGGTCTATGGAGCATTCCGAAGAAAAGCCAGTCGTTACCAAATACCAGATCTTCTATTCCATCAAATTGGAAAACAAAAGCGGTATTACGCGAGATAATGTGAAGGATGAGCTCAAGAAAGAGGTCATTAAGAGAAAATAATCTCTTTACAATCTTAAAAATGATTCTGGATTAAATTCTGTAGCTTGTGTATTTCCAAAGGCTTTACGAAATACGCAAGCGGTTTGGTTTGAGAAGCTCGTTCCCGAGTTCGAGAATCCTGGTAACCTGTTAAGAAAATAATCGGTATATCGGACTCTTCCTTGATCTCCGAGGCCGCGGTGATTCCGTCCATATCACCGGAAAGAGTGATATCCATTAGGATCAGATCCGGTCTTACATCCGATTTCGCAAGTCGAACAGCGTCTTCTCCGGAAGTGGCCAAATCCAAAACATTGCATCCGATTTTTTCCAATTCCCTTTTCACGAGCATTGCTGTGATGACCTCGTCCTCTACCAAAAGCACTTTCAAACCTTCCAATTATTTAAACACGCTTCCTATAGATTTGCTTCGGGAAATCGATTTCGCAACGGAATCCGGGGCCGGAAAGAAGGCTAAGCTTGCCAGAAAGTTGGCTTTCGGCAATACCTCGGATAAGTTGCATTCCGAAGGAATCGTTCTTTTTGAAATCGTAATCCTTAGGCAATCCGATTCCATTGTCGGTATATTTCAAAACAAATCTATCTTCGTCTCTTTGGAAGAATAAAATCTGGATCCGAATCGAATCCGGAGCGGTAAAAGCGTGTTGGAGTGTATTGGACAGGAGTTCCGAAAGAATCAGGCCTATGGGTATAGCCACATCCATAAGTATTCTCTTGTCTTCCACTTCCATATCCAGAGAAACGTAAGTCAGTTTCTCTTCTTTCTTTTGTAGTACGTAGCTGGACAATTCCGAGATATATTGCCGCGCAGAAACGGAGGACAAATCTTTTTCTGCGAAAAGCAAACGATGTACAAGAGAGATCGCTTGGATTCTATCTTGGGTTCTATCCACAAGCAATCTAAGTTCCGAATTCTCAGGATCTCTTTCCGCTTGGAGCGAGATGAGACTTCCCACTACTTGTAGATTATTGTTGGAACGATGGTATACTTCTCGGACTAATCCCTCTTTTTCAGTCAAAGAACGTGTCAGGTCGTTTCTTGCTTTCTCATGCTCGTGAATCTCAACTCTCAGACGTTCATTCGTCTCCAGAATCTTTTCGTAAGGTTTATTTACGGAGGATATGAATACTCCGCGGTAAATAAGGCAGAATGCGATGATCTTATAGAGGTGTCCTATGACGTTATACACATCGAAAACGGTGCTGTATAACGCGAAAACCGTTTCGCTGAAAATGCAGAATATGAATGCGTAGAGGTAATTCTTAGTGGAAGCCCATCCATACTTAGGAATTCTAAATGCGTAGGCGATAAAGGAAAGAATGAGAAAAATGATGATTACGTATTCCGAGACTTTCTTGAATTGAGTGAGTCCGACTTCCGGCAAGTAAGTAGCGGGGAGAATTTGCGGAAATAGATTCACGGAAACAAAAGCGAAGGCGGAGACAAAAATCGGAAAAATCACGAATGCCCTACCGTAAGCTCCCGATCCTTTTCTGTTATCTATGAATGCGCTCGCTAAGAAAGAGAATGCGGAGAAGAATCGAACTACGATCCAGAATTGCGTGGATTTATTCGGAGAATTCGGAGTCAGAAAATCGGGCATCCCGGAATAGCCCAGCATATGCATTAAATCTATGAAGCCGATTCCTAAAAAACAGGTCCCTAAGAATAAGGTATGTCTATCTCTACTCTGCGTGTAGGTAAACCATCCCACCCCGAATATGGACATGGAAACGATTACACTGAATAATTCCGCGATATTGTGAAAGAGTAGATAAGGTGGAATCTCGGATTCGAAGTACAGGGAAGAATGGAAAATCTGGATCAGTAGGATAGGTAAAAGCGCCGAGAAAAATACGGTCCCTAAAGCCAGAGGACTTCCCTTAGAATCTATGACTTCCCGATCCATTTCCCGATTTCCCATTTAAGCACATTTCTATCTGTCACGGTAAAGGAATGACTCGGCGATTCCTTCTGAATCAATAGACGATAACGATTGGAGACAAACGTTTCCGAATTTCCGCCCAAATCCCACGTAAGCGCATTTGGGCGTAACGTTAGATTTCGGTCATTCCATTCTTAGGGACAAGAAAAGATAGCCAAATTGACAAATATCAAGAGGGGAGAGTTCTTACCCGGAAATGGATCCGGGTAAGAGAGAATGGTTTTACCAGCCTGAGGTTTCGGTTTCCTCCAATATCGACCAGGTTCCGGTGATTTTATTCAGTTTGTATCTGTATGTGAGCTGTTTTCCGCAAGTGCTCACTCCCTTGGAGAAATTCTTGGTCCTTAGGGAAGTTCCGTTCAATTTCAAGTCCAGATCCAAAGCGGTTCCGAAACAATTAGAGTTATAGAGTTCCACTTTGAACTCATGCTCGCTACCAACGCTCATCGCATTATTCAGATTGATTTCTGGTCCCGTATAAACGTCCGAATCAGGATTTGCGCTGAAGAATTCCGTCCCGTCCATATACAATTTAATGGAATCGTCGACTTTTCCGAGTTTTGCAGTAAAGACTTGCGGATTTTCCGAATATGTAGCCTCACAATCTCTTTGGTCGTAAACGGTAGTATAGCTCATCTTTGCTACGGAACGATCTTTTAGATAATTAAGAGTGTAAGCGATAGGAGCCCCCGGATTCGCCGCGGAATAATTCGCTGCTTCCGGATTCGCGAGAAAGTCCCGGATCGCTAGATACATACTCCCGGGATTGGAAGAATTCGCACTGCCGATCGGAGCCAAGGCCAAGCCTGCGTTTCCACCTCTTACGAAATAGGAGATTCTGGTCTTATCCAAAACTTCTTCGTGGGTCACGGAGACTTCTCCTCCTATAGGAGGAACCGGAGAAACCGCGGTCAATAATCCCGGATTCCAAGCCACTTCCAAAGCTGTCTTTACTTGGAGAGCTGTGTATTCGGATTCCAATAGGAAGTATACGACTCTACCGAAGGAAACCTTGGATACGTATAGAGGAGGATTGTTTTCCGCGATCTGACCTTCCGGATCCTGGAAATTTCCCAGGTCCTTGAATACGGAAGTGGAAAGAATCGGATCCTCGAAATTCACATCATAAAACTTTTGTGTAAACTTCATGAGGATATAGTTTTTCTTACCCAGATTATCGATTCCAAGGCTCGTCTTTAAGGCGACATCCGAGAATCTGGCATCCAAGCCTAGATTGAATAAAAGATGGTTCTCGCTATAAACCTGCTCTACACTGAAAGAAGCATCCGCTGCAGTTCCTACAACATTGGTGGAAAGTAGGTCTTCGATTGCTTGCTTCACATTAGAAGGCGAAATCTTGTCCAATTCCTTGGAGTAAATCGCATTAGGCGCCAATTTCACTCCGGTTAGGAATATCTTTCCTCCGGCGCGAGGGATTGTAATCGCAGTATAGCCTCCTGCCTCCAGGTATTTCCCCTGCAACAAGGCTCCCGGATATAATACTTCTATTCCTTGGTTCAGAATAGCACGGTCCGCTAGATTTCTGATCTCGGAAGCTCCCCATTGGGTAGTCGTGCAGGAATAATGCCCCGTTTTAGAATCCGGGATCGGAATCCCGGCAGGAAAAGGAGTAATATTCTCCTTGTTGGAAGCGGAGAGGGCCTTTCCATAAGAAGGCTCCGTATACAGGGATCCCGTAGCTGCGATCTTCAATCCGCCTACACTAGAGTCCGTAGCCGGTTGTTGCCCTGAGGAAGATCCACCCAATAGACCCAAAAGTCCTAAGGGAGAATTTCCGGATGGAGAGCAGGAAAAGTAAAGAGCGAAAACGCTCAGGATTCCCGACAATATATAGATTTGCTTTCGATTCGATTTGGATTTCATTTGATTCTCATTCACCAGATTTCGTTTGCACCTACGATTGGAGCGAACGCTACACACTTGCAAGAATTATTATGTTTTTGAGAGAATCGCCGAATTCCGTTGGAACACGTTATCTATATTATAAATAATTTACATTCAAATCCCGTATAAGGGAAATAAGTGAATTTGAGGAAATATAAGTAAAATAGAGGCTCGTCCGGAAGACGGCATGGAAAAAATTTGTGAAAAATAAGTAAGTTTTTTCGAGGGAAGAGGAGGGGGATGGAAATCTTAGAGAAAGCTATCTATAATTGAGAATAAGAAGGGCTTTTTGTCTTCCAAACGAATCGGCGGCTCGGTCCATATCCCAGGCCGCCGATATCCGATTTATTTCTTTATAAACGTAAGGAAATGCTCTACCTCGTTTTTAGAACCCACTATAAAAGTGGTTCTTTCGTGCAATTCTTCCGGTTGTAGGTCTAGAATTCTTTTTCCTTCTACGGTTACGGCCATTCCTCCCGCTTGTTCCGCGATCAATGCCATAGGCGCTACTTCATACAAGAGTCTGAGTTTTCCTTTGGGATATTTGGAGGATTTCGTATCGTTTGGATAGAGGAAGATTCCGCCTTTGAGCAGGTTTCTATGGAAATCGGCCACAAGGGACCCGATATATCGAAGGGATTGAGGTTTTCTGCCGCCTTCGATGGACTTGATATTTCGGATATAATTCTTCACTTCATCCGACCAATAATCATAATTTCCTTCGTTGATGGAGTAGATTCCTCCGGACTCCGGCATTTTCATTTCCGGGTGGGAGAGTAAAAATTCCCCGCAAGAAGGGTCCAAGGTGAATCCGGAAACTCCCTTTCCTACGCATAGAACGAGCATTGTTGAGGAACCGTAAACGATATATCCAGCGGCTCTTTGCTTGGAGCCTTTTTGTAGAAGGTCTTCCTTGGTTCCGGGAGTTCCTTGGGGAGAAGTTCTGAGATGCACGGAGAAAATGGTCCCAATGGAAACGTTTGCGTCTATATTCGAGGATCCGTCCAGTGGGTCGATAGCGATCGTATATTTGCCTATCTTATAACCGGTCGGAATGGAGATAACATCTTCCTGTTCCTCGCTTCCCATAACGCAAAGGTGTCCGCAACGTGTAAGTGTATGGGTAAAGATCTTATCCGCATACTCGTCTAGTTTCATCACTGTTTCGCCCTGAACGTTCGTTTGATCGGTGGCTCCTAAGATATTCTCTAGTAGACCCGCTTTTCTCACTTCTCTGGAAACCACTTTGGCTGCGTAGACTAGATGGCTCATGAGTGCCGTAAAATCCCCGGTTGCCTGGGGTAATTTGAGTTGTTCCTCGATTAAGTATTGGGAAAGACTCATCAATTGAGTTGGATGGGCGCTCACGATCGGACTCCTTTTGCGATTTTCGCTCTTACCGGATAGGAAATCGCCCCTGTCCCCGCTGACAAGCCGGATTTCCGGCATGAATTCTTGCCCTAAATCACATTATCTCAGGGCATTCGTTTCCGAAAATGGCTGCAATTTTCGATACTGCCGGTCGATATTCGTAAAGAATCATGGAAAACCAGAATCCAAGGCCTCCGATTCCCGACGTTTTCGAGGAATTCACCAATCAATTCCTCCGAGATGTGAAAAATTCACTTAGCACTGAAATGGTTCTAACCCATTTTTATTTCCAAGATCTATCCCAGTATTTTCGGTTGTTGGGAGAGCAAAAGTCCGGTGAGATATTGGGAGAGTTAAAATCCGTCATCCAAGCCCACCTACGTCCTTACGATAAGCTTTATGTTATGAATTCACGTTCGTTTCTCACGTTCTGTCCGGATTGCAAACTGGATATAGTAAAAAGTCGTTTCGACGAAGTGATTTTCCAAGTAAACCATCTAATCATAGACTATGAAATTCGATTTTTGGAACTAAACGAACCCCCGGATTCTTTCCGCCCAGTTTACGAAAAACTTCTGAAACCGCTGGCAGAATCCCTATAATATTCTTCTCTTTTCTGCCGATATTTTCCGGTTCGAAAAAAAAAATCTCTATAGTGAAAGTGAACGTTTGTACCGTTAATTTAGAAGGTGGGGAAGGTGATATATGAAAGACCGCAAAGATAAATTCAAGACGATTCTGGAACGTTACATCAATTATCGCGGTATAGATATCATTCTTACCTTAAAAGATGGAACCGTCATCGAGTTGGATAAGAATCGAAGAATGGACGGAGACGTCGTAATCAAAAACGGCGAGTTTGGAATCGAGGCTACGATCGAAATTTCCAAGATCCAAAAAGCCGATTTTTTCGCAGCATAAGTGATTTCCTCGGAAAAAAATCCCCTTTAATTCTTGCCCCCGACTTTTAATTGATATAAAATCGATTCCCGCAAAAGGAACGGATGCCTTCAAGGAGGAAGGTGTGATGGAATCGATTCTCTTTGTCCTAATGGCGGGCCTTTTCGGGACCGTCTGTATGTCCGCCGTAATGTGGTCCATCCATTACGCCGGTTCCACCAACGCGGATATGATACGAGCCATCGGTAGCTTCTTCACAAAAAAGATGGAGACCGCTTTTGTTCCGGGCATCGTCACTCATATCGTATTCGGAGTGATGTTCGCGTTTCCCTATGTGTTTCTCATCAATCTCGCTCCCCATATCTTTATCGCGTCCATAGTTACCGGCGGGGCAGTTGGCTTCTTTCACGGATATTTGGTCGGTTTTCTGTTGGTTTCGTTGGTAGCTCAAAAGCACCCTTTGGAGCAATTCAGGGAAGCGGGGATTAGCGTGGCGGCCGCCCATGTATTCGGGCATTTGATCTACGGAGTGGCGATCGGGCTTTCCGTAGGGTATTTCGGCATCGATTTAAAAAGCCAGATCGGAGGCTAGAAAAGTCGGTTTTAACCATTTCTGGTCAAAATCGACCCGATTGACGTTGACTTCCAACCCGGTCAACGGAAATTAGTAAATACGGGATATTTTGTCCCCAGAGTTTCCGGGTTTGGGGAGCGATTCCCATTATATGTCCGGCGCATTTGTTCGGGAAGCTGTTTTTACGGTTTCCAAAAGTATCCAAGCAGGAGGAGTTCCACCGAATGGTAGGAATCATCGTTAAGGAAGGAGAATCCATCGAGTCCGCTCTCAAGCGTTTTAAGAGAGATTGCGCGAACGCTGGAATCATGAGCGAGATCAAAAGACGCGAATTTTATGAAAAGCCTAGCATCAAAAAGAAAAAGGCTCTCGAATCCGCAAAACGTAAGTTAGAAAAGAAAAAACGTCTCTTCTCTCGTAAAGACCGCGGTTAATCCCCGGTCTTCCTACGAGCGGAAATAAAAGGGAACGGGTATGTCCCTGCAATTAAAAATCAATGCAGATCTAAAGGAAGCGATCAAATCCAAACAGGAACCGCTTCTATCCACTCTTCGCCTATTAAAAGCGGATATTCAATACGAGCTCACTAAAACGGGAGCCCAGGAATTGAATGACGAGCAGGTCATTACCTTAATCAAACGCGGATACGCAAAACGTACTGACGCAATCCAGATGTACGAAAAAGCGAATCGCACGGACCTCGCCGAAAAAGAAAAGGCAGAGGCCGAAGTTCTCAAATCCTATCTTCCTCCGGACGTACCGGAAGAGCAGATCCAAGCGGCAGTCGAAAAAATCGTACAAGAAATGAACGCATCCGGCCCAAAAGATATCGGAAAGGTCATGGGCAGGGTGATGGCCGAATTTAAAGGATTGAATATAGACGGATCAAAGGTCTCTGCGATCGTAAAATCCAAACTTTCCTAAGCGGGCAAAACCATTGCAGTTCCAAAGGGAATTCATCGACCGGATACGTAGGGAAGTTCCCATCGAAAGTTTTATCAGTCGATTTGTACCTTTGCAAAAAAGGGGTAGAACCATGGTAGGTCTTTGCCCCTTCCACCAAGAAAAAACCCCTTCTTTCAATGTATCCGTAGACAAGCAATTCTACCATTGCTTCGGATGCAAGGCATCCGGAGATATCTTTCAATTCGTAATGAGTTACGAGAAGGTAGATTTCCAAAGAGCAAAGGAGATTCTCTCCGAGTATTCCGGAATTCCTATCCAAGAAAAAGGAAAGGAAGAAAGGGACAGAACCGAACTATTATATAAAGTAAATAAGCGAGCGCTCCAATTCTTCCAAGAGAATTTGCGGGCACCTGCGGGACTCGCCGCAAGAGAATATCTTTCCTCCAGGGGTTTGGGAGAGGAAGTCCAAAAGTCTTTCCAGCTAGGGTATGCTCCTGCCGGCTTCCAGAATCTGACTCCAAAGGTTTTCCAAACCAGGGAGGAGATCAAGGCGGCATTGGAAGTCGGCCTCATCCGAGAGTCGGATAAGGGAAGAGAGCCCTACGATTTTTTTAGGGACAGGATCATGTTTCCCGTCTTCGATCTTTCCGGTCGAGTCATCGCATTTTCGGGTAGAATTATAGGTCCGGGCAAGGAAGCGAAATATGTGAATAGCCCTGCTTCTTCCATTTTCGACAAGGGCAGGACATTCTATCATTTAAACCAGGCCAAAGAATTCGTCCAGAAATCCAGAACCGCCGTTTTGGTGGAGGGATATTTGGATGTCATCGGTCTCGTAGATAAGGGCGTAGAAAATACGGTAGCTTGTATGGGAACCGCGGTGACCGAAAATCATATCCGCACGATTAAGAAATTCTCCGATCGATTTCTCTTGGTTCTGGACGGGGATTCCGCAGGAAGGAAAGGGGCTCTGCACGCAGCCGAACTTTGCCTAAAAGAGGGTTTGGAGTGCGCCGTTGTATTATTGCCGGAAGGAAAAGATCCTTTCGACCTTTCCAAGGAAATCAGCCGCCAAGAATTGCATAAATTATTAGAGAATTCCACTCCCGCATCCTCCTTCGTTGTGGACGAATTATTAGATAGAGCGGATTCTCGTGCCCTTCCGGAAAAAAAGAGAAAGGCCTTGGACAATCTGTATTCGTTTTTAAGGGGCTTAAATCGGGACTCCGATAGGGAATTCTTTCTGGGACTGGGAGCTCGTAAATTGGGAATCAGCATGGATGCGGTTTTACGAGATTATAAAGGGGGAGGAGCCAAGTTTGGCGCCCAAGGGTCCGATAATAATAGGACAAAGACTAGAGAAAGCGGTTCCGGTCCAAGTGCTGCGGAGAATTGCGAGAGAGAAATCATCGCTCTACTCATTCGGATCGGCGCATTGTTCCAGTTTTCCGAGGAAGTGTCGAATTTGGAATTCTTGGATACGAAAAGCGCCTTTCTATGGGACTTTTTATATACTAGATACGCTAGCGAAGAGGAGATCTCTCCTGCGGCGATCATTGCCTCGGAAATTCCCGGGGAATTTAAGGAAGCGATCGCTCCCTTTCTTTTGGATGAATCGGAAATGAGCGTCGAGGATGCTTCAACGATATTCAAGAGACTTTTAAAACAACAAAAGGTCTTCGTCATCGACGAGAAGATGAAGGAATTGGATTCCGATTCCTCCTTAGACCAATTGGAAAAACTTACAAAACTGGCATATTATAGGACCGAGAAAGCGAAGCTGTTGGAAAATATTCGCGGCGAGAACTCGGGCGTTAGATAGGGGACCTTAGAATGGAAAATCTGCAAAGCATGCCGGAAGTTCAGAAGATCATCGCGATAGGAAAAGCGAATAGCGAAATTTCCTACGACGAGATCAATGAGATCCTTCCGGATAAAATCCTAAACTCGGAGAAGATAGACGACGTATTCACTCTTCTTCACGAGATGGGTATAGAAATCGTAGAAGAATATACCCGTAAGACTTTGGAGCCAGCTTCCTCCATTCTTCCCAAGGAAGATCCGTCTCTACCTGCTAAGCCCGCACGTAAGAAAAAGGAAACAGCTTCTTCCGCGGGAGGTTCCGAAGATCCGATCCGTCTGTATTTAAAGGAAATCGGTAAGGTAAACCTGATCTCCGGAGAGACCGAAGTATTCCTCGCTAAGAAGATCGAAAAAGGCGAGAAGATCATCGAGGAAACCATCTTAGGCTCTTCTATTCTACGCGCGAACTTCATTAAGCTTTTACCTAAGATCCGCAGTAAGAAGACGAAAGTATACGATCTGGTCCGCGTGGACAAGATGTATGCAATGAACGCGGAAGAGGCCAAAAAATTAGAGGAACTCTTCTTCAAGAATATATCCGTCATCCAAGAACAGGAAAAAGTATTACAAGAAGCGCAATCCAGGATCCGTAAATATTCCGAAAACTCCAAGAAATACAAGGAGTTCAAGGAGAAGATCGACGTATCCAAAGGGATCATAGACACCGCCGTCAGAGAATTGGGAGTCTCACAAAAAGAGATCCAGAAAATCTCCCAGAAGATCAAATCCATGGTCTTCCGCATCAAAGAGATCGATCGTCATTTCCTAAAAATCAAGGCTCAATACGGCTACGACGTTAAGGATATCAAGGCCTTCAACCGCTTCATAGAGAAGAATGAGAAGCTGGAAGATATCGAAAAGATGATGGGCGTCTCCATAGACGAGGTCCGAGAAGTCATCAAGGATATCCGAAACAACGAAAGAAAGCTCCGTCGTATGGAGCAAGAGGCGGGATCTTCCGTCCAGGAAATCAAAGACTGGGGCGAGAAAATCATTAAGGGCGAGAGAGAAATCGCCCAAGCCAAGAAGGAACTCGTTAAAGCGAACCTACGACTCGTTGTTTCCATCGCGAAGCGTTACGCCAACCGAGGAATGCATTTCTTCGACCTGATCCAAGAAGGAAATATCGGTCTTATCAAAGCGGTAGACAAATTCGAATACAAGAAAGGGTATAAGTTCTCGACTTACGCCACTTGGTGGATTCGTCAGGCGATCACTCGCGCTATTTCCGACCAGGCAAGAACCATCCGCGTTCCTGTCCATATGATCGAGCAGGTCAATAAGGTGATCCGCGAGACTAGGCTATTCGTCCAGGAATTCGGAAGGGATCCTTCCAACGAGGAAATCGCGGAACGTTTAGGCTGGCCTGTCCAGAAAGTCAAAGCGGTGAAAAACGTAGCCAGAGAACCGATCTCTCTCGAGATTCCCGTCGGATCCGAAGAAGATTCCGAGTTGGGAGATTTCATCGAAGACAAGGATGTGGAGTCTCCGGTAAATTCCGCCGCTTCCAGTATTCTTGCGGAACAAATTCGTCAGGTATTACATACTCTTCCTGCGAGGGAACAGAAAGTGATTCGCATGCGTTTCGGTTTGGACGACGGTTATCCGCAAACTCTGGAAGAGGTAGGATACCAATTCAAGGTCACTCGGGAGAGGATCCGTCAGATCGAAGCGAAAGCTCTTCGAAGACTGCGACATCCTTCCAGATCCAAGAAACTACGGGATTATATCGATTAATTTTCCTCGATACACGCTTCGCGCACTCGGAATCCTATTTCGGTCTTCCTTGTATCAAAGCTGAAATGTATGGTCCCCGAATGATTTTCCCGAAAGGGAAAATCATATCGAGGGGCCTCAACGTGCCGAGGAATCGTAAGTCGCTCTAAGAGAATGGATCAGATCTAAAGCTTCTTTCTCTTTGACTTTTCGTTCGGCTTCTTTCCAACCCAACGACTTGGCCAAGATGAGAGATACCGGCCCTGCGAGTTTCTCCGTTAATTTTAGATCCAGGAATTGTACCCGGAATCTTCTAGCAAGTACGTCGGTTACGCTCAAGGCAAATTCTTCTTTTGTGAACCATTCCACTTCTTCTTTGAAATATTCGACTCCTTTTGCAAGAGGAGTGGGCTTCTTCCCTAAGACCAGAAAGACTTCTCCGCCGTAATAATTCTGGAGTCGTTTTGCGGAAACTTCGCTTACCTTGTACATTTTTTGGATTTCTTGGTAGAGATTTTCCGCGTATCCAACTTTTCCGGGAAATGCGTAGGTAGTGGTTCTACTTTCTCCGAATTTTTCCAATCCACCTTCTAGTAACACTCTATCGATTAGGTCTTCCGCCATCTTACGATAGGTGGACCATTTTCCCCCGCCCATAGTGACGAGTCCGGATGAAGAGACGAGAATCACTTCTTCTCTAGAAATGCTTTTGGTGTCCTGATTTCCTTCCGGAGAAATAAGAGGGCGAATTCCGGCGAAAACGGAAAGAATATCTTTTCGAGAAAGAGGTTTTGCTAAATAATCGGAACCGGTTTGGAGTAGGAACTCCACTTCGGATTCCAAAGGCATAGGATCTTCGGAAGCTTCATGGATAGGAGTGTCGGTGGTTCCAAGCACCACGTGATCCTCCCAAGGAATCAAAAACACCACTCTTCCGTCCTTGGTTTTAGGAATGATAAGCGCCGTATTGCAGGGAATGGTTTCTTTTTTGAAGACAAGATGGATCCCTTGGCTAGGAGAAAGAACACGATAGGTGCGTGGATCGTCTTTGAGACGTATATCGTCCACCCAGGGGCCGGTAGCGTTAACGACTACTTTTGCTTTTACGCTAATCACTTCTCCCGTGAGTAGATCCTTGATCTTTCCTCCTACGATTTTACCCTTCTTCTTTTCGAAGGAGATTAACTCCGCACGACTCAGGACGGTCGCTCCTTCTTTGGAAGCGGCTCGGGCTAAGTTTACATTTAGGCGGGAATCGTTGAACTGAGAATCGTAATATAAGATCCCTCCTACGAGTCCCTTGGATTGGAGAGCCGGAAAATCTTTTAACACCTCTTCCTTGGATACTCTCTTGTGAGAGGGTAATTTCCCTCTCCAGGCCAGAATATCGTACATGGTCATTCCGATACTGTAATACGGTTTTTCGTAAAGTTTGTATGTAGGAAGAATGAAGGGCAGTGGTTTCACTAAATGGGGGGCGTTTTCCAAAAGTCTCTGTCTTTCCGTGAGCGCCTCGTGTATGAGTTTAAAATGAAACTGAGCCAGATAACGGACCCCGCCGTGAATCAATTTGGTGGAACGGGAAGATGTGCCCGAAGCAAAATCGGATTTTTCCAGTAGGGCAACTTTCAGTCCTCTTAGGCTGGCGTCCAGAGCGGCGCCGGCACCCGTGGCACCTCCGCCTAAAATCAGGACGTCGAATTCTTCTTTAGAGAGTTTTTGAAACCGGTTTTTGCGGTCGTGTTTTTGCATAGTCAGAGTCTTCCTGCTTTACAGGCTGATTTCGCTAGTTGAAATTGCAATAAAAGAGCCAAATGGAACCTAAAAAACAATTAGAATTGATCCGACGTGGAACCGTCGACTTAATCAGCGAGGAGGAATTGACCTCCAAACTCACCAAGAAAAAATCCTTAAAAATCAAGGCCGGCTTCGATCCCACGGCTCCCGATTTGCATCTTGGCCATTTCGTATTACTCAGAAAACTCAGGCACTTCCAGGACCTGGGTCACGAGGTGAATTTTCTACTAGGGGATTTTACCGCAATGATCGGAGATCCCACAGGGAAATCCGAAACCCGGAAGAGACTTTCCCGGGACGAAGTTCTAAAGAATTCCGAAACCTATCAAAGCCAGGTATTCAAGGTCCTGGACAAGGAAAAGACCAAGATCGTTTATAATTCCGCCTGGTGCGCCAGTATGAAATTCGAGGACGTATTAGTCCTCACCTCCAAATACAGCGTAGCTCAGATTTTGGAGAGAGACGATTTCAGTAAAAGATACAGCGGAGGACAACCCATCTCCCTGATAGAATTCCTATATCCCTTGGTCCAAGGCTACGATTCCGTAGAAATGGAAGCGGACGTGGAACTGGGGGGAACCGACCAGAAATTCAATCTGCTGGTGGGAAGAGAACTCCAAAGACAGTACGGAAAAGAGGCTCAGTGCGTGATCACACTTCCTCTCCTTGTGGGACTGGACGGTGTGAAAAAAATGTCCAAGTCATTAGGCAATTACGTTGGAATCACCGAAGAGCCCATCGATATGTTCGGAAAGCTCATGTCCATCTCTGACGATCTGATGTGGAATTATTTCGAACTTTTGACCGATCTTCCCATGGACCAGGTGCAGGAAAGAAAGAAAGGTATCCAGTCCGGAGGACTCCATCCTAAGGAAGTCAAGACGGAACTCGCCAAATTGATCATGGACCAATTCTCTCCGTCGGATGCGAATACCGCCGCGATCGAAGAATGGAACCGGGTGCATAATCCCAAGGCTAGGGCGGTTCCGGAAGACGTTCCTGTGACCCAACTCGGGCCCGAATTCTTCGAGGAGTCCGATTCTCCTCAGCTAGCTTGGATTCTCGCCAAACTAGGATTTGTTCCTTCCGTCTCCGAAGGCAGGAGGATCATCAAGTCCGGGGGGATTTATGTCGACGAAGAGAAACTCACGGATGAAAAATTTAGTATTTCCAAAGGCGCAGAATACTTGATCCGACAGGGTAAGAAAGGAAAATTCATCCGTCTGGTAGGCTGACGGTATCATGCTGAGCGAAGAAGAATCTTCCGTACTATCCAAAACCATCCGAGAAATCCAGGACACGGGTATTCAATCCGAGGTCTTGGAGAGGAAGTTTCGTTCCATTCGGATCTTTAGTTCCGCTTTCTTCTTCTTACTTTTAAGCCTCACTACCGTTTTCGCTTTAGCTAGACGATTGGATTCTCTCCAGACGACCGTAGACAAACAAAGCCAAGTCATTTCCGTTCTCTCCGAAGACATTACTAGTTTAAGGCTGGAAGAACAACAGAGAGAAGAGGAAGTCCTCAGATTCAAGTCCTCCATCTTGGACGACGTTCCCGAAGGGGACTTGAGCGATGAGGTGGAAAAGAATCTATCCTCTCTAAACGCCGTAGTCTCTTCTCCTGGATCCGGAAAAAATATCAGCCGGGGAAATCCGAAATTCAAAGAGATCGCTCTCACATTCGATTTGGGGACGGGAGAGGATCTGCAAATTCTTTACGATTTTATGATGCGTTTTCCTATTAAGGTGACTCTTTTTGTTTCCAACGAAAATCCCGCAAAAAAGGGAGGATCCTTATTTTCCAAGACCAACCTGGTATATTTGAAAAAATTGCAGGCCTTACAAGGAAGAGTAGTATTCGGAAACCATACCTGGAGTCATTTCAATCTTCCTCGAAGTTTAAAGGAAACTTCTCTACGTAAAAGAGCCTTACTCAGCTACGTAGCCGACGAGATCCCGGATTTCAATACGTTGATGGAAGAGCTGACCTCGGTGGAGGAAAAATTCAAAACTATCACGGGAGCGGAGTTAACCAAATACTATCGCTTACCCTACGGAGCGGTGGATCCGATTATTTTGGACGTATACGCTACCCAAGGATATGAGAACCATATTTTTTGGAGCAATAATACCGTAGGTTCTTTGGACGTTCCTGACTTCGTATATAAGAAATATATCACAAAGAAGGACCCGATAACGGGTAAAACAAAACTTCTACAAAATCCGCATTATAAGACCAAACAGGAAATGTTGGATTTTCTGTATCGCTGGGAATCTTCGGATAAGAATGGAATGAACGGCGCAATCATCCTCATGCACCTAGGTTCTCCCCGTCAATCGGAGAAACTGATCTATATTCTGCCGGATTTCATCCAGGCGATGTTGGATAAAGGATATAGATTCGCTACCATTCCGGAAGTTCTAAACGACCAGCAAGACTAACGCCAGAAACCGGATTCTTTTCCTTTTAAAATAGAATCTTCGCCTAAGATTTTCACCGCCTGTTCGAATTCAGGTCCGGGCAATTCCAAAAAAGGAGAAGTAAATAAGAATACGGAAGACCAATATACGTTCACCGACTTAAAATTAGAGAATTTTCCCACTCGATTTCCTTTCTTATCCAAAATCTCGTAAGATAAAACGAAACGATATCGGTCCACTGCGGGAGCGAAGCCCAAAGTGGCGATGTTTAGAATACTGGCAAAGGTACCTCTATAAAGAATCTGCTCGTCTAGATTGATCTTGAGTAAAAGATCGTAATCTCTCTCTACGAAAAGATTTTCTCCCCGGACCCATCCCGCATCCGTAAAGGAGCGAAGCAATCCTTCGAAGAACGGGTCTTTGTCTCCTCCTCTAACGATATCCTGGCAACCCTTGGAATTGGTATGCAAAGAAGGAGAATCCGGAAAGCCGGAATCGTGAAAAGAACGACCGCATGCGTATTCGATCTTCAATTTCGGAAAAAAGGAAAGCTTACTAGCTCTTTCCGAAGATGCAGGCTTAGTATCCACCAGAAAAGCTTGGGGATATCCTCCACATCGGAGAAGAAGGAAGATTGGAATTAGTATTAAAAAGAATAGATTTCTGACGGGTTTTATATTCATAAGTGTCTTTGTTTAAGGTTGCGGCATCTCATTCTTATTCGATTCTAAGAAGGCTTGAGGAGCAGCACAGGATTGCAAAGCGGTTAAAAGTAGAATGAAAAATACGATCCGGTGAGCACTAACCAAATTTAAAAATCGGATCCTTGAGCATTTCATCTCTTAATCGACTCATCTTCGACCGGACGAATCTACTTCTTCTTCTTTCCGTTTCCGGAAACGGAAGTCGGAATATAAGAATACGAAGGCTCCGATTTTATTTTCGGTCCGAAGAGCCTACGTCTCTTTTCCGAGAACCAGGTCTGGAACCTATACATGTGCAGATAAAATACCGGAACCATGACAAGTGTGATCACGCTTGCGAACGCCAGTCCCCATCCGAACGCCAAAGCCATCGGAACCAAGAACGGATCGTAGCCTCCGATCCCGTAGGCAGTGGGCAAGAGTCCGAGTACCGTCGTGACCGTCGTCAAGGTCACCGCACGTAATCTTAGATTTCCGGTATCTAGCAAGATCTCAATGATATCCTTATTCGGATATTCTTTACGCAAAGAATTTGCAAAATCCACAAGTACTATGGAATCGTTCACTACCACTCCGGCCAGTCCCACGATCCCGAGCATCGCCAAAAATCCAAAAGGTTCGCCATGACTCACAAACGCAAGAATCACTCCGATAAAGGAGAACGGAATCGCACTGCCGATTACGAAAGGTTGCATCAAAGAACCGAATTGGGAAGCGATAATGATGTACATAATCAGAAGCGCCATCAAGAATAGAAATCCTAAGGATCCCATAGATTCCTCGGTATCCTTATTTTCTCCCCCGAAACGGACGATATAACCCGGATATTTATCTATGATCTTCTCCTTCAACGCCAGTTTCTTTGCCTGATCGTTCACGAATTTGGAGTTGGATTGGTTTCCAGCGGCTAAATTTCCCGTTACTGTCACGAGTCTCTTTCCGTCGAGGTGATTGATATTCGAAACTCCCGGAAGTCTCTGCATAGTCACCAAACGGGAGACAGGGATCATCTTGCCGATCGAATTCGAAACATATACGTGATTCAGACTATCCACGGATTTACGGTACGATTCCGGAAAACGGACCTTGACCTCGACTTCCTCATCCGTTCGTTTGATCTTAGTCGCTACGGTTCCTTGGAAAGCGGTATTGATCGCTTGCGCCACTTTTGCTACGGAAACCCCGGCGGTAGACGCAAGTGACTCACTCACCTTGATCCGTACTTCGTCCTTTCCTTCGTTGAAATCGTCCGTGATATCCGTGACCCCGTTGATCTGTCCGAGTACCTTTTTGTAATCGGCTGCAATTTTGAGAAGAGTATCGTAATTATCTCCTCTGATTTCGATTGCGACCGGTTTTCCTACTGGAGGTCCTCCGGAGACTTTTTCATATTCTAAAGAGAGCAATTTTCCACGGAGAGAAGCAAATTCCTCCGGAATGACGACGGGCTCGGGAGAATCGCAAGTATTCTTCTTTCCCTTACTTTCTTCCTCGATTTTTTTCTCTTCTATTTGGCGGGAAGTCTCGTTTAGAAGCCACAGAGTTCTTCTTCTAAGTCTCTGTACGATATCGTCCGTCTTATGGCATTTTTTTCTATTTTCTTCGGCGGTTAGATAGGCCATCACCATTCCGAAATGTTTTCCTCTCTTTGTAAAAGGATCGTTCGGGTTTGCCTGGATGATTCCTACTCGGGTCGCGTAATTCTCCAAATCTTCGGAAGGGATCTTTGCGATTTCGTTTTCGATCACGCTTAGATAACGATACGTCTCCGTAAGATTCGCTCCCGTTTTCGCGGTGACCTTCACGTAAAATTGATCCACCGATCCTGGAAATAGTTTGAACGAAGAGAATAGTTTGAGCATTACGAAACTTAAAATTAACAGGGCGACGATTCCGAATGTCATCATTTTCGGATGATGTAATGCGAATCGCAAAGTAGGAATGTATTTCGTATTTCTGAATTTAGCGAACCATCCGGACTCTTCCTTGATCTCCCCCGATTTCACTCCTCCCTTGTTGATATCGTAAAGATGGTTGGGAAGAATAAAGAACGCTTCCATCAAAGACGCGCAAAGCGCGATAATCACTACGAGAGGAATACTGAATACGAATTTGCCGAAAATTCCCGGCATAAAGAGTAGGGGAGCGAAGGCCGCGATCGTAGTGGTAACGGTCGCGGTCACAGGAGAGACTACTTCCAAGGTTCCCTTTAGAGTCGCTTCGTAGGGAGGAAGTCCTTCTTCTATATATCTATATACGTTTTCGCAGATAATGATCGCATCGTCTACCAGGATACCTACGACCAAAACCAATCCGAACATGGAGATCAGATTCAAGGTGATTCCGAACTGATCCATAATGAGAAACGTCGCCCCGAAAGAAACCGGGATCCCCAAGGCGGTCATAAGAGCCACTCTCCATCCTAGAAAGAAGAATAGGGATCCGGTAACGAGAATCATTCCGAAGGCCGCATTAGAAACGAGTACATTCAATCTTCGCTTGATGTATTTGGATAGATCGTTTACGAATGCGTATTGGAATTCCGGCGTGGACTTCTTGAATTTTTCCACGGTAGCTTTTACGGAATCCACGACGAGAATTGCATCCGCGCTCCGTCTCTTTAATACTGTCAGCGCTACGGTTTTAGTGCCGTTCACATTCTCGATATAATCGGCTTCTCTTAAGCCTTCCGTGACCTTGGCTACGTCCTGGATACGAATCGCATTTCCGATTTCGTTTCCTCGTACATGCACCTTGGAAATCTCCTCCGGAGTGTCGAATTCTCCTATGGTTCTAAGAATTATTTCCTTATCCGAACCGGTGATATTCCCACCCGGAACGTTTACGTTACGGTTTTTTAATGCATTAATTACATCCTGACCGGTAAGGTAGAATCCGAAAAGACTGCTCGGGAAAATATCCACCTGCATTTCGGTTTCTCTCCATCCTCTTCTGGAAACCTTAGCCACCCCCGAAATATCCAGTAGAGCCTGCTCCAGGATCTTTGCCTGAGCCCTGAGTCTTTTTTCAGCCTCTACGGATCCGTCATCGTCTCTCAAAGTGATGGATACCTCGATTACGGGAGTACGGGCTGTCGTAATCTCCGTGACTAAAGGATCTTCCGCTTCTTCGGGTAAATCTTCCACTCGGTCGATGGCGGACTTGATATCATCCACCACTTTCTGGGTATCCTTTACATCCGGATCTAAGGTGATCACGATTCCGGATCTACCTTCGATGGAGGCGGATCTGTATTCTTTGATACCGTCCACTTCCTTTACCGCTTTCTCGAGCGGATTTGTGACTAGCTTTTCCACTTCTTGGGGAGATGCGCCCAGATACAGAGTGGATACGGAAACGATATCGAAATTGATGTTCGGAAAGGCTTCCCGATTCATTGTGAAAGCTTTAAAGCCTCCCGCAATGATGATCAAAAAGGTGAGTAGATTTACGAAGATACTCTTCGAGAGAAAATATTCGATGATGGATTTCATGAGTTCTTACGCTTGGGGGTTTTAATTATCGAGGATCAGTCTAGGATAGGACCGGACAATTCCATGGAATCGTTGAATCCGAACATCTTAGTGCTTTTGAGTCGGTCTACATAGAGTATTCCGTTCAAATGGTCGCACTCATGCTGGTATACGATCGCTTGGTATCCTTGGATGGTTTCGTCATGGGAATTTCCCTTTTCATCCATCCATTTTATTCTGATCTTATTGGGTCTTTCCACATAGCCTCTCATTCCCGGAACGGAAAGACAACCTTCCCAGTTACCGTCTACGGATTCGGTGAGAGGAGTGATTTCCGGATTGATGAGGATTTTTTCCGGAACGGTAACCGAGCCGTCATCGTCCGGTTCCGAACCTACGACCACGATCTTTTTCATGATTCCGATCTGAGGGGCGGCCAGTCCCACTCCGTCCGCGTGGCGCATGGTATCGAACATATCTCGGATCAATTTCTTGAATTCCTTTGTACTCAATTCGTCCGGGTGAACGGACTCGCTCGTTTTACGAAGCAGAGGATCTCCGATTTTAAGAATTTTACGTACCGACATATTTAGAACCTGGTCCTAGTGGCTGCTTTCGGCTGTTTTTGCCCACCAGATTTTAAGAACGCTTCTAAGATTTTAGACAGCTTTTCCGTATCGGGTTCCGAAAATCTAGGATTTCGAGTCTCCCAACGAAAGACCTGCAAGCTTTCTGATAATTTAATTAGATCTTCCGACTGAGACGCACTCGTTCCCGTGGTCCTGGGGAGTAAGATTCCCAACGGAACCGAAAGGGGTTTCCGATACAATTCATCCTTCTCTAGACCGTTCCAAATCTTTTCCAACCGGAACGGGTCGCCGAATATCTTTCCGATCTGCGGGAGATTTCTCAAAAACCAGTCGGCCTTTTCTATCCAGGAAAGAGAGAGACCGGAAACAGGTAGGGGTTGGGGGAAAATCAGGAAGGCGGAATGTACTAAATCGGGAGAATTTTCTAAAAAAGGCCATACCGTTCGGACGGAAAAACCTTCCGAGACTAGAATCGGTTTTCTCTTTCTATTTTTTACGAAAGAATGCAGTTCCGAAACGGGGAATTCCGAAGATTTTTCCGGACTTTCCGCAATCGTGAGATAGTATTCGTTGGAAAGTTCGGGGGAGAAAGAACGATCGAAGGATCGAAACGGATCCCTTAGCCAAATGACTTCTTGGCCTTTCGGATTTCCTCTACTTGTAAAAGTCCAGCGGTTCTCTTGCATAGATCCCAAAAGATATTGACAGTGTTCGCTAAAAGAAACTATCTATAGGGTTGAGTTGGAGGGTGTGGAGACGAGGGGAATCGAACCCCCGACCTTTTGAATGCCATTCAAACGCTCTCCCAACTGAGCTACGTCCCCGTGAATTCCAAATTGGCGTTCCGGGGCCTACTGTCAATAGATAATTCATAGGAGCATTCGGATGAGCGATTCCGTCGAGGAACTACAGAAAAAAATAAAGATCCAGAACGATATTATCAAGGGTTACGAAAAAGTTCTGAGATTGAACGAGCAGGAATTAGAAAACGCCGACGAGATCATCCGGATGTACGAAACTATTATCCAATATTCCGGACAAGAATTGAAAGACGTGAAAGAAGCTTTCGACGCAACTTCCGTCGTTACCAATTTATCCAGGGACGAATTGATTTCCGCGATGAATCGCATCAAAGAATTAGAACATGCGAATAAAAAACTGAGGGAAGAATCCCTTAAATTCCAATCTTAAAATCCAGCCTTGACTCAAATTAAAAGAAAGGAGACATTACTTCGAACCCGACCCGACGGCTCTCTTTTTTTAGAGGAGGGTCCGGGTGTATCCGCTATTTTCGATAGTTTCCTGAGAGAATCCGCAGGACTCACTCGTGCAGAGCATGGTGGAGTCTTTTCCCCGACGGAATCGGGAACCATCCGTCAAATTTCGGGAAAAGAAGGAAAGGACCTGGTGGAGGCGGCTCATTGGGCGCTTTCCGATTCCGGAAAAGATCTTCTTCTGGAAAAAGGGAAAACGCCTCCTTGGGCAAAGCATGCCTCCGACCGTCCGATCTTAGTCTGTAGGCTTAAGGCGGAGGATGCGGGAAATTTTCCCGGCAATAAAGCCAGTTACGCGGTATTAGTTCTTACCGGTAAAATCACATCGGATCGTTTTTCCAAAACGGATTTCGAGTTATTAAGAACGACTTGTAAAACGGTAGGCAGACTATTAAGAGAATCTCATATTTCGGGTGACGCGTCTCTCGTTACCCTTTCTCTTCTCGCTACCACTCAATTGGTTTTGGAGGCCGCTCAGGCCAAAAGACAATCGGAGCGTTTCGATTTTTTACTTACCGAAGTCATACGAGTTTCCGGACTCATCAATTCTTCCCTGGATCTTTCCCAACTTTTGGAAGCGATCATGCTTTCTTCCAAGACCGTATTTCGTACGGAAGCCTGTAGTGTTTTGCTTTTGGACGAATCCAAGGAATACCTATATTTTCACACCGTCTTAGGAGAGAAAAGCGAGGCGGTGACTAAAATGAAGGTGCCTGTGGGCAAGGGCGTTGCCGGACTCGTAGTAAGAGAAAGAAAACCGATGATCATCAACGATGCGCAGCACGATGATCGGGTTTATAAGGAGGTGGATAAGGCCTCCCAATTCACCACTCGAAATATTATGGCAGCTCCTCTTGTGGCAAACGACGAGGTCATAGGTGTGATCGAGGCCATCAATACCATGGACCGTGAATCCTTCACGGGAGAGGATTTGGAACTCTTCTTGAGTTTTTCAGGAACCTCCGCTCTCGCCATCCAGAAGACGGGACTACTCCAAAATTTAGAGAACGCCAACAAGGATTTGAGAAAGAAGGTTTCCGAATTGGAATCCCTTTTCGATCTTTCTCAAGCGGTTACCCAATCCACGAATCGCTTGGGACTGGTAAGAAAATCCATACGCTTGATCATCCGAGAACTGGACGCAAGTGTTGCAGGCATTTTTTTGTACAGTCTTACCAAACCCGGTTATGTAAACTGCGCCTACTTCGACGGTAGATCCGAAAAAATAGATCGCTTCCTGGATTCGGAAATCCAAGGAACTCAGATTCTCTCCAGTATGAAAGAGGGTCTTCCCGTTTTGAAACGGGATATTTTGGACCAGCCTTTTCCGAATCTATTGGATAGAAGATTCCTAAAAGGATCCTATATCATAGTGCCGCTTTTTCTTTCTAGCGGAGAACCTTACGGAGCATTGACCGTCGCCGACAGAAAGGATAAATTATCCTACCAGGATTCGGATTTCCGTCTCTTGCAGACCATGGCCTCGCAATTTACGAAAGGATTCGAGGCTTTTCGACTTAGGAACGAGATGCTGGAAAAGAAGGCCATCCAACAGGAGATGGAGATTACGAGGAAGATCCAACAGAATATTCTTCCCTCTGAGAAAGTATTCCACTCCAACTTCGATCTAGGAATTTTATCCGTTCCCGCAAAGGATGTATCCGGGGACTTTTACGATTATTATCAGTACAGTGACGGTCAATATTCTTTTTTGATCGCGGATGTCTCCGGAAAAAGCCTACCAGCCGCTCTCTTTATGGCCATGAGTTCTTCCATCATCCGAACCTTGGCTAGAAATCACGATCTGACTCCCGAAGAAATCCTGAGACAAGGAAACGAACTCATTTTCGAAGATTCCCATTTCGGCATGTTCGTTACCGCATTCTTCATACATTATAATCCTTCTTTATTTACGATCGAGTATGCTTCGGCAGGTCATAACGATCAGGTATGGATCAAAGAAGACGGTTCTTACGAATTATTGAAAGGCCAAGGACCTCCTCTGGGCGTGATTCCGACCGCAAAATACAAAGGGGGAAATTTCCGAGTCAAACCGGGAGATATCTTCGTGCTTTATACGGACGGAGCCGTGGAGGAAAAGGATTCCCAAGGGAACGAATTCGGTTTGGAAAGAATGATAGAAGAGATTCGGATTCGAAAACATCTTCCCGCCCAGAAAATCGTGGAAGAACTCTACGGAATCGTTCGAAATTTCTCCGCAGGCAGGGATCCTTTCGACGATTTTACCGTCCTTCTTCTGAAATATAACGACGATTTCCAATTTTCCCGCACCTTCGACGCGACCACCTCTCAAATTCCTATCTTCCGAGAATTCATCTACGATGCGATCAAGGTCCGAAATCTGGCGGAGGCTCTACGGGACGATATTCTCTTGGCCTGCGACGAGGCGGGTACGAATATCGTTATGCACGGATACAAGGATACTCTGCTCCGAAATCCGAAATTCGATTGTAAAATTCGCTTCACCGAGGATTCTATCACGATCGTGCTAACCGACTCCGGAAAAGGATTCGACCGGGCGAGTGTAAAAGACCCGTCCATCGAGGAAAATCTAAGCGGAAAAAGAAAGGGAGGCTTCGGAGTCTATCTCATCGAAACCCTTATGGACACGGTGGATTATAAAATAGAAGAGGGGAGAAATATTCTCACCCTCCAAAAATACTTTCGCTAAACGGCGGTAGGAAGAATGGAACTGACGGTAGAAATTAAGGGCAATTCTAGGGTGATCCATCTCATCGGGAACATGGACGTTCATAACACCCATAGAATAGAACAGGCGTTCATGGAGCATATCCGAAAGGCTACGGAGCAGAGTATCGTTCTGGATATGTCTAATGTGGAGTTTGTTTCTTCTGCGGGACTCCGGGTTATCGTCGGATCCCTAAAGGTATGCAAGGAAAGAGAGATCCAATTAAAGTTGGCGGCTCTTAGACCGGCGGTCCGGAAAGTTTTCGAAATCATAGATATGGATTCTTTGTTTAGAATTTACGATACGGTAGATTCCTCTTTGCAGTAGTTCTACATCTTTCCTTGCGCCCGAAAAACGGGCGCGTAAATCTTTCGCTTTGTTTGTTTCCCCATTCGTTTGATTTTAAGCTTTCCTCCCTGGCCTTTCTCTAAAAACTGTGTACCGGCGGTCGGTCCCCGCTTTCCCGACAGTCTCTTCCGGGACTATTCAAAAGCGAGACGGATCCCGAATCCCCTTAGTGGACAGCACTTAATATGTCGGAACCTATATATTCCATAGATAATCCGTTCGTCTCTAGTCAGAGAACGGAATCTCAAACTACCCCGGGCATTTATGAAGAAGCGAATGCGATGGGTCAGGAACTCCTGGAAAAACCCCTAAAAGGCGGAGGTACAGATCGTATTCTCGTGCAACACTCCAAGGGGAGGATGACCGTTTGGGAAAGAATCAAGGTACTCACCAATTCCGAACCCAATATTCTCTTCCAAAACTGGGGAAAAAATCTGGATGGAGCTTCTCTCATCACCGGAATCTTGAATATCAACGGACGAGATGTGGCGGTGTACGGACACGACTTCACTCTTCGTGCCGGTTCCATGGATGCCACCAACGGAAATAAATTAGCCAGACTCATCTATATGGCGGGCGAACACGGAATTCCTCTGATCGGTATGAACGATTCTGCAGGTGCTTATGTTCCTGCAGGAGTGGGTGGACTAGACGGATATTCCGAAGCGTTTACCGCTCTCAGAAAAATCAGCGGCGTGGTTCCAAGCCTAATGCTCATGTTCGGGTTTAATGCGGGCGGGGGAGCTTATCTTCCTAGACAAGGTTCCTTTATGATCCAACCGGAGAATACATTCTTCGGACTCACCGGACCCGGGGTCGTAAAGTCGGTACTCGGAGAGGATATCACCGCCGACGATTTGGGTGGACCTAAGGTTCACGGACAAAGCGGGGTTGTGGATCTGGTTACGAGCGACGAGTTAGGCGCTCTTCGTACGGCTCTTAGACTTCTTTCCTACTTGCCGGACAATAACCATTCTGCGGCGCCTTTTCATGCTACTTCGGATCCTACTGACAGATTCATTTACGAAGAGGAGATTCTTTTCAAGAAGACCTTCAATTCTCCGACCGGGATGAATACACCTTTCGATATCACTTTATATATCCAGAATATCTGCGACCATGGACAATATTTTGAAATCCAACCCCAAAGATCCAGAAACCTGATTACAGCATTCGGAAGATTGGGCGGACACGTAGTCGGGTTCGTCGCGAACAACTCCGCGGTTTCCTCCGGTCAGATAGATATCGGCGCGGCTCGTAAGGGAACCCGCTTCATCCGATTCTGTAATGTTTATAATATTCCTCTTATCTTCCTAGAAGATACGACAGGATTCCTTCCAGGAAAAGAACAGGAGCATAACGGAATCGTCTTAGAAGGCAGAAAGCTTCTGGATTCCATTATCGACCTAAGAACTCCTAGACTCACTCTCATCATCCGAAACGCGTTCGGTGGAGCTTATGCCACCTTCAACTCCTATCATACGGGAGCAGATATGGTATTCGCGCTTCCTACCGCAAGAATCGCGGTGATGGGACCGGCGGGTAAGGACTACGTCTATAAGGACGAGGTCTCCGCCATCCAAAGGGAATTTAAGGAAAATCTAAAGAAAGGAGTCTCCGAGAAGGAAGCGATTACCATCCGGGACAAAAAACTCCAAGTTCTTTCCCAGCAATACGAAAAGGAGCTCATGAATCCGAAAGAGGCTCTCTCATTAGGATCCGTCTCCAGAATCGTGCTTCCCGGAACCACCAGAAGCATTCTTTTCCAAAATCTAGATTATCTAGTAAGACATTATAAACCGGGCCCTATGTCCGGACCCCAAAGGGAGTTCGAGTAAACAACGATGATCGACTACCAAAATCGACGCATTACCTTCCGCGAATCCGCTTCTCCTTGGATCCATTCCTTTACGCTGGAGAGCATCAAATGTCTGATCGTTTGCCGTGGGCCTGTCCGAAAAGAGGCTATGGAGATATTCGATCAGATCGGAATCAGAGAATACGGAATTCTTCTCTCCGAAAAGGATTCCGTGGTTTATCCTATGGCTCTCGCTCCGGAACTAAGAGGCTTTCGTTTTCCTTCCAATATACACCGAGTTCCGGATTATATGGGAGCGGGAGCGGAAGAGAAAGCCGCACGCATTAAACAAATCATCCAGATCGCCAAGGATAACGAATACACTCATATCTTTGCAGGATACGGATTCATGGCGGAGGATTCCGAATTCATCGAGGCAATCGAAGAAAGCGGAATCACGTTTATGGGACCTTCTTCTCATGTGGCTCACCAAGCAGGGTCCAAGGACGAGGCCAAGAAACTCGCACGTAAGCTGAACGTTTCCGTCACTCCCGGTGTGGATAATATTTCCGCTATCTGCCTTCTCAAAAAAGCGGGAGATGAAAAAGCTCTCACTTCTTTGGCGAAAGAAAAGGGATTGGACTTCAAATTCGATTCTTCCAAATCTTTGGAGGACAACGCGGAAGCTCTCTTATACGCCGGATACGAGAAGATCGTCGAGTTGGTAACTATCGCCGATCTGCAAGCTCAAGCTGAAATCGAGACCGCCAAAATCTGGGAAAAATTTCCATCCAATCGGATTCGATTCAAATACGTAGGCGGAGGCGGCGGTAAAGGCCAAAGGGTTGTCGCCAAGCCGGAGGAAGTAAAGACCGCGGTTCAGGAAATTCTTTCCGAATCCAAGGTGACGGCTCCCGGTTCCAACCGGAACTTCCTCATGGAATTGAACATCGAAAAGACTCGCCATAACGAGATCCAATTGATCGGAAACGGAGAATGGTGTCTTGCATTGGGCGGAAGGGATTGCTCTGTGCAGATGCACGAGCAAAAACTTTTAGAGATCTCTCTCACCCAGGAACTTCTTGAAAAGGAAATCCAAGACTCCGAGAAAGCGTCCCAAAAGAAAAAGGCCGAAATCCTAAAAGCTGATCTCCAAGTCTTGAAGGACATGGAAGAACAATCCGAAAGATTCGGACAAGCGGTTAACCTAAATAGCGTTTCCACCTTCGAGTTGATCGTGGACGGAACCAATCACTTCTTCATGGAGATGAATACTCGGATCCAAGTGGAGCATAGGGTGACTGAAATTGCCTATACTCTCAAGTTTACGAATCCGGAAAATAAATCCGAGTTCTTTATCGTAGATAGCCTTATCGAAGCTATGGCGTTACTTTCCCTGCACGGAAAACGACTGCCTAAACCAGAAAGAGTGGTTCGCAATATTTCGGGAGCGGAAGTCCGAATCAATGCTACGAACAAAGCCATCCAGCCTCACGCAGGCGGTGTGATTTTAAATTGGTCTAAGCCTCTTCCGGAAGAAATCCGTGACGACCAAGGGATCTCCGTCCGCAATCCGGATACCGGTCTATTTATCCATTACAAGGTCGCAGGAGCTTACGATTCCAATATCGCTCTTTTAATCACCTACGGAACGAGTAGAGAAGATAACCTTCGCAAATTAGGAAATATTCTCCGCAAGACCGAACTTAGGGGACAGGACCTTCAAACCAACCTGATCGTACATTACGGTTTGATAAATTGGATTTTGGGCAAGGATCCCATGTTCAAACCTTCCACCGCTTTTATGATCTCTTATCTGGCGGCGGTAGGCGCTCTGGAAAGTCTGGGTAAGGACGTGGATCTGGAAGTGGCCTGGAACAAAATCGTTTCTTCCGCTCCAGCGGAAGCGAAGAAGATTCTCGCGCGTAAACTCACTCTGATCACTCGACCGGTAACGGAACTACTTTCCGATGCGCATCTACTCGCGGGCTTTCTAGGATACCACGAGAATGTTTCCTGGAAGATAGAGAAGGAAAAAGTAGTTTGGCTCAGAAACCCGATCTTCGTTTTATCAGAGCTCTATTATTATCTGCATATGGAAGGAGAATTGCACCAATCTCCTTCCGAGCAAATCTGGGATCACGACCAGGCGATACTGCAATCCGCATTCGCTTTCTACAAGGAATTGGAAGCTAAGACAGGCAAAAAAGCGGACTCTGTAGAATGGGACGCGTTCTTTTCCGGAAAGGCGCCTGCCGGTTTCGAACCGGAGCTTTGGAACAAAGCCGTTTCTTCTCATAAAGGATTCCAAGTAGGTTTGGAGTTATTGAACCTAATCCCGAATCTGGGAAGCAAATCCGGTTTCTATACTCTTACCGTGGATGAAAATCTGGAACCGGTTATTCCGGAAATATTCAAAAAATCGGATACTAGAGACGCGTTCATCAAGCATCTGGCGCCGGCTCCTAAGGCGAGTTCCGACGAGATCGTTTCTCCTATGGGGGGAATGTTCTATTCCAAGGAGGCTCCGGATCTTCCTTCAATGGTGAATGTGGGCGACCACTTCAAAGTGGGACAGCCTCTCTTTATCGTGGAAGTGATGAAAATGTTCAATAAGATCACGGCTCCTTTCTCGGGAACCATCAAAGAGGTTCTTCTGCAGGATAGCGATGGAAAGATCATCCAGAAAGGACAGTCCATCTTCAAGATCGTTCCGGACGAGGTTTTAAAGATCGAAACTCCGGAAGAAATCCAAGATAGAAGAAATAAGATTACTCTTTCTCTTCTTTAAGAATTTCTAAACAGAAACTAAAAAGACCGTTCTACCAATGCCGGGAGAGCGGTCTTTTTTTGTCTTTTTAAGGGAGAACGTAATTCGGGATCGATTCCGATCGAATTACATCAACAAATTTGCGGGTAATTTAAAGCTCATGGAATCTTCTCTGGATCCTGGGAATAATTCCACACTGGCTTGCGGATAAAATTCTCGGAGCTTGGCTATGATCTCATCCACTAGAATCTGAGGAGTGGAGGCTCCGGCAGTGATTCCGAGCATTTTGATGGAAGCGGAAAGGATTCTTTCCCTATCTAGATCCTCTACGGATGTGACTTTAAAAGAAAGCGGCTTGGACTTCTGCGCCAATTGCAATAAGCGGAGAGAATTGGAACTATTATCCGCCCCGATCACCATCATCGCGTCTATGGAATCCATCATGGAGGCGACCGCCTCCTGTCTTTCCGTGGTCGCGTAGCATATATCGTCTTTGGAGGGATGCTCCACCATCGGAAAGAGTTCCCCGATCTTTTCGACTACCTTTTTCGTGTCTGCGATGGAAAGAGTAGTCTGCATGAGATAAGTGATCGGTTTCGTAATATCCAATTTTCCCACTAGAGCCTGTACATCTTCGGGAGATTCCACGAGAAACATCTCCGCCTCTCCCGTGGTTCCGATCGCCTCGTCATGACCTTGGTGGCCTATATAAATGATCTGATGAGTATCCTTGTATCTGCGCGCCTTACGATGGACCCGAGTCACTAAAGGGCAGGTGGCGTCGCCTATTTTCATGTTTCTACGTTTCGCTTCCTCGACCACCGCGGGAGAAACTCCGTGAGCCGAAAAAATCACCGTGGATCCGTCCGGAGCTTCTTCCAGCTCGTTGATAAACTTGATCCCGCGCTTTTTCATATCCTCTACGACTCTACGATTATGGACGATTTCCTTTCGAACATAGATTTGGTCCTGGGAATGGGACTGCACCTGTTCCACATAAGAAATCGCATACTTTACTCCGGCGCAGAAGCCTCGGGGGTTGGCGAGATAGATCTTTTCGAGCATCGTTCTTTCAGACTCTTGTCCTTCCGAAATCCGGCAAGCATTTTAGGATGGATTTTGCATCCAACCGCGCCAGAGACGCGGACGGCTTTAGTCCCGAGCGGCTTGCCATAATGGGAAATTGGAAAAGAAAGAAGATCGCGAGCGGATGAGGGCCATGCCCGAACCGGTAGCGGCTCGGTCCTGAGGCTTTGCCGAAGGAGGCGCCCGAAATACTCAAAAAGCGACATATCCGAATCCGAGAGGAAGCTTCTTTTATCGGTGAATCCTCAAAAAAAGTCTCTCTTCCGTTTCTCCGAACTTCCCGATTTTGAACATGAAGAGGTCAAGGAAGACCTCTAGGAAAATCAAATTCTCCTCGTTGAGGAGATTCGGATTCAAGGAGGAACCGAATGATTATTAACCACAATATCAGTGCCATTTTCGCTCATAGAACTTTGAAGTTCAATAGCGAAAGCATGAACAAAGACATCGAAAAATTGTCTTCCGGTATGCGTATTAACCGTGCAGGTGACGACGCTTCCGGTTTGGCCGTGTCCGAAAAAATGAGGACTCAGGTCGGAGGTTTGCGCAGGGCGGAACAAAACACTGAAGACGGTATGTCTTTGATCCAAACGGCGGAAGGGTATCTGCAAGAAACCCATGAAGTCGTCCAAAGGATCCGCGTGCTTGCGGTGCAGGCTGCGAACGGTATCTACACCGAAGAAGACCGTCAACAAATACAAGTAGAGGTGTCCCAGTTGGTCGACGAGATCGACAGGATCGCATCTCAGGCCGAGTTCAACAAGATGAAACTCCTTACCGGAGCCTTCGCTCGTTTGAATCCGACTGCTAGTATGTGGTTCCATATGGGTGCTAACATGCACCAAAGAGAGAGAGTGTATATCGAAACGATGAACACCGCGGCTCTGGGTCTCAGAAACCCGACCGTTCTGACTTTCATCTCTCTTTCTACGGCGGGAAAAGCGAACTCCGTAATCGGCCTTGCCGACGACGCTCTGAGATTGATCTCCAAGCAAAGAGCGGACTTGGGAGCTTATTACAACCGTCTGGAACATGCTGCTAAAGGTCTCATGAACGCTTATGAGAACATCCAAGCGGCTGAATCACGGATTCGTGATACTGATATGGCTGAGCAAATGACCAGCTTTACCAGATATCAGATTCTGACTCAAGCTGCGACTGCGATGCTCGCTCAGGCGAACATGAAGCCGCAAACCGTGCTCCAGCTATTGAAGTAATTCAAGTAGCTAACCTGCCGGTTTGACTCGTGTGATTCCGGCAGGGGAGCGCCAAGCCAGTGAATGTTGGTTCTTTCGACGGGACCACGGATTTATAATTTATTATAAATCGCCGTACGACTCTGAAGCCTAACTTCTCGTAACGAAGGTTAGGCTTTTTTTTATTTTTATCCGTTTTGTAATAGAACGAGCGGTTCCGGCCACGGTTTTAGAATGCCGATTTCATAGTGTTTCCATTTTTGGAAGAGGGAAGGTGACTCCTCCTTTCCAAGGATAGATTCTTTCTTCGATGCGAAATCCGTTTTTCCCACTCTCTATTTTGGCTTATATCGCACTTTTACTCTTCGGTTTGGGAAGCTTTCCCCTCATCGATTGGGATGAGAATATCTACGGGGCTATTTCGAAGGGAATGTTCCAATCCGGAGAATACTTCCGGATGCAAGTGAACGGTCAGACTTTCGGAGAAAAACCTCCCTTGTTTTTTTGGATCGCAAACGGATTCTATAAGATCTTGGGGATTTCGGAAATCTCCACAAGACTTCCTTCGGTTCTGAGCGGACTCATTTCTTTCTTCGTTTTGGTCCGCTTCGGTTCTTATCTTCGCAACCGAAATTTCGGATTCGTCTGGGCTGGGATCTACGCTTCTTCCCTGCTCCCCTTAGTACTTGCGAGAACCGCGTATATAGATCATCTATTCAATACTCTCATTCTTATTTCCGTTCTCAGTTTTTATCTGTATAGCGAAAGAGAAGAGCAAAACTTCCGAACGAGGATTGTCTGGGCGGTCGGTGCCGCATTCTTCGGGAGTCTGGCGGTTCTAACGAAAGGTCCTTTGGGACTCGGGATCCCGATTCTAATCTTTGTGGGAAATCGAATCTGGGAAAGAAGGTTTCGATTCCATTTTTCGGATGCTCTTGTTTTTGCGGGAGTTTGCTTGGTCGTTCTTTCCTTTTACTACCTGACGAATTTTCTTATCTACGGAGATGAATTCCTGGTTCAATTCTTCGATTTCCAGAAGAAGTTACTGACCCAATCCCTGGAATCGCATACGGGTCCCTTTTATTATCATTTCATTGTGGCCTTCATCGGATTTTTCCCGTGGACGGTCTTTCTATTTTACCTACCCAAGAATATTCAGATTTTTAAATCTAAGGAAACTGCAAAAATCTCCCGCTACTTTCTCATCTGGATACTTTCGGTTTTACTTATCTTCTCCGTTGTCAAAACCAAATTGCCTCATTATTCCTCTTCGATCTATGTCGGTTTCGCTTTTTTCGCGGCCTTGCTATGGGAAGAAAGGAAAACCGAATTAGGCAAAGCGTTTGGATTCGTATTCCTTGGGATCGGATTGGTATTCGGATTATTATTTGCCGGCCTCCCTTGGATCCTGTTACAGGTCGCATCCAATTTCGGAGTTTCCCCTTCAGACCTCCCCGAATTTTCGGCCTGGGATTCTATCCCCGGACTCTTGTTGGTTTTAGGAATCACGATTTCCTTTTATTACCTAATCGACGATAAAAGGAAAGGCTCGGTGAATTTCCTAATTTCCGGGGTATTCGGTATGCTTTTGTTTATCGCAAGTCTCTCGGCGATTTTAGTTCCTAAGGTGCTTCATTTTTTACAAGACGGAACCTTGAGACTCTTCGATTCGGCGTCTTCTTCCGGAAATAAGATCGTATTTTACAAATATCTTTCCTTTTATCCCATGTTTTATCGGGAAGATAGAATCCATATAGTAGGAAGCTATAAATTCAAGGACGAGTCGGAACTATTCAAATCCACAGAGAAACTTTCCATTATCTGCAATGAAAACAGTCTATTGGAATTGGTTCTCTCTTATCCGGATCGCAAATTCGAAACAGTTTCCAAGGAGAATACGGTAATTCTTATCAAATCCGAGCCCAAGCTCGGATCCGGTTCGGATCAGCGATAAGAGACCGGATCGGAGAATATCTTAGAATATTGCTTTCCGCTATTTCTGCTTTCGAAGCGCAATAGAGAATGTTCGAAATTCGTTCTTTGGATTTTGGCGACAGTATGAAGAATAAGACCTATACTGATCTGGATCCAGGATAAAACAACTAGGCCTGTCGCTAGGATCGCCAAAGGAACATGATATACGTATCTAAAACGGATATAATCCACAATTGCCGGATAACCGGCCAAAAGCGCAAGTCCGGCAGTCACCACGGAAAAGAACCCGAAGAATTGCATCGGTTTGTAATCCTTGAAGATCCATAAGATATGTTTGAGAACCCGGTATCCGTCCCGAATCGTATTCAATTTGGAAAAACTACCTTGGGGCCTATCCTTATAAGCGATCGGAATTTCTCCGATGCGGAATCTCTTATCCAAAGCGTGTAGGGTCATTTCGATTTCCAGCTCGAAACCGGAAGCAAGCACGGGGTAGTTCTTTACGAATTTACGAGAGAATACCCTATAACCGCTCATGGGATCCCTCAGTTTGGAACCGAATAGAAAATTGATCAGGCTAAGGACCAATCGATTCCCTGTGGAATGGAAGGGACGCTTATTCTCCTTGCCGTATCTTCCGTTACTCAATCTGTCACCTACTAGCATATCCAGGCTTTTCCTTTCTCTCTCCGCAAGTAAGGCGTGGATTTCTTCGGCGGGGTAGGTAAGATCCGCATCCGACATGATATATATGTCCGCATCGGTTTCGTAAAACGCCGTCCGAACCGCATTCGCTTTTCCCGGGCGAGGCTCGTGTAAAACCGTCCCTGTTATTTTATATTCTTCTAATGTCTTCTTTGCGATCTCGAAGGTTTTGTCCGAGGATCGATTGTCTACGATCACGAACACCGCTTGAGGCAATTCTCGAAAAAAGGAAAGAATCGTCTTTTCTATGGTCAATTCTTCATTATAGGCTGGTAGTACGACGGCGATTTTCATCTTCTTCCGGTTTGAAAGTGTGTAGAAGATTGTAACTTCCAATTCATCCCGGGATTGTTACAGAAGGATGAAATCCGTTCTCTCGAAATTTTTCGTATAGAAGTTGTAATATTCACTTTGGCGAATTCTTGTTTTCACTCGAACCTCGAGGATAGACTGGGAAAAGAATGTGGAAAAAAAGAGCCATTCTATCCGCCATCGGAATTCTAGGCGTAGCACTTGCGTTCAATCTAATCACTTGGATCCTATTGAGAGCCGAGCCGGACCTGACTCGCACAGAAAAGGACATACTGAAATTCGGAAATCCGTATGCCAGATCGACCGGCTTACGTTGGCTGAAAGCGGGTATGCATCTCCATACCAACCGGACTTGGTTCACTCCCGGCAGAAATTCTCCGGAGGAAATCGAAACGGCTTATTCCTCCAATGGATACCAGATTTTAGGTTTTACGGATTACGAAAGAATCACCAAAACAGAACACCCACAGCTCTTGCAAATCGACGGTTACGAATGGGGAATGAACCTGAGAAAAAGGCATCTCTCCGTTTTCGGGTCGGAGTCTCCGAAATACGATTTGTTTCCATTCTATGCGGATCAGAAAAACCTGCAATGGCTGATCGATACCATCAGGAACGAGAACGGATTTATTGTAGTCAATCATCCCAATTTAAACGACGCATTTCCTTTGGAATCCCTCTCCCAATTAAAAAATTATAATGCGATAGAAGTTTTCAGTCCCTTCGGAGACATTCCCAAATTTTGGGACAAGTTGCTCACAATGGGAATTCCTTCCTTTTGTATGGCCTCGGACGATTTGCATTATCTTCCCAGGGAGGAATATTTACGAACCCGAACCTCGGGAATCCCGAACTGGAGAGATCTAAGCTCCGAGATCTACCAGCAGGACGGAGAATCTCTCATGAGGTATATACTCGTAAATGCGGACGCAAAAACCGAGCCGGAAATTTTACGCTCCTTATCGGAGGGCAATTATCTTTGCATTCGCAAGATGGCGAGGACCTTGGACGACCCGAAAATCAGGGATTTGGGCAAAAAAAAGAACGGGGAGATTTTCTACGAATTCGAGGACACTCCCATGACTGTGGATTTCGTAGGGCCGAATTCGGAAATCCTCGCAAGGACTTCCTTCCAAAAGAAGGGAAGCTATCTTATGAAACCGAGCGATAAATATGTGAGAGTCCAGGCGGTGTTTCCTACGGCGGTTCTACTAAGTAATCCTTTCTTCAGCTTGCCCTGATTCGTTCTCTGCCGATTCGAAAAGGTCAACCTGCTCGATCTCTTTTTTTATTGACATTTTTCCGGGAATCATAGTCAGAATAGATGGTATGACCCGCAGGGCGAAACAATCGATCGGTTTGTTCATAGGAATCGGATTCCTATTACAACTCGTTTGCGTCTCCTTCGCCCAAGTTTCCGGAAATTGCCCTATTTTGATCTCCTCTCAGGAAAAGAAATCGGAGGCATCGGAACTTCCTCCTTGTCATCACAATACATCCTCGGAAAAGCAAACTTCTGATTCTTCCGACCAAAAGGAGAATTGCTGCAGCAAGGATGCCCAGGTTTCCGTTTCCGAATTAAGCCAGAGCTTAGATTGGAAAAAATTAGGAATCCAGAAGGTTCTAGTGGATTGGTTTATTCCCTCCGAGAATCCGACTGTATTTTCCCTAAGCAATAAGGAGTTCGGTTTTCTCCTAGCCTTTCTACCTTCTTCTCCGCAAGAACAAAGCGTACTCCAAGTATTTTTGATTTAAGATTCTCATCTTCTTCTCTTCGTAAATTTTTAGGAGGAAGATATGAATCGCGCATTCATCGTCTCATTCATTATAATATTCTCATTTTCCCTTTCGGCCAAGGCCGAGAAAAAAGACCTAGAAGAGATTCTAGGAATACTAGCTACGGAACATCCCGAATCCAAATCCTTGGCGGGACTTTCCCAGGCTCATAAATCCCATTCGGAGGCGGCAGGTATCCTTCCGGATCCGAAAATCGGATTCGCTTATAGGAATTATCCCACTCGAAACGGATATTCACTAAATGGAGATCGTGCCCTGGATACTCCCACCATGACCGGGGTGGAGCTTTCCATTTCCCAAGAGTTTCCATTTCCGGGAAAACTAGGAACGGAGAAAAGAATCTCCAAACTCATGCAAAACGAAGCCTCTTTCGCATATATGTCGGGGGTAAATAGAATTCTTGGAGAATTCTTTTCTAAATTAAATCGCTACCAGCATTCGGAAAAGAAAAAGGCCATTAACGATAAGATCCTAGTCGTTCTAGGCGCCCAAAAATCCATTAGCGAAAGTTCCTACGCTTACGGAGGAAACACTCTCTCAGGCGTTCTGAAATCCGCCGTGGCAAAAACGGAAGCCGCAGAAAAGGAGACGGAGTATTCTACCCAACTCAAGGACCTAAGGTCCCAATTGGAATATTACCAAATCTCCAATAAGCTTTCTTTCCAAGAGATCCGCGAATTGGAATTGGATTCTTTCCTGGACAAGAAATTCGAGGAACTGGAGAATTTGGTCGGCTCCGAAGCGAAATTAGTCGAAGAAAGTCCAGAGTACAAGATCCAAACCGAAGAGGAAAAACGACTTAAGGAACAGGCCAAATTGGCGAAATATTCCCTGGCTCCCCAAACGGAAGTATTCTTTTCCTACATGAAGAGAAGATCCCAGACCTACGCTCTGGACCAAGGCCCCCTGAATTACGGACTCATGGATAGTACGGAATATAGAGGAGATCTATTCAGTTTGGGCATGAACATGCGAGTGCCGTTCTGGTCCGCCTTCAAATGGAATTCCATCACCGGAGAAAGCGAACACCTTGCGGAAGTAGGAAAAGACTCCGTAGAAAAGACAAGAATCCAAATGCGTTCCGAGTTGAATCGTAGCCTATCCCTGGCGAAAGGAACGATGGATCAGATCCGTCTTGTGGAAAAAAGACTCATCCCTGAATTGGAGCGCTCCGCAAGAGCCGGTTCCTACCAATATGCGGCGGAAAAATCCACGGTCCAAGACAGTCTGCTCGCGCAAACTGAGATTCTAAACGCTAAAATAAGATTGGAGGATTTGAAGGAACGTAAGAACGAATCCGTTCTGAACGCCTTGAAACTTTTAAGCCTTATCTATAAAGAGAACGAAATTCCAAACCACGATAAACACAATACGGGAGATAAAAAATGAAATTAGCTCTTTTCCATCTTATACTTATCCTATCCATCGTTCTTTCCTTGCCGGTTTTCGCCCACGAGGGAAAGGAAACCTTCGTATTGAAAGAAGTCTCTAAGATCCACTCCGAGATCTTCGCCGAAAAACCGGGACCATTGGATACCAAGAAACTCTCCGACTTACTTAAGAAAGAAGCGGACAGTAAGAAAGACACCGAAGCATTTCGCAAAGCCGCTCCCATTGCGGAAGAGCTAGGGCGCACAAATGAATTGGATAAGAAGAGGGAACTCTTCCAAAAGCTTTCCGAGGCATTGGAACCTATCTTAGGGCATCATGATAAATCAGGAGTTTCCTTATTCTATTGTCCTATGCTGAAAAAGAAATGGCTCGCTTCCGGTAAGGAAATTCGAAACCCCTATGATAAAAAGATGAAAGGCTGCGGGGAGATCGTTCGTGAAGCCCAGTGATTTTTTGCCCAGGGCAAATCATACGATCTTGAGAGGACTCATTCGATCTTCTTTTATACTCGCAGTCTTATTCTTTATCGTAGAATGCGGGCATAAGAAAGAGATCTATTATTGCCCGATGCATCCGCATTATACATCGGATAAACCGGGTACTTGTCCTATCTGTAATATGGACCTCGTAAAAAAAGAGGATAGTAATTCGGACCATTCCGATCACGAGAAAAAATCCACTCTTTCTGAAGCTAAGCAAATGGAAGAAGGAGAACTTCTTCTTTCCAACGAAAAACAACAGTCCATCGGAATCAAGACCGAGGAGGTTGCATTGAGAGATCTGGCCAAAAAGTTCCGGGCTTATTCCAATGTCGCCTATGATCCCGAATTGTACGCCGCCTTGACGGAATACAAGGAAGCTTTACGGTCCTCTGCTGTGCTTTCCGATTCCGCTGGAATCGGTTTGGGAAACCTACAACTTAGATTACGACAGCTCGGACTCTCTCCCGACCAGATCCGACTCTGGGCCTCCGGAAAAAGGGACCCGTCCGAATTGATCCTAGGTGGAAAAGGGGGAAGGGCGCATATATATTCCCAGATCTACGAATCGGATCTCACCTCCGTAAAACCGGGCCTGGAAGTTCGATTCAAGACGGACGTCTATCCTGAAAAGGAATTTCCCGGAAAAATCCAAAGCATAGACACTATATTAGATAAAAATAACAGAACCTTGCGATTACGCAGCGAGGTATCGGATCCGCAGCATCTTCTCAAACCCCAAATGTTCGGAGAAGTGGAGATCGACTGGAAATTGAAGAGAATTTTATCCGTTCCGACCTCCGCCATTCTGGATACGGGCAGAAGAAAAATCGTATATATGCAAACGGGACCCGACCGATTCCGCGCCGTAGAAGTAGAAACCGGCAAGTCCACGGATACTTGGACGGAAATTCTTTCCGGCCTAGAGCAAGGCCAGAGAGTCGTAAGCGAATCCACCTTTTTATTGGATTCGGAAGCAAAGATCCGATTCGGTTCCGGTTCCGAACCGCATGTACACTGAGGAGAATTTATGATCCAAAAGATAATTCGATTCTCCGCTGAGAACAAATTCTTAGTCATCGGGATTACCCTTCTTCTGCTCTTATCCTCTTACTTCGCAATGAAGAATATTCCTCTGGATGCGATTCCTGACCTTTCGGATACGCAGGTAATCGTCTATTCCCGCTGGGATAGAAGTCCGGATATCATAGAAGACCAAGTCACTTATCCAATCGTGACCTCTCTTTTGGGCGCACCCAAGATCAAGGTAGTCAGGGGATTTTCCGACTTCGGTTTCTCCTATGTTTACGTCATTTTTCAGGACGGAACGGATATCTATTGGGCGAGATCCCGGGTCTTGGAATATCTATCTAGAATCCAATCCTCTCTTCCTCCCGGAGTTAAGACGGAACTCGGACCGGATGCAAGCGCGGTCGGATGGGTTTACCAATACGCACTGGTGGATAAGGCAGGAAACAATTCCCTTTCCGATTTACGAACCTACCAGGATTTCCATTTACGCTACCTTCTGAACGCGGTTCCGGGAGTCTCTGAAGTCGCAGGCATAGGAGGATTCAAGAAACAATACCAAATCACAGTACATCCGAATGCTTTAAGATCCTATAATATAGATTTCGAAACCTTGGTAAGAAAAATCCGCGAAAGCAACCAGGAGACGGGCGGAAGGCTTCTGGAAATTTCCGGCGCTGAGTATATGGTGAGAGGTAGGGGATATCTATCTTCTTTGCAGGATATTGAGAATATTCCTCTCTCTACGGATCTGAACGGAGTCCCTATTCTTTTGAAGAATGTGGCCTCCGTACAACTCGGACCGGATATACGAAGAGGAATCGCCGATTTAGACGGAGAAGGGGACGTTGTAGGCGGCACAATCGTTATGCGCCACGGGGAAAACGCTCTCTCTGTGATAGAAAGAGTGAAGGAAAAACTATCCGAGATCAAGGAAAGCCTTCCTAAAGGTTCGGAACTGTTAGTTACCTACGATCGGTCGGAGCTCATAGAGCATGCCATTTCCAACCTACAATGGAAACTTATTGAAGAGATGCTCATAGTCTCCTTGGTGATTTTGATTTTTCTTTGGCACTTTCCTTCCGCGATCATCCCGATTCTTACGATTCCCATTTCCGTATTACTCGCCTTCATTCCCATGTATCTTGCGGACATTCACGCCAATATCATGTCTCTCGCCGGAATGGCGATCTCCATCGGAGTGCTTGTGGACGGTGCCATAGTGGAAGTCGAAAACGCTTACAAAAAATTGGAAGAATGGGAATCCGGGGGAAGAATCGGTGACTATCATGCGGTGAGATTGGAAGCTTTATTGGAAGTAGGACCTTCCGTTTTCTTTTCCCTACTTGTGATCGCTGTGGCGTTTTTCCCTATTTTTACGCTGGTAGACCAGGAGGGCAGACTCTTTAGACCTCTTGCATATTCTAAAAATATCGCGATGGCAGTGGCCGCTATTCTTGCAATCACGTTGGATCCGGCTCTACGTATGCTATTCACCAGAATGGAACCCTTCCGGTGGAAGAATCGCAGACTTTCCGAATTCGCAACCACTTTATTTGTTGGAAAATACTATCCGGAAGAAAAACATCCGGTGAGCAGGATACTTTTCCGCTTCTACGATCCGGTATGTCGTTGGGTATTACATAGACCGAAAAAAATTCTTCTTTCCGCGTTAGCCGTCACTCTTCTGACGATTCCTGTTTATCTCCATTTGGGATCGGAATTTATGCCTTCTCTTTACGAGGAGTCTCTTCTTTATATGCCTACGACCCTGCCGGGGATCTCCGTCGCGGAGGCTGAGAAACTCATGACCGTTATGGACAAGAAGTTGAAGAGTTTTCCGGAAGTAAAAAGGGTATTCGGAAAAGCGGGAAGATCCGAAACCGCAACCGATTCCGCCCCTTTCTCCATGATGGAAACCGTCGTTCTTCTTCGCCCGCAAAGCGAATGGAGAAAAGCGGATCGATTCTACTCCAACTTACCTAGAATCCTGCAGTATCCTTTTCTTCCTTTTACTTCCGAGAGAATCACTAAGGACGAGCTCATAGAAAAATTGAATCGTGAGATGCAATTTCCCGGCGTCACGAACGCTTGGACCATGCCGATCAAAACCCGTATCGATATGCTCAGCACAGGAATGAGAACTCCGATCGGAATCAAGATACTCGGCTCCTCTCTAGAAGAAATAGAAAGGATCGGCGTCGAGATCGAATCCGTTTTAAGAAAGGCGCCTGAAGTCAGAAACGTATTCGCGGAAAGAACTGCCGGAGGTTACTTTTTGGATCTGGAATTAAAACGGGAGAAGCTCGCGAGATACAATATCTCCGTGGATACCGCACAACAGATCATAGTAGCGGCAATAGGAGGAGAATCCATCACCCAAACGATCGAAGGTAGGGAAAGATTCTCCGTAAATTTAAGATACCCGAGAGAACTAAGGGACTCCGTCGAAAAGATAAAAGCAATCCTCGTCCCCACCCAAGCCTTCGGGCATGTTCCCATTTCCGAAATCGCGGACGTAAAGCAAAAGACAGGACCTTCTATGATCCGGGACGAAAACGGATTCTTGGCGGGCTACGTTTATGTGGATCCGTCCACTTCGGATATCGGAGGATTTGTGGACAGATCCAAAAAACTCGTTTCGGATTCCGTTCGCCTGCCTGTAGGATATTCCATCGTCTGGAGTGGACAATACGAGAATATGCTCCGAGTACGGGAGAGAATGAAATACGTTCTGCCCCTGACCTTGGCCATTATCTTTCTACTCCTATATCTGAACACAAAGTCCTACGCCAAGACTCTAATCGTACTTATGGCGGTACCATTCTCTTTGGTGGGAGCGGTAGGACTCTTGTATATCCTGGATTATAATGTGTCCGTCGCCGTCTGGGTGGGAATGATCGCCCTTATGGGATTAGATGCGGAAACGGGAGTGTTCATGCTTCTTTATCTGGATTTATCCTACGAAGACGCAAAAAAGAAAGGCAGATTAAGAAATAGGGAAGAATTGATCGAAGCGGTTGTACACGGAGCCGTCCATAGGGTTCGCCCAAAAATCATGACGGTTCTCGCCGCAATGATGGGGCTTTTGCCCATCATGTGGTCCGACGGAACGGGCTCGGACGTGATGAAGAGAATCGCTGCTCCTATGGTAGGAGGACTCGTGACGAGTTTCATTCTGGAATTGCTGGTCTATCCTCCTTTATACATGCTTTGGAAAGAGGGGAGGCTCACTCTTCCGAACCTATTTGCTACCAAAAAGAAATTCGGATTCGAAACGGCTCCTGCGCCAGTCGCATCCGCTCCGACTGGGATTTTGGACATGGAAGATTCCTATCCGGAAGCCGCCGAATCGGTTCGGAAGAAACCGAAAAAGAACATAAAAAAGAAGTAATTCACTAAAAGTTGATTTATGAGGTAAAAGAAAATGAGGAAAATTCTGACAATCCTATTAGGAATCGGCATCTGGGTTTCCTCCGCAGTCTATGCGGGAGATCAAACCAAAGAGCACGAGCACGGAAAGGACCATCACAAAGAACATGGAACTTCCAAAGACCACGAACACCATAAGGGAAATAAACCCGAGAAGGAAAAAGGACACGACCACGAAAAGCATAAGGAAGCCGAAAAGAAGAAATAACCAAGACCCATCCCGATTCTCGAGGCCTCAAACCGCTCGATTTGAGGATTATCAGAGAACGACCACTTCGACCGGATTCATTTCCGGTTGACGTTTTTTGTGAAATTAACACATAATGATAAACGATATAGGAGACTATGTTTCATGAAAAAAATTATCGCCCTGGCGGCTATATTGTTCGCTTTTGCCGGAAATCTTTCCGCTTTCACCGAACTGGACCAGCTGCTCATCAACGAAGCCACGACCCCGGATTTGAAAAAAATCGCTAAGGATTATTTCGCCAAGAAAGCCAAGGATCATAAAGAATTGGCCGAAAAGTATAAATCCCTAGCTAACCAATCCCACGGTGGAAAAGCAGTCGCCGACGAAGCCGACAAAAAGAAGTACAACAAGTTAGCCGAGCATTGTGAGAAGGAAGCTGCAGCTTACAAGGCACAGGCGGACAAATACTGATATAGAAACTTAGATCGCCGTACGTAAAAAAACCCGCCTTTTCCGGGCGGGTTTAAAACGTTCCTTAATACTTACTAACCGAATCTCTCGCTTAAAAGCTTCACTACTTGTTCCGGTCTCATATTTGCTTGGGCGAGCATTGCGACTCCGCTCTTGGTCAAAATCTGATTTTTAGTAAAGTCCACTATATGTTCCGCCATATCAGCGTCCCTTACCCGGCTTTCCGCTGCCACCATATTGATATAGTTGGCCTGCAGACCCTCCGCAGTGATTTCCAAACGGTTATAATAGGCTCCTAAGTCGGATCTCTGCTTGTTTACCCTTTGGATCGCATTGTCTAGAATCCCGATCATCGTGTTCGAAGAGGCCGGGGAGGACAGAGTTTGCTTCTTGCCGTTATTCTCCAATTGGAGAGCTCCCGCATTCATCGCATCCACGAATATCTCAAGCTTTTCGTTTTGATTGGGTCCGACATGCAATTGGATCGGATTCTTGGATTCTTTGGAATAGGAACCGCTCAAAGGACGAATCTTATTGAATTCGGCGGATTTCCCCAACCGATCCACTTCGTCTATCAGCTGATCCACTTCCAATTGAACCAGTTTCCGGTCGTCGTCGGAGTAGATCCCGTTGGAGGTCTGGATGGATAATTCCCGCAATCTTTGCAGAATATTATTTACCTGCTCCAAATTTCCTTCGGTTACCTGAATGAAGGAGACCCCATCCATAACGTTTCTTTCCGCCTGGGCAATCCCGCGGATTTGGGTACGCATCCTTTCGGATACGGCAAATCCTAAAGCGTCGTCACCGGCACGATTGATCCTCATTCCGGTGGAAAGCTTTTCGGTGGTCTTGTCCAGTTCGTTGTTGACTGTCTTCAGTACATTATTTGCACGAAGAGCGCTGATGTTGTGATTGATAATCATCAACAACCTCCCTGTAGCTAGAGTTCGGATCCGTCCGAACCGTATTTTCCAGACTTAGAGAAGAGTGGGGAACTCTTGCTCGTGGGGTCGGGTCCCACTGCGAATTTCACTCCCTTATTTTTGGGGGGAGATTTTTTTTTGAGATTTTTCCTAAAGACTAAAGGCGAAGTCGCCGATATTCCAAAAAGGGAAAAATCTATCTCGATCTTACCACTACAAACTCCGCTTCTGCAACTTTTTTTCCTATAAAACGGCTTTTCCTAGGGAAATTTAGGTAGTTTTCCGAATTCTGTCCCTTAAATCCTGGGTGGAAAGCAATGAAGATCTATACTAAAAAAGGGGATACCGGAACCACTTCTCTTGCCTCCGGTTCCCGTGTCTCCAAATCCGACAAACGAGTAGAGCTGTACGGCACAGCGGACGAATTGAATTCCTCCCTAGGGGTCGCGCTTTCCTTCCTTCGGGCCGATTCTTCTCTGAGACCCGGACTTGAAAGGATCCAAAATCTTCTTTTTGAATTGGGTTCGGAGCTTGCGGGATTCCGTAAGAAGGACGATACCTCCTGCATCTTGGAAGACGACATACTCTCCTTGGAAAAGGAGATCGATCTTTGGCAAGAGTCCCTGGTGCCTTTAAAGAATTTCATTCTACCGGGAGGCTCTGCGCCTTCCTCCTTTCTGCATATATCCCGTACGCTCGCAAGAAGACTAGAAAGAGATCTGGTCCGATATAAGGAAGAAGGGGCGGAAGTATTTCCGGAGAATCTTAGGTTCCTGAATCGACTCTCCGATTACCTTTTTGTAGCGGCTAGATTCGCGAACTTCGAATCCAAAATCGAGGAGCCTCAATGGAAGTCCAGAGCCAAGGGACAACAATAAGACATCCGCGAGGACTTTACGTCCTATTCTTCGTAGAAATGTGGGAAAGATTCTCCTTCTACGGAATGCGAGCCTTGCTTGTACTGTTTTTGACTAAGGCCTGGCTTATGGCCGATGCGAAAGCGAACCTGATCTATTCCTTCTATAATAGTCTCGTTTATTTCACTCCTATCGTAGGCGGATACCTCGCGGACCGCACATTAGGATATCGTAAATCGATTTTTCTAGGCGGATTTCTGATCATGATGGGGCATCTCTCCCTATCCTTGAACGAACCTAATTTCTTTTACGCAGGGCTGGGCTTTTTAATTTTAGGTAACGGATTTTTTAAACCATGTATATCCACCGTGGTGGGAAAAATCTACGAACTGGAAGGAAAAGAGGATCTCAAGGATTCCGGATTTACCATCTTCTATTTCGGAATCAACGCCGGAGCGGTCTTGGGAACCTGGGCCTGTGCCAATCTTGCGGAATATAAAGGCTGGCATTACGGATTCGGCGTAGCCGCTTTCGGGATGCTTTTAGGACTTCTCATTTTTTGGTTTTTAGGAAGAAGAATCGATCCTAAGGCATTCTCCTCCGTAACCGACTCTTCTCCTCTTTCGGAAACTTCCGCCTCGACAGCTAATCCCAAAACGGATCGGGAAAAAATCCTCGCCATTTTAGTTTTCTCCGCTGTCACGATTACTTTTTGGGCCTCCTTCGAGCAGATGGGCTCGACCATGAATCTGATCATTGACAGATATGTGGACAGAAACGTATTCGGATGGGAAATACCGGCAGCCAATTACCAATCCTTAAATCCTATTTTCGTAATGTTGCTGTCTCTACTGTTTTCTTGGGCCTGGAAAAAGACGGAAGAATCGGGGATCCATGTCTCTTCGGTCACCAAATTCTGTTTGGGGCTCGTCGTCTTGGCTTTGGGCTTTCTGTTACTTTCTGTCGTGACGGCAGGATCGTCTGAAAAAATTTCCTCTCTCTGGATCGTTCTGGGATTCTTTCTTTTGACGAGCGGAGAATTATTCGTTTCTCCCGTGGGCCTTTCCTTAGTCACGAAACTTGCCCCGGTAAGAATCGCTTCCATGATGATGGGGATTTGGTTTCTAGCCACAGTGTTCGGACATTCCTTGGCCGGATTCTTGGCGTTGTTTATGGGAAAGCAGGATTCTCTTTCCAGATTCTTTCTCATCTTCTTCTCTTTACCTACGTTGACCGCAATTTGTCTTTTTCTATTTCGTAAGAAACTCGAATCCTGGATGCACGGAATCAAATAATGAAAAGAATATTCTTATCCCTCCTATTCTTAGGCGCGAGTCTTTCCTTGAACGCCGATCCGTTTCAGGATCTATTGAAATCGGATTGGAACCAAAGCCAAAGTCTTCTTATTAAAAATTCCGTTTTCCAAAGATTGGGAAAAAGAGCAGGCGAAAAGGATGTACTCGTCATAACGAAGAATGTAGTTCCTTGGGCCATCCTGGAAGGGGTAACTCCGGAGAAAACGGCGGATCTCATCGTGAACCTGGATTATTCGGTTCGCTCCGGACTGACTTTCGAAGAAGCGGAAGACGCAATCCCTGTTTCCTCCAAAAGGGATCTTTCTCCGGAAGACTTCAGCTATATCGGCTTGTACTTCAAGGAAACCAAAAAAGCGGAGATTCGAGAAGAGGTACGAAATCGATTCGTGGAAGCTGCCTTGGAAAAGAAATGGGACGGTTTCTCCATTCTTGCCGGGGGGAGAGCGCTTATCTCCGGAAAACTGGTGGACTTCCCGCAGAACCGTTTAGCCTCCAAGATACTCACCCAAATGCCCGGTAAAGGCAGATCGGTTCCATTCGAAAAAATCGAATCCGGCTTTAAGAATTCCCTGGATTCCAAATTGGAAGGAGGAGCTTATATTCTTCTTTCTAATTTAAAAAAATTGCATGCGGGAGAAAAGGAGACCTCGGGCTCCGGAAAATTATCCGCGGCACGATCCATTGAATCCTCTTTGGACGAGGTAGGAGGAATCGTAATCGGAGACAGGCCGAGAATCGAACCCTTGCCGGATCCTCCTCTGATTCCGAATCTACCCGAACCAGGTGAGCCGGAAGATCAAAAACCCCCCAAGGAAGGTTGGGAGACTCTCACCGCTAGCGTTTTGAGAAAAGTCGCCTCCGAATGGGTAGGAACTCCTTATAAATGGGCCAACGCTTCCAAGACCGGAACGGATTGTTCCGGATTCACCTATAGAGCTCTTACCGATGGTAGGGTCGGAGTTCCGGAAAAAATGGTCTCCCGTGCTTCCAGCGCTCAAACAAAAATCGGAGTGGGAGTCTCTCATAGTCAAATGCGTGCCGGGGATCTGATATTTTTCTCCGCTTCTCCGAACCAATCCAAGGTGACTCATGTGGGTTTGGTATTGTCCGGAGAAGATTTCGCGCACGCCTCGTCCACTCGCGGAGTCGTCATAGATAAGATCCGAATGAAATGGTGGTTGGACCGATTCGTCCTCTCCAGAAGACTTTTTAAAAAAGTAATAGAATAGCCCCACAGGTCCGGCACGATCCTCCAGTACGGTTCCTGAGTGATTCTCGCTTCGCGTGAATCGTATCGAAGGGCGAAGGGGACCGTACTGAACCTGGGGCGTGATTTACTCGGCGAGATTCATTTTTTCCACGATTTCGACCAGGACTTTGGCTTTAAAGATTTGGTCCGGATTGGAAAGAATTTCCTGTTTTTTTTGTAGATTGAAATTTAAAATCGAGGAGATAAAGTCCACCGGAAAAGGATGGCTCCATAGATCATTCATTCTTAGGATCAGTTCCTCGTTGGCGCCTTCAGTTAAGAGGATTCGTTTTGTGAAATATAGAATCCGATCGAAAGTTTCCTGGAATTCCAGATTGTCTAAATAGCGTTCGTCCGGATCGATCTTGTCCACCATTCCGATCCGAAAGGGCTCCATGGTTTGGTATTCTTGCAATTTGGCGATTCCCTTTCCTTCCAATAGAATATTGGATCTTCCGTCGGGCAACGGTTCTCTCCGAACGATTTGCCCCCATCCGAATATATTTTCGATTTCCGGATGAGCATCGCTCCCATGCGCGGATGCTTTGAAAGGAGCTACGGCTAATTCTTCTCCCGATTCGTAACAATAATCCAACATCATCCTGTATCTGGGTTCGAAGATATGCAGGGGAAGAAAAGTGCCCGGAAAGAGAATGACTTCCGGAAGAGGGAAGATAGGAATTGTAGTTCTTGACACCTGCCAGTTATCCTAACCTTTTGAAGGGAAAACGCAAATAAAATAGTAACCTCGGTTAGAAATTGTATTACTTAAATAAAAATCGTTATCTCCAGGCCGCTTCTCATCTTTCCCAAACCAAGATCATAATCATAGGCGATTTGATCCTGGACGAATATCTCATAGGCGAGGTAAATCGCATCTCGCCCGAAGCTCCGGTTCCGGTCGTCTGGGTACGAAACGAGAAGATGACTCTAGGGGGAGCGGGAAACGTAGTCAAAAATCTCTCTAAGCTCGGAGTACAATCCTTCGTCTTCGGTAGAGCGGGTGCGGATAAGACCTCAGAGATTCTGGACAAACTCTTGGAGTCCGAGAATACCGATCCTCGAAAGAATACTATCCTTCGTTCCGAAAACGTTCCTACGATCCTGAAGACCCGAGTCATTGCAGGTCACCAGCAAGTATGTAGGATAGACAGAGAAGAGACTATTCCCTTGAACAAGGAAGAAGAGAAAGCTCTTCTAAAAGGATTTTCCGAACTAATACAAGAAGCGAGCGGAGTCGTTCTCTCCGATTACGATAAAGGAACTCTGACCCCGACTCTGATCCGTGAAATCATAGATATTTCCGTTAAAAACGGTAAGATCGTAACCGTGGATCCGCAAGTGTCTCATTTCTTCCAGTATGAAAAATCCAGCGTGATGACCCCGAACCACCACGAAGCGGGAAAGGCCTTAGGCAAAAAATTGGATTCGGATTCGGATGTAGAGGCTGCGGCAAGAGAGATCGCGGAAAGGCTGCATTCTCCTTCCATGATGATTACCCGAGGCGAAAAAGGGATGAGTCTGTATATTTCTTCGGAAAACAAGACCTACCATATTCCGACAGTAGCTAGAGAAGTCTTCGACGTAACCGGTGCGGGAGATACTGTCATCTCGGTTTATACCGCCTTTCTCGCGGCAGGATTAGGAGAATTGGAATCGGCTTTGGTAGCGAACGCCGCTGCGGGCGTAGTCGTAGGAAAATTGGGAGCGGAGACGGTTTCACCCGAGGAACTCTTACAAGCCTTGGAAAAAAGAGGGATCTTCCGTTGAAGGATTCTTTCTCCCGATGCGTTTCTAAGATCATTCCCTTCGGAGACGCTAAAAAAATTTCGGAGCAAATCCGCTCTTCTAAGAAAATCGTTTTTACGAACGGAGTATTCGACCTAGTGCACAAAGGACATCTTAGCTATCTTGCCGAGGCAAGAGATCTAGGAGATTGTCTCTGGGTAGGACTGAATTCCGACGCCTCCGTGAAGCGGCTCAAGGGTCCGGAACGTCCCGTCCATCCGGAAGAGGACCGGGCCCTTCTTCTTTCTTGTCTTTCTTTCGTGGATTTCATTACTGTTTTCGGCGAGGACACGCCTTTAGAACTCATCTCCAGAGTCGCTCCCCATATTCATACCAAGGGAGGGGATTATGATGTGGAAGCCTTACCGGAGACTCCCTTGGTTCGTAGTCTAGGTGGAGAAGTGAAAATTCTTCCCTTTGTGCCCGGATTCTCCAGCACGGACCTGATCCGCAGGATCCGTTCTACCCCCTAAACGGGGAATTTCTTCCAGAATAAGATGGCCTTTGCCGGAAATTCCGAGTTGGATTTTCCGCGACTGAAGAAAACTCTGTTCAGCAGGTAGGAGACTGGCTTGTCCAAGACTAAGTTTATTTTCGTGACCGGAGGAGTTTGCTCCTCATTGGGAAAGGGGGTTTCCGCAGCCGCCCTCGGATGCCTTCTGGAAAGTAGGGGATATACCGTTTCTCTGCAGAAAATGGACCCTTATATCAATATTGATCCGGGAACCATGAGTCCGTACCAGCACGGAGAGGTTTACGTAACCGAAGACGGTGCCGAGACGGATCTGGATTTGGGGTATTATGAGAGATTTACTAAGTCCAAGTTCACTCGTAAGAACTCCGTTTCCACAGGACAGATTTATAATACCGTTATCCAAAGAGAAAGAAAAGGGGACTATTTAGGAAGAACCGTCCAAGTCGTTCCACATATCACCAACGAAATTAGAAATAGAATCTACACTCTTGCTCGCGAAAATGCGACGGACTTCGTGATCGTAGAGATAGGAGGAACCGTAGGCGACATCGAATCCATTCCTTTCTTGGAAGCGATCCGACAAATGAGATACGAACATGGTCCCACTCAAGTACTATTCATCCATGTGACTCTAGTTCCTACAATCACCGTAGCGGGAGAAGCTAAGACCAAACCGACCCAACACTCCGTAAAAGAACTCTTAGCTTTAGGAATCCAACCGGACATTTTGATCTGTAGGGTCAATCAACCCATGCCCAAGGAGATGAAGAGTAAAATCTCCTCCTTCTGTAACGTGAAAGAGGAGAATGTGATCTCCGCCTCCGACATCAGCACTTCCATCTACGAAATCCCCAAGATGTACAAAGAGGAAAAATTGGATCAAGTCGTTCTAAAGACACTGGGACTGGAACTCGGAAAATCCAATTTCACCGAATGGGAAAAAATCATCAAGAGCCTCCAATCCGCTAAACATACGGTCCAGATCGCCGTGGTGGGAAAATATATTTCTTTGCATGACGCTTACCGTTCCGTTTACGAAAGCCTTTCCCACGGGGGAATCGCTAACGAAGCCAATGTGGAATTCATAAAAGTCGATCCGGAAAAACTGGATAAAACGAACGTGAAAGACGTTCTGAAATCTGCGCATGGAGTTCTCGTTCCGGGAGGTTTCGGAGACAGAGGCATCGAAGGAAAGATCGCCGCCATCCAATATGCTAGAACCAAAGGAATTCCTTTCTTCGGAATCTGTTTGGGAATGCAATGTGCGGTGATCGAATATGCACGTAATGTATTGGGTCTAAGGGAAGCCAATTCCACCGAGTTCCGTCCCGATTCTCCCGACCCGGTCATTTCTCTCATAGAGGAACAAATGGATATAGACCAAATGGGCGGAACGATGAGGCTCGGCTCTTATCCATGTAAAATCAAAAAGAACACCCTGGCTTTCAACGAATACAAACAAGAACTCATCTACGAAAGACATAGACATAGATTCGAGTTTACGAACCGATACAAACAGATCTTCGAAGAAAAGGGAATGGTCCTCTCCGGTATTTCTCCCGACGAAAATCTGATCGAAATCGTGGAAATTCCCGACCACCCTTGGTTTATCGGAGTCCAGTTCCATCCGGAATTCACCGGAAAGCCCACTAAGCCGCATCCATTATTCGCGGGTTTCATTCGCGCGGCAGTCAAATTAGCAAGGAAGTAAGAATGAGCGATCGCACGGCACAGGAAAGGGAATTTTTAGGCGGTTCTAAAATAGGAGGGGCAAATCCCTTCTTTCTGATCGCCGGTCCCTGCGTGATGGAAAACAGAGACCTTTTAGACGGGGTCTGCGCCCAGATGCAGGAAATTTGCGCGGAACTAAAGATTCCTTTTATCTTCAAGAGCAGCTTCGATAAGGCGAATCGTTCCTCCGTAAATTCTTACCGTGGTCCGGGTTTATCCGAAGGGATCAAACATCTGGAGTATATTAAGAATAAATACAACGTTCCGGTCTTAACCGATATCCACGAGACTTCCCAAATCGGTCCTTTAAAAGACGTAATCGACGTGTACCAGATTCCCGCTTTTCTTTGCAGACAGACGGATCTGATCGCGGAATCCGCAAAGACAGGAAAATGGGTAAACGTGAAGAAGGGACAATTTCTCGCTCCGCAAGATTGCCGTCATATCAAGACCAAAGTGCAGGAATCCGGTTCCGAAAAATATCTAGTAACGGAAAGAGGAAGCACCTTCGGTTACGGGAATCTTGTCTTCGACGGTAGAACGGTTCCTATTTTACACGGATATGATATTCCGGTCGTATTCGACGCAACTCATTCCGCTCAATTGCCCGGAGCCGCAGGAAATATCACCGGGGGACAAAGAGAATTCATTCCCAGTATAGTAAGAAGCGCTGTCGCTTTGGGAATCGAAGGAATCTTCATGGAAGTGCATCCGGATCCAGCAAAGGCTCTTTCGGATGCCACCACGCAGTATCCGCTCTCCGAAGTGAAATCTTTATTAAAGGAATTAGTCGGTTTAGATCGCTACGTTAAACAGGAAATTCTAAACCGTAACTAAGCGAAGACTTTGATTTCCATCCGAAAACTCCTAGTCTCCCTGGACCGGGAAAAATTAAAGAAATACGGACCGATGACTCTATTCGGTTCCGTTCTAATATTAATTCTTTCCTTTTTTATCTTTAGAGGAAAGCCGGGAACGAAGTACAGCCGGGTCGAGGGGGAAAGGGAAAAAGGCTCCACCGTATCCTTCAAGAATTTCCAAAAGGATCAGTACGACGATACAGGTACTGTACTATGGAAATTGAAGGCGGAAGAAGCGTATCTTTTCGCAAAAGAAAAAAGATACGTGCTCTATGGAGTGGATTTCGATCAGTACGAAAATGGTAAGTTCAAATCCAAACTGACCGGCAAAAAAGGGGATATCAATCAATCCAAACACCTGATAGTATTGGAAGGGGATATCGTCTTGAGGACGGTGGAAAATCGAACTCTCAAAGCCAAGTCTCTACAATACAACGAAGAAACAAAGGAACTTACCTCTAACGAAGAGGTGATCATCGACGCCAACGGCACTTTTATCCGCGGAGTCGGACTAAAAGCGGATAAGGATCTGAACAAATTTACCATTCTTCGCCCCTCCGCCATCACTCAGGGCGGCGCTAATCCTCTTTCTTCCCCTAAATGAGCCATGCTAAAACGTCTTTTTATAATATTCTTATTTATTGCTGCTTCTTCTCTTCTTTCCCACAGCAGGCCGCCGCTTCTTTTTTCTCCCGAAAGCTTGGACAGAAAATCCTTCGAAGGAATCGGGGAACCGGATCCTAAACGACAGGAAAGTTTTCCCACCTATTGGGGAGCGAGCGCCCTAACCCAAGAGGACAGGGAAGTGCAAGGGCTCAAGGTCACCATATTCAGTTTAGAGGGAGGGGCTTGGATCCAACATAAGAAAGTCAAATTGGGCGCGAATAGAATCGAAGTCTACGGCAAGGAGGCTTATAAGGCCTATCTGAAAAACGGGGTACATGTGGAGGACCAGGAAAACGGGACCACTCTAAGAGCCGGAGTGGGAGAATACGATAAATACTCCGAAATGGTCTATATCCGGGAAAGGCCCAGATTATACTTCCGTGATAAGACCGGCAAACAAACGGTCATCTCCGCGGTGACGATAGAAAGGGAACTTTCCACCAAGGTCACTAAATTTAAAGGCGGGGTAATCGTTTCCCATCCTGAAATTACGATCTTCTGTTCGGAGGCCGTCTTCAAGGAATCGGAGCATACGATTAGTACGGATCCGAATCCTATTCTTCTCTCCAAAAATCGTTATCTTACCGGACAGAGGCTTACATTCTATACGAACGAAAGTCGTATCGTTTTAGAAGAAAAGAATGTACTCTTTCAAACCGCAATCGAGACCAAAAAGGACCAAGAAGGAAAAGAAGCGAACGAGACGGTTCTGACCATCCTAAAAGGGGACAAGATAGATAGCGGACCGAACCAGGAAAACGAAAGGACGGTTCGGCTCTCCGGCAACGCAACCGTTCTTAGAAAGGATCTGAAAATCACAGCGGACGCGATCGAATCCGTAGGAGGAGACTCGAGGATCATTAAGGCCAAGCAGAATATCAAGGTGCATGATCGGGAGAATCGACTCCTTCTCTCCGGACATATTTTCGAATTCTTTCGCCAAGAGGATTACCTTCATCTTAGAGAAGAAGCTAAGATGGAATTCTTGGACAAGGATTCCTCCAACGTTACGAGTACAGTCTTCGCACAAGAGTTCGAAAGATTTACAGATAAAAAAGAAACAGTGATCCGAGGCGATATCCGAATCAAGGCCAAGAATACCGACGCATTAGGAGAATACGCAACCTATTATGAGAATGATGAATCGATCATTCTAGAGGGAAATCCGCGTATCGATCGGGCCGGTAAGTTGTTGAGAGCGGGAAAAATCGTCTTTTATCCCAGAGAAGGAAGATCAATTCTGACCGAAGGGGTCCATTTAGGAAATTAAAGAGCAGAATGGGACAAAGAATCCGATGTCAAAATCTAGTAAAAATCTATAATGGTCGCAAGGTAGTAGACGGAGTCACATTCGATGTCCGTAAAGGCGAAGTCGTTGGCCTGCTCGGACCCAACGGTGCCGGAAAAACCACATCATTCTATATGTCAGTCGGATTCGTTCAACCGGATTCGGGACACGTATTCATAGATAACGAAGACGTAACGGAAGCGCCTATGCACGTTCGTGCTAAATTAGGAGTCGGTTATCTAGCGCAAGAGGCTTCCATTTTTCGTAAGCTAACGGTGGCGGAAAATCTGGAAGCGATTTTGGAGACTCTCAAAATTCCTCGTTCGGAAATCGTACGAAGAAGAGACGAACTACTGTTAGAACTGCAAATTATGAGGGTCGCCAATCAAAAAGGGTTTACACTCTCGGGAGGAGAAAGAAGAAGATGCGAGATCGCCCGGGCATTGGTAACAAATCCGGACTTTATCCTTCTTGACGAGCCGTTCGCGGGAGTGGATCCTATAGCTGTTAAAGATATTCAGACCGTTATAAATAGTTTAAAACAGAAAGGGCTGGGGATTTTAATTACCGACCATAACGTTCGGGAAACCTTGAAAATTACGGATCGTGCATATATCATGCACAGTGGGAGAATCCTTATCGCGGGAACTCCCAAAGAATTGGTGAACGATAAGGAAGCCAAGAGAATGTATTTAGGAGAGGACTTCAAACTGTGAACCTCAACCACCAGTTAGTCCAGAAACAGACTCAAAAGTTGGTCATGACGCAGGATCTGCGCCAGTCGATCGAGCTTCTGCCTCTGTCTACCCTGGAACTAGCGGACCGAATCAGCGCCGAGCTGGTGGAAAACCCTATGCTGGAGGAAGAGCTGTCCTCCGAGAGAAGCAAAAGTCCCGAACTTTACTCTGTGGATGATTTACGCAGAAAAGAGAAAAACGATTTTCTCAAGAATTCGGATCAGGGCTGGCAGGATTCCTTCAGTCTGGACAAGCCGCAATATCGAGGAACCGACGCCTCCGATAGAAATCAAAAATACATAGAGTCTTCTCCCAATACCCAGTCCCTGTCAGAGCACCTTCTCTGGCAATTGCGGATCTCCTCCCTAAAAGGAAAGGAGATGGAGATCGCGGAAATTCTGGTCTCGATGCTGGACGATAGAGGTTTCATTTCCCAAACCAAAGAAGAGCTAGCGGCAGAAATCGGCGTCAGCACCAAAATCATCCGCAAAGTATTGGAGCAAATCCATCAATTGGATCCTCTGGGAATCGGCGCGGGTAGCATCCAGGAAACCTTATTGGTCCAGGCAAAGATACTAAAGCCCGAAGATAAGAATCTTCACGAACTTATCGCGGTGTATCTGAAGGACCTGGAAAAACTGGATTACCGTGGAATCTCCAAAAAAATGGGACTACCGGTAGAGTCGATAGAGGCTATGGCTGCCGACATCAAAAAGCTCGAACCGTTTCCTGCCACTTTATATACTCCTAAAAAACCGGATTACGTCGTTCCGGACGTGATCATTCGTGAAATCGACGGAGAATTTAGTATTCTTCTGAACGACGAATGGCTTCCCAAACTTAAGATCAACAAAGAATATAAAGGAATCTTAAAGAAGGGCGCAAAGGACTCCGACAGGGAATATATCTCCTCCAAATTGAATTCTGCGGAATGGCTGATTCGTTCCGTAAATCAAAGAAGACAAACTCTTTATAGAGTAGTCTCCGCAATCATAGAGCTGCAGACCGAATTCTTTCGTAAGGGAGTTCGTTTCCTAAGACCTCTTACTCTCAAAGATATCGCGGAGAGATTGGATCTGCACGAATCCACAGTTTCCAGAATTACATCCAATAAGTATGTCCAGACTTCTTGGGGGATTTTGGAATTGAAATGGTTCTTCTCCTCCGGATTAAAATCCAAAACTTCGGAAGGGGGAATGGAGTCCTCAAAGACGATTCACGATATCATCCGCAATTTAGTAAAAGAAGAAGATCCGGAAAATCCTCTCTCCGACCAAGACATAGTCGAAAAAATAGAGAGCAAGGGAATCGAGATCGCAAGACGCACAGTCGCGAAATACAGAAAAATTCTGAAAATTCTTCCTTCCAACCAAAGGAAGAAGGTAAAATCTCTGGAAGCCAGGTGATCAGATGTCCGTTCCCGGAATCAACGTATCGAATATTCTAAACGACCACCCCGAACTCGGGTTAAAGCTCATCGCCGGAGAAGCAGGCTTACAGAATCGTATCCATAGCTCCGAAATCAATCGCCCAGGTCTTTCTTTGACCGGCTTTTACGAAAGTTTCGCTCACGATCGTATACAAATCTTCGGAAAAGGAGAATGGGCTTATATCACTTCCCATGAAGGGGAAAGCTTGCTAAAGATCGCAGCCGACTTCTTTCATTTCCATCTGAACTGCATCATATTCACTCACGGCAATCCTCCTCCTCCAATTTTCGTGGAATATTGCGATAGGTTGAATATTCCTCTTTTAGGTTCCGACGTATCCACTCACAAATTCATCACTTTGATTTCCCAAATCCTGGATAGAAGTCTCGCTCCTAGAACCATGAGGCACGGAGTTCTCATAGAAGTCTTCGGGATAGGAATTCTTCTCTCCGGAAAAAGCGGCGTAGGAAAAAGCGAGACCGCTTTGGAATTAATAGAAAGGGGACATCGTCTAGTCGCCGACGATATGGTGGAGATCCGAAGATTATCGGAAAGCTATCTGATCGGTACCTGCTCGGATCTTTTAAGACACCATATGGAGATACGAGGATTAGGAATCCTGAATATTAAGGATATTTTCGGAATCGGTTCCGTCCGGGATCATAAACTGATAGAACTGATCATCCATCTGGAAGAATGGACCGACGAGAAGGAATTCGACCGCACCGGTCTCGAAAACAGAACGGAAGAAGTTCTGGGTGTGAATATTCCTCTCATCAAGTTACCGGTTCGACCCGGAAGAAATATCCCTATTATCGTGGAAACTGCAGCCATGAACCAGCGCTTAAAAAAACTAGGTAAGAATGCTGCGGCAGAATTCAGCCAAAAACTAAATCTTTATTTGCAGCAAGGGAAAGTTGAAAGAAATCCACCTCAAAATTAACGAACAAAGCACCGGTATGCACGCCCGCCCCGCCTCCGTCTTCGTAAACTGCGCCTCCAAGTACAATTGCGAGGTGTTGGTATCCAAGGATGGCGTGGAAGTAAACGGAAAAAGTATTATGGGACTCATGATGTTGGCTCTCGCTCCGGGACAGGAATTTACGATTAAAACCCTAGGAGACCAGGAAGAGGAAGCGGGATCCGCGCTCGCAAAATTGGTGGAGAGCGATTTTGCGGTATGAGTCTGTTCCCTTTTAGGAACGAGGAGAATCGCTACTACTTCAGGGATTTATTCATACTCTCGGGAGTGATTCTTTTCGGAATATTCTTAGCGGAACTCATTCATTTCAGACAAAATTCCGACTTTCATTTCGTAGATAGGATCCTAGTTTACTTTTATTATACGGTCCCTCTATTCATTCTTTTCTTGGCTCTTTCCTACTTTTATAGGAATAAACGTAATCTGGAAACGGGCAGACTCAAGAGCTCGATACGGTATAGACTTTCTCTTTCCTTTCTATTCGTAGCGATACTTCCTTCGATTCCCATCTTCTTTCTTTCTTCCAATATAATCGGTAAGGTGTTCGAAGGATTCTACGGCTTGGATATCGCCCAAGCCTTGGATTCGGGAGATTATTTCATTCGCAAGGAATTAGCGGGAGAAAAAAGGGATTTGATAGAAAAGGCGAAACTTTTGCGCAATCTAGTCCTCCAAGAACGTCCGAACGCGCATGTATTGACCGAAAGATCCAACCAACTGGACCTCATCTCGAATCCGAACTATTATGTGGGATGGCATGAAAATCATACTCTCATGTTGGAGAGTCGCACCTTAAAGATCCCCATGACAGATGCCGGCCAATTCATTGATTCCGAGGAGGAAGGAATCCAAGAGAATATCAATGTGCAACCCAATTCCGCCTATTATCTTTTAAAGATACAGGCAAAGGATCCGAGTAAATATTTGATTCTGGGAAAACGTATTTTTTCGGGAGAAGAAGAGAAGGCCTATGCTCTCTGGAACACTCGTAGAAACTATCTAGCTGCGAATCTTGCGAAAGAAAAACTTCCTTACGAAATCCGCCTTACGGTGAGTCTCATTACTATCTTTACCTTTTTATTATCCATCATATTCTCTCTGGTATTTGCGCGAAAAATTTCCAGACCCATCATAGATCTCGCGAACGCCACCCAAAAAGTTTCCTTAGGCGATACGGATATCAATCTTCCGTTAACCGAAGGAGGGGAGATCGGAGCCTTGGTCGAGTCCTTCAATCAGATGGTCAAGGATCTCAAATCCAAGAACGAAGAATTGATGCATTCCCAAAGAATCGCCGCCTGGAAAGAAGTCGCTCAGAGAATGGCTCACGAAATCAAGAATCCTCTCACGCCTATCCAATTGTCAGCGGAGAGAATCCGTAGAAAATTGAATGCTAGCGTTCCTGAAAATTTCCAAGAGATCGTCACAAAAGGAACGGAGACGATCATAGGACAGGTAAAAATTTTAGAACATCTGGTGAACGAATTCTCCGAATTCGCGAGAATGCCGGCACCTAGACTCATTAACCAACACTTGGAACCTGTCGTTTTAGAAAGCGCAAAATTATTCGAACATTCTCCCGGAATCCAAATCGAATTGAACCTCGGCAAAAATCTCCCGGAAATTTTTCTGGATAAGAAACTATTCCAAGGAATCATGAATAATCTCTTCAAGAACGCGGTCGAAGCCATAGAAAAGAGAAAAGCAAAGGAAGAGTCTACTTCTTTAGTAGGAAAAATCCGCATCACTACGAAACTAGACAGAAGGATCATGAGAAGATCCGTGGTGCTACTCGTAGAAGATAACGGGATCGGCATTTCGCCCGATTATAGATCCAAAGTATTCGAACCTTATTATTCCACTAAGGACGAGCACACCTCCGGAATCGGCCTTGCAATCGTTCAGAAAACTGTGATTGACCATAACGGTCATATTTCCGTAGATTCGTCTGAGCTGGGCGGATGCAAATTCCGGATCGAACTCCCTGTAGCCTGATATGAGAATCTTTGTAGTAGACGACGAACCGGAAATCAGAAAGTCCCTCAAGGATATTTTGGAAGACGAGAGCTACGAAGTGGAGCATTTCTCTTCGGGCAAAAATTTTTTAAAGCAACTCAAGATAGAAAGACCCAGTCTAGTTCTTTTGGACGTATGGCTTGGAAAAGAGGACGGGCTAAGCATTCTAGACGAATGCAAAAAAATCTATCCTACGGTTCCAGTTCTCATGATCTCCGGACACGGAACCATAGAATTAGCGGTCCAAGCCACCAAGAAAGGGGCGATGGACTTCTTAGAAAAGCCGCTCTCCATCGCCAAAGTATTGGAATCAGTAGAAGACGCTCTATTGCATTCCGAAAAATTCGAATCTCCCGAAATTAAATTGGAGAACGACGAGATCCTAGGAAATTCCCCGGCGATCCAAAAAGTAAAATTTTCCATCGCCCAGGCAGCCGCGACCAACGCTCGTGTTTTTATTTATGGGGAGAACGGAACCGGCAAGGAACTCGTTGCCCGCACAATCTTCAAAAATTCCAAACGCAAGGAACAGCCTTTCGTAGAAGTAAACTGTGCAGCGATTCCGGAAGATCTAATAGAATCCGAACTATTCGGTTATGTAAAAGGCGCTTTTACCGGAGCGACGGAGAACCGGATCGGAAAATTCGAAGCGGCAAACGGCGGGACTCTATTCTTAGATGAGATCTGCGATATGTCCTTGTCCACCCAAGCCAAGGTGCTTAGGATTTTGCAAGAGCAAAGATTCGAAAAATTAGGAAGCACCGAAAGAGTCTCCGTGGACGTTCGAATCATCGCGGCCACGAATATACCCGTAGAAGAAGCGATCCGGGACGGAAAGTTCCGGGAAGATCTATACTACAGATTGAATGTGATCCCGATTATCATTCCTCCTCTAAGGGATAGAAGATCGGATATTCCTCTACTCGTGGACCATTATGTGCGATTGACATTGGAAGAGAACCATCTTCCCACCAAAATTATAGAGAAAGAAGCGCTAAATCTCTTAGAGAGTCATTTCTGGCCGGGTAACGTAAGAGAACTTAAGAATGTGGTGGAAAGACTCTGTATTATGACCGTGGGAGAGGTTATACGCGCTCAGGATGTAAAGGATTCTCTCACCGGATTCCTAAAAGCGAACGATTTGGCGGAAAAAGGGGATCTAAAAAGAGCCAAAGAAGAATTCGAAAAACAGTATATTATAAAAACTTTGCAATTAAACGAAGGAAACGTCACTAAGACTTCCAAAGCTCTTGGAATAGAGCGCACCCATCTATATCGCAAAATGAAATCTTTAGGCATCCAGGCGGAAGATATTCATGAGTAACGGAAATTTCATAACCGAACTCAAAGGGATCCTGAAGGACTTAAAATATCTGATCCTCAAGGACGAATTCCCCATTCTCAGAAAGCAAGGAGAAGAGGATCCCCAAAACCTAGATCTGATCTGGAAAAATTCCTGGAACTGGCTCCCTTCCGCGACGGCCGCAACTAAGGAAAATCCAGGGTCTGCAGCTCGGGGTCCTATCGCACGGACGCCCGCCAAAAAAGAGGAAAGAAATTTTTCCTGCAAGCTATGCTCCGACAGACTCAGCGCAATCCGTCATTTCATTGTGAGAGGCAGAAAAAAGGTCCTGGTTCTGCATTATACCGGAGAGACCGTACCCGGAAAAGAGTCCTATATTAAAACCTCTCCCTTAAAGACGTTTCGTAGTTCCGAAGCGGAAGACGTATTCGAAAGAATGGTGCAGAAAGTCTTCGGATTCTCCATGAAGGAATTCTTCTACCAGGAATTTCCCGCCTGTTTATTTTCCCAGGACAGATCTTCTGAATCGGATTGGAAAAGAAGAACGGAAAATTGTAAAACTCACGTGCTCGAGACCGTAAATGAAGAGGGCATCCAAGGCGTTATTTTATTGGGAGCTGCAGCGACTCTTTTTTACGGCAAGGACGAGGCGATGAAAAAAATGGGCAATACTCTGGAGCTCGAACCGGGTCTTCCCATGATCGTCCTACGATCTCCAGAAGCTATTTTAGCCGCAGAGCAAAAACGTAAGAATAGCAAACCCGACACCCCGGAATTCCAGGAAGCCAAGAAGAAGGAAATAGAAGTAAAAGAAAGTATCCTGGCCCAATTGGAAATTTTTCACTCAGAGGTAAAGGAAAGGATTTGATCCAGTACGCCGAAGTAGCCTTCGACCTTCCGATTTTGGAAGACAGCTTCACTTACGAAGTCCCGCCCGGCACTCAGGTGGGAGTGAGGGTAGAAGCGAAACTCCGAGGCAGAAAAGAAGAAGGCATCATACTTAGCCTGCATCATAACGAACCGAATTACGAAGTTCTTTCGGTCGAACGTGTCGTAGACAAGACTCCAATCGTTAACGAAGAACAGATCCAACTAGCATATTGGTTAAAGGAACAATACCTGGCTTCCCTGGGAGAATGCATCCATAAGATGATCCCCGCGGGTAGAAGACATTCCAAAGTGGATCTAAAAAACGGGGCAGAGGAAACCTCTCCTCTGGAGTTGAACGAAGAACAGAAACTCGCCTACGAAAATATCAAAAGAGACTTCGGAAAGGATGCCGTCCATCTTCTATTCGGGATCACCGGAAGCGGAAAAACGGAAGTTTATCTGCATCTGATCCGGGACATCTTAAAGAACACGAATAAAGGCGTACTACTACTCGTTCCGGAAATCGGATTAACGTATCATATTATCCGAAAACTAGATTCTGTATTCCCGGGGCAGATCGCATTATTGCATTCCGCATTAAAAGTCTCGGAAAGATTCAAGGCGTATACAGATCTTTTGCACGGAAGAAAGAGAATCGCGGTCGGAACCCGCTCCGCGGTATTCGCTCCTATCCAAAATTTAGGACTGGTAATCATAGACGAGGAACACGACGGTTCCTTTAAAGAACATTCCACTCCCAGATACCATGCGAGGCAGGTCGCTTTGCATAGATGTAGGAAGAATTCCGCCGTTTTGGTTTTAGGCTCCGCTACTCCCTCTTTGGAAGTGTATCATTTAGCGAAAACCGGAAAAATAGGAATGCAGGTGCTTTCTAAGAGACCTGGAGCCGCCAAACCTCCGACGATTCGGATCGAGGAGAATAGGAAAGACGCGAGACTCTTAAGTTCTCCGCTTACGTTCGCAATCAAACAAAGGTTGGATAAAAAGGAACAGGTCATTCTTCTCTTGAATCGAAGAGGATACAGCCCTCTTTTGTATTCCGAAAACCAAAAGAATTATATTCCCTGTCCGAATTGCACCTCCCATTTGTGCTATCACAAAAAAGGAAGCGTTATCTGCCATCTCTGCGGATTCACGGACTCCTTGGCTCATCTGGAAGCGAGGTTGGGTGAGAAGCTCGTCCTTATGGGAACTGGAACCCAGAAATTGGAGGAGTTCCTACTCGAATCCTTTCCCGGCGCGAAGGTGGAAAGATTGGACCAGGACTCTATCCAGGACAAGTCGGTCCTTACGGATGTGATCGGAAGACTCGTAAACGGAGAAATCGATATTCTCACCGGAACCCAAATGATTTCGAAAGGACTCGATGCGGGGAGAGTCACTTTAGTGGGAGTCCTAAACGCAGGAATCGGTCTAGGACTTCCTGACTTCCGCGCGGGAGAAAGAGTATTTTCCCTTCTGACACAAGTCGCAGGTAGAGCAGGGCGCTCTCATTTGGAAGGAGAAGTTTTGATCGAAACCAATACGGTGGATCATCCGGTCATCCGAATGGCTTTAGACCAGGACTATATTCGATTTTACGAATCCGAACTTCCGATCCGTAAAGAATTGTTTTATCCTCCGTTTTCCCGGTTGGTAAGGATTCTTTCCCGCTCTAAGGACGAAGAGGTTTCCTTAAAAGTAATAGAAGAGGTGCATAGAATCTTAAAGCGCCATCTTCCCGAACCGAATACTGTCGTTTTGGGTCCGGCTCCTTGTCCCTTCTACAAGATAGACGCGAATTTTAGGAATCATATTCTAATCAAAACGACAGTGCAAAACAAATGGAGAGATATCTTAAGGGAAGAAGTCCGGCCTATGAAACTGCCTAAAAATGTTTACCTCGAATTGGATTTTGATCCAGTGGATCTAGTCTGATGAGAATCGCATTTTTCGGAACCCCCGAACCTTCCGCCGCTCTACTCCAATCGCTGATCCAAGAACCGGAGATCCAAATCGACTTCGTGGTGACGAATCCGGATCGTCCCAAAGGAAGAAGTAAAACGCCTGTACCGAGTCCTGTAAAGACTGTGGCCTTGGAAGCGGGCCTTCCCGTTTTTCAGTATGAATCCATCAAAAAAGAGAAGGAGACCGCTCTCATGGATTTTTCCGCGTTCCAACCGGATTTATATGTGGTCTTCGCTTACGGTTCCATTCTTCCCAAGGAAATCTATTCCCAGCCAAGATTCGGATCCATCAATCTACACGGTTCCATTCTTCCCGATTTGAGAGGAGCATCCCCCATCCAAACAGCGCTCTGGAAAGGATACTCGGAGTCCGGAATCAGCATACAATACCTGGGAGAGAAAATGGACGAGGGCGATATCATCCATATCTCCAAAGTCCCGGTGGATATCGAAGACGATACCGGGTCCCTGATGCAAAAGATCACCCACGCAGGAATCGAATCCATAATCCCTTTATTGAAAGGAAATCGAGAGAATCCATTTCCGGCGATCCCCCAAGACCATAGCAGGGCTACCTACTGCACGAAAATACAACCTGAAGATCGGACCTTAGATATGAATCTTCCTGCCCTGGATATACACAATCGGATCCGGGCATTGAGTCCGGAAATCGGAGCTGTTTGCAAATTTAGAGAAAAGAGAATGGTTCTCTGGAAAACGAGACCGTCCGAATTTTCCGATTCCTCGCTTGAGCCCGGCAGATTGAAACGAATGGACAAAAAGGCCCTTATTTTCCAGTGTGGAGATGGCCGTTTCCTGGAAATACTTTCCGTGCAACCGGAAAACAAAAACAAAATGAATGTTTCCGATTTTCTAAACGGTTTCCGAATTACGGATGAGGATCGTTTCGAGTGACTAAGGAAGAACTCCGCACCAAATATCTCCCTGCAGGGGGATACTTTTTTTTCATCGCATTCGGCTTGGTCGTTTTTTTCATCGCAGCCTTCTTGGTGGTCTTCATCCGAACCAAAAGCGCTACTATGGTGGTCATGCCGGACGTAGTAGGTAAACCCTATAACGAAGTCCATAACGAATTAGTAAGACTCCAATTAAAGGTCCGCCTCGAATCCAAAAGATATCCCGATAAGACCGACGGAATCATCATCTACCAATCCATTCGTCCCGGAAGGGAAATCGAAGCCGGTTCCAAAGTTTCTCTCACAGTAAACGTCGGGTTAGACCGACTCATCATGCCGGACGTAAAGGGACAATCCTTGGCATCCACAAAGAATTCCCTAGAAAAAGTCCTTTCCGGAGAGACCTACGTTTCCATGACGATAGGCGGAATCACATATGTGGAAGCGAAGGAAGGCGAGCTACCCGACGTTGTGGTGGATCAAATTCCCGAGGCCGGTAAGAATACTACCGCGGCCGAAAAAGTATTTTTATTAGTAACTAAATCCCCAGCAAAGAAAAAGGAGGGCGAGGCCCCCCAGACCCTGGACTTTAAGCCTGGAGATTCCTTTGTTTTCGCTCAAAGGACATTGGCGAGAGCGGGGATTCCTTCCAGAGCGGAAGTACTTCCTACTAAATTCCGTCCCGATTCGGGTAAGATAGAATCCGTACAAAAGATCGGGAACGAATACCAATTCAAGGTTTTCTATTTCGAACCGGAAGACAGAGTCGAAAGCGGATACGAAAGCTTCGAGTACAAGATCCCGGAAAACGGAACCTACAAGCTCTTAGTGAAGGACCAAAACGACGATTCCAAACAAACGGAAATCTCCGCTCCCACGCAATACAAAGAGGGAGATAGGATCCAGACCGTATTTTATAGAGCCGGAGACGTTACTCTTGTTCTACTGGACCAAAGCGGATCTAAAGTAAAATCCAAAGATTACGAGAACGAATTTTGAAAATATCTGCCTCTATTCTCGCCACACAACTCAGCGGACTGGCGAATATCGTCCCAAGCTTTAAGAAAGAAGGGATCGATCTGGTTCATATGGACGTAATGGACGGAAATTTCGTCCCCCAGATCAGCTTCGGAGAAGCTATCAACAAGGAAGTTAAAGCAATGACTTCCATCCCTCTGGATGTGCATTTGATGGTGGAGAAGCCGGAGAATCACGTTCATAAATACTATGAACTAGCTCCTTACTGTATTACGTTCCATGCGGAAACCACACGTTTCCCGATTCGTCTGGCCCAAGAAATCAAGAAGAATGGGACCAAAGTTGGAGTCTCCTTGAATCCGGGAACCCCAGTAGTAGTCTTAGAGACTCTTCTTCCTTATATCGATTTAGTCCTCATTATGACTGTAGAGCCGGGCTTTTACGGCCAAAAGTTCGTGGATGGGGGAATGGACAAGATCCGCAAGGTCAAGTCTCTCATCTCTTCTTATCCGATCGAATTGGAAGTGGATGGGGGAGTCAACGATAGCAATATCCAGGAACTTTCCCAAGCGGGAGTGGATATCTGCGTCGTAGGGGCGGGGCTTTTTAAAACCGGAGATCCGAGCGAAAACGGAATCCGTCTGAAAAAGATCGCAGCCGAAGCTTCCCGTTAAATCTTGACATAAGGGCCTGGCGCGAAAAAATGGTCTATTAAGGCGTACTGTAAGAACAGGGCGCTATCGTAATCGATACGAAGGAATTTTACTTTGGTTAAGATCAGACTACAAAGAACCGGTGCCAAGAATAACGCTCACTACCGCGTAGTGGCTGCTGATAGCAGATCCCCTAGAGACGGTAAATTCATCGATATTCTGGGACATTACCATCCGGCGGAACTCAAAGGGCAGACCACTCTGAACAAGGAAAAGATTCTTTCCTGGCTCGGAAAAGGCGCTCAACCTACCGGAACCGTTCTGAACCTTATTAAAAACGAGGGAATCTGGGCGGAATTCAAGCAATCAGTGAAGAAGTAATGGAAGATCTGATTCGCTATATCGTTACCTCTCTGGTAGATCATCCGGAAGAAATTTCCGTGACCGAGATCGAAGGCGAGGAGCAAACCGTCTTAGAACTTAGGGTTTCCCCCAAAGACGTAGGAAAAGTGATCGGTAAAAACGGTCGTATCGCCAAATCCTTGAGAGCGATTCTAACGGCAGCCTCCATCAAAGCCGGAAAAAACTTTTCCTTGGAAATTATTGACTGAAACTCGCATCCTAACCGGCAAACTAGGTAAACCCTTCGGACTGAAGGGTTTACTGCGTTTAGTGGCCCAGGATAGCGCAGTCCCCCAACTGAAATTCCCCGTTCCCGCTCGTATCGAATTCCCAGGCAGGGAAGCAAAAGAAGTCCAAATACTACGCGTGCAAATCCAGTCGGGACGGATCCATCTGCAATTAGAAGGAATCACGACACCGGAAGCGGCCTCTTCCTTAACCGGCGGAAATCTATATATAGAACGTTCTTACTTTCCTAAGTCCAAAGGAGAAGAATACTATCTCTTCGAATTAAAAGGCCTGAAAGCGGTGAGCGAAAAGGGAGAAGAATTGGACTGGGTGCTCACGGATATTATTGAAAATCCGGCACATTCCATTCTAGTCTTTCAAAAAGAGGACTCCGAGATTCTTGTTCCTTACGTGGAAAAGCATATCGGAAAGGTCCTTCTAGAAGAGGGTAAAATCCAAATCAAGGCCCCGGAAGATTGGAATGAAGTTTAATTTCATCACATTATTCCCTTCCAAGATAGAATCCTATTTTTCGGAGGGACTGCAAGAGAAGGCGATCCGAAACGGAGTGTTCTCCGTGAATGTAGTCCATCTCAGGGACTTCTCCAATAATAAGCATCTCAAGGTGGACGACACTCCTTACGGAGGAGGGCCGGGTATGCTTCTTAAAGTGGAGCCAATCCATTTGGCCTTAGAGTCTCTAGGCAAGGAAAAAGGGGTCGTCATCCTGACCACTCCTTCCGGAACTCCCTTCGATCAGAAGGTCGCAGAGAAGCTAGCGGGGCTCCAAAAGCCGATCACACTCTTATCCGGATATTATGAAGGGGTGGATCATCGAGTTACCGAGCATCTTGTTGACATAGAACTGTCCCTTGGAAATTATGTAATTTCAGCCGGAGATTTGGCTAGCCTTTGCATCGCAGACGCTGTGTCCAGGCTTTTGCCCGGCTTTTTAGGCGACCGAGAGAGCCTGGAAGAAGAATCTCATAACGAGAGGGATGTTCTTGAATATCCCCAATATACGAAACCTTCCGAATACAATGGCTGGAAGGTTCCTGATATACTCTTGGGCGGAAACCACGCGGCGATAGATTCTTGGCGCAATGCCAATCGAAAGAAAGTCGACCCTGATATTACGAGGAAATTATGAAAGAACTTCTCAAAGGCGGTTTGCCTACCGAAGCCAATCGTACCCTGAACTTTAATGTCGGGGATACCGTAAAGGTCCACTACAAGATCCAAGAATCCGGTAAGGAAAGGGTTCAGGTTTACGAAGGAGTGGTGATCTCCATCTCCAACGGCGGAAACGGAAAGTCCTTCACCGTTCGTAGGATTTCCTACGATGTGGGCGTAGAGAGGGTATTTCCTCTTTACTCACCAAGAATCGCAAAAATCGAATTAGTACGCAAAGGACGAGTTCGTCGTTCTAAGCTATTCTTCTTAAGAGAGCGTTCCGGAAAATCGGCTCGTATCCGCGAGTTGAAAGGCGGAAAAATTTTGGTCGCTGAAGACAGAAAGCGCCAAACTGTGGAAGAAGCCGCTGCTGCCGCTCCGGCCGAAACTCCCGCTCAATAAGATTCCTTCTAAGAACCGACCGCTTGTATATGCGGTCGGTTTCCTGATTTTACCTCTCCTTTTTCTCCCTTTTCCTTTTCCTCCGAATCGATTGCCAATTTAGATTCTATTCTTATCCTAGCCTCCAACACGGAGCCATGATCAACCTTGCCTACTGCATCCTTTGAACCGGAAGAACTCCGCTTATATAAAAATAATATTCCTTGCGGGGTCGACGAGGCCGGAAGAGGTCCCTATGCCGGGCCTCTATCGGTAGGACTCGTGTCCTTCTCCCCGGAAGTGTTAAACGAAATCCAAGAAGGTAGAGTTTTAAAAGGTTTGAACGATTCCAAAAAGCTTTCGGAGAACAAACGAGAATCCCTATATTCCGAAATCTTGGAGATCGCCCAAACGGTTTCCCATGCATTCTTATCCCATACGTATATAGATCGATTCGGAATCAACCGAGCGGTCCTGGAAGGAATCCTCAAATGTTATAGAAAGGCGATACCGGGACCGATAGAAAAAGAAGAGAAAGGGATTCTACTCTTGATAGACGGGAACTATAACTTTTCCCGTTATAAAGAGTCGGAAGTTCTTGCTTCCCAGTCTTATTATTATAAGAAAGGGGACTCGCGAATCGCAAGCATCGCCGCCGCTTCAATCATAGCCAAGGTCAAAAGAGACCGGTTCATGAAGGGGATTGCGGCAAAATTTCCCGGTTACGGTTTCGAATCGCATAAGGGATACGGAAGTTCTTCCCACGAGGAAGCGATTCGCAATCTGGGAATTTCCAGAATCCACAGAAGATCTTTTACGAAAAAATTTCATGCTCCCGATTCCTCCCAGTCCTATAGAACCGAATAAGGCAAGCTCACCGAATCGATCGGAGAGACTCCCGGAGACCCATAGGGTCTCTTTCTACGCGGATTCGGCGTCCCTATTCAAGAATCCGGAACTCTTCGACGGAGAATCCAAAGAAGCGCCTTTTTTTAGAGTCTGGGTAAAGGAAGGAACTAGAGACGGAAGGGTTCAGCTCTTTTGGAAAGGAAAAACGCTGGATGCGGATACCAAGACCCCTTTGCTTACAGGAGAAAGCATAGTTTTAGTTCGAAACCAAACTTCTCCTACGTTCGAGTGGAAAATCCAAGAAAGAAAACTAACGGATGACGAGAACGCGTCGGAAGTCTTTTCTCCCGTAGAAAAAGGACTCGCAGGAGCACTAGAGAAAATTTTATCCCACGAGGAAGGCCCTGCCTCCCAAGATGCGATTCTATCCTTTCTGAAGAGCTATTTTCCTTTTTTAGAATGGAAACCGGACACTCCGATTTTCGACTGGGAATGGGAAGAGGGGAAAGCGGAAGGTTACCTGGACCAGGAAGGTTCCGACAAAATTTTCGTACTGTTCATGGAAACTCCCCAAGACGGTCCGAGTCTCTATCGCTTTCATTGGAAGAAGGAAGATGCTTCCGACCTGGTCCTAACCGCAGTTTATACTAGTTCTAAAATGTACTTGCATATGGGTCGGAATCGTAAAAAATTTAAGCAGTTCCTGGAAGATTTAGGAATCAGAATCCAGGAAGTCCGGATAGAATGGAAACCCTCTCTACAAAGGAGGGAATGGACCGCGTGAAATTAGGAATCGCCCTGAAATTCGTACCAGAAAAGAACCAAGGACCCGTGGTACTTGCGACCGGAGAAGGTCTCCTCGGAGAAAAAATCGCAAGGATCGCGCAAATGCACGGGGTCCCGGTGGTAGAGGATGCTCCTTTAGCACATGCTCTTTCTCCTTTACCAGTAGGAAAAGAGATACCTGAGAATTTATACCGGGCAGTCGCCGGAGTATTCGCATTTGTACTGAGCCAGAATGAGGAAAGCGAACCTAAGGATCGCAAAAAATGAAAAAGTTAAACGTATCTGAACTGAAAGCGGGAATGAGATTCACCAAACCGGTTTATCTGGATAAGGAAAATCTGTTCATCACGTCCAATACTCCAATCACCGATTCCGACTTGGAAAGACTCAAACGCTTCGGTATTACGGAAGTTCTGACTCACGGAGACATTCTGGTCATAGACGTGGATCCCGATCATTTGGAAACCCAGTTAGAGGATTTCATCGTCAGTACGATCGTGGACGAGGACCTTCTTCCCCTAAAAGGAATTTACGATAATTTAAATAGAATTAAGGTCCAGTTCTCCAATCTATTTAAGAATACTTTCAACGTGGTTCAGGATGTGTATCGCAAGGCCGCCGACGATAAGATATTCGATTTTGGACCGGTAAGGGAGCAAGGAGAGGCTCTCACTGATTTCGTGCGCACTCATTCCAATCTGTCTTATCTCATTTTAGGGATGAATAATCCGGGATATTATCTATATAATCAGATCACGACTTCCACTTTTTATGCTTTGATCATAGGAAAGCTACTGGATTTTTCCCGACCCAAGATGTTGGACCTCGCCATTTCCTGTCTTGTGGCGGATGTAGGAATGACCAAGGTTCCCGCTACGATTTCCGAAAAAACGGACCAACTTACGGACGAGGAATACAAATCCATTCTAAAGCACACAATCATCGGCTATCAAATTCTGACCCAAAAAGTCAAGATCAAGAATAGCCTCGCAATCGTAGCTCTACAGCACCATGAGAGATTCGATGGAAAAGGATATCCTCAGAAATTAGCCGGAGTCGCGATCGAGGAAAACGCGAGAATTTATGCGATCGCGGATAATTTCTCCGCGCTTATTACCAATCGTCCTCATCGCCAAAGGATTCTTCCTCACGAGGCGATCAAATCCATGATTAGCATGGATGTGGGAAAGTTCGACCTAAAGATTGTGCGCACATTTTTGAACCAAGTATCCCTATATCCGGTAGGTTCCTGCGTAGAGCTCTCCGATAAAAGAGTGGGAATCGTTTTAAGTTCCAATCCCGATAAACCTTTACGCCCCTCCATTCGTATTATAAAAGACGAATATGGAACCTACGTTAGAAATCTGATTCTCGTGGACTTAGTAAAGGAGAATCATTTATTCATCGTCAAGGCCTTAGATCTGATCGAAGCCACCGCGAATAAATAAAAATTTCACGCAAACCTCCCGGCGCCGGAACCGGCTTTTCGTATGGAAAAAGATCGTTCCAAGCGAGAAGCGGGGATCACCGGAGAAAATCTTGCGGCGGATTTCCTTTTAAAAAACGGGTATAGCATTCTTGCCAGAAATCATAGAATCCGGATCGGAGAAATCGACATAATCGCCTTAAAAGAGGAAACTATTCATTTTATCGAAGTGAAGCATTGGACCTCTCCCGGATACTCGGACCCCCTGGAGACGTTTACCCCTAAGAAAATCAAAAGGATGAGAGCGGCAGCCGCGGATTATTTGCGCAGAGATCGTTCTCTTCAAAACTATTTTGTCTCTTTTTGCCTAGTCTCTGTGGGTGAAAAAAGGGAACTGAATTTTTATCTAAATCTATTCTAAAAGCTTCGTTAAGCGTTTCCCGGAACGGGTCGATTTTCGAATTGTCTGCGGGTTCTCAAGGATGAGGACCTTAAATCGTTACAAGGAAGTAACTATGAAAAGCATCCAAATTCTCGGCAACTTGGCCGGGACCGATCCTTTCGGCCCCGATCCTGTGATCCTGAGAAAACGAGGAGTTCCGATCAAAAAGCGGAAGTTCGAGGACTACAAGAAGAAGATCGAGGACGAAAACTATATTGATTTCGCCATCGATAAGATCGCTATGGAGCTCTCGCACTTCCTGTCAAAGTAACCACAAAAATAAAACCGTCGAAAGAACGAAGCTTAGGCTACGGCCCTGTTTTCCGGAGACCATCCGGAATTCAGGAAAACAAGGGCCTCCTCTAAGTGCCTCTCCAAAATCTCTCCGCTACCTTCCAAATCCGCAATCGTTCTCGCCACCTTTCTCCATTGGGAAGACTTGCGAATACTGAACCTCAATTTAGAAGCCGACTCGTTTAGGAAATCGGAAAGTTCCTTCGAGAGGGGAATACAAGCCTCCACCTCGTCGCCCCGAAGTCTTCCGTTATACAATTTTCCGGTTCTTCTCCAAAGTCTTTCTCTTTGGATCTCTGCCGCCTTGGTCACGGAGTCCCGGATCTTTTTCAAGTCTACGGACACTTTTCTCTGATCCGGATCGCCCGAGACGCGCAATTGGCAGAAGATTTCCACTCGGTCCCAAAAAGGTCCCGTAAAAGGAGCCTGGTATTTTTTCACCGTAGAAGGAGAACATATGCATGGCCTAAATCCGGATTCGAAATATCCGCAAGGACAGGGGTTAGTAGCCGCCATAAGAAGGAACGGGGCAGGGTGGGTGACGGATCCTGTGATCCGAGAGACCGTGATCTTTCCTTCTTCCATAGGTTCTCTCAGAGCTTGCAGCGTTCTGGATTGGAATTCGGAAAGTTCGTCTAAGAAAAGAATTCCGTGAGAAGCCAAGGAAACTTCTCCCATTTTTAAATTACTGGAACCTCCCACTAGAGAAATATCCGAAGCGGTATGGTGGGGACTCCGAAAAGGCCTCTCTACTTCCGTATCGCAAAGCAATTCTCCGAAGGAACGAAGAGCTAAGAGTTCCACTCCTTCCGATTCTCCGATTGGAGGCAAAAAAGAATACGCCAATTTGGAAAGCATCGTTTTTCCCGTTCCCGGAGAACCTGAAAGGAGACAATGGTGAAAGCCCGCACTCGCGATTTGCACCGCCCGAACGGCAGGAAGTTGGCTCCTATAAAATTCCGCCTTCCAGGGATAGACTTCCGGTTTCATTCGGATCCTTCCTTTCGGTTCGGGCGAAATTCCTCCCTTCAATAACGGGACCAAATCTCTCAAATGGGATATGGGAAATACGGAGAATTGTCCCAGAACGGACGCCTCCTCTCTATTTTCGTAAGGAACGACCACTTGAGAATATTCCGAATTTCCGACCGACATAAGAATCGGAAGAATTCCTCTCAATGGCTTGAGGCTTCCGTCGAGTCCTAGTTCTCCTAGTAAAAGGAATTTTTCCAGCTTCGCCGGATACGGGAGCTGGCCGGTAAGAGAAAGAATTCCCGCGGCTATGGGAAGATCCAAATAGGTTCCTTCTTTTTTTCTGCCGGCAGGGGCAAGATGCACTAGAATATTCAAAAGGGAGTAATCGAAACCGCTGTTTTCGACGGCGATCCGGATTCTGTCGGCCGATTCCTTGATTGCGGTCGTCGCGAGTCCCGTAATCGCGAACCTGGGAATCCCGCGTTTCATATTGATTTCAACGGAAACGGGGAAGGCCCGGATTCCTTCCAGAGAGGCACCTTGGAGTCGAACTAGTTTTAATGTTTCCATGCAGGTCTCGATTCCTCGAAAAGGACTTCCGCGCGCTTTTTTTTAAAAACTAGTTTATCCTCTTCGGTCCCCGAATATCCTTTGCCTGAAATGGTGCGATTGCCGGCTTTTTTACTGACTCTATTGACGATTCAATGTGCAGCCAGATTGATTAAGCAGGACAAATTGTTGGATATCAACGCGCATTACCAGGACAAGGTCTATTCTCTGAAAAAGGACACCAAAGTGTCCACCTCCGAGACCTTCCGCAAGGGAATGCTAGTGCGAATCTATGTGGAATCGACTCCGTCGCTCATTAAAATCAAGTGTTACCCCGCCGACCAGAAAAGGGAACACGCGATCGGTAGGTTGATTGCCTATCAGGTAAACGACGATTTCGAGAAGAAAGCCATCAATATCGAGGATTTGGATAAGATTGTTGAAAATGAGCTCACGGAATATAAAAAGAAAAAGTAAACGTCCTAGACTCCCCGGTTCAAGAAGGCATCCCGACCCGACCGATATTAAATACGTGAAACGGACGATTCTTTGCCTTCCCATTATCTCTGCCATGCTTACCTCATCGTTGTCGGCCGATCCGCTCAAAAACTATGATTCTGCAATTAGCGACTATGCTAATAAGGATTCTTCCTTCTTCACTGACAAGGAAGAGCGTAAGATTAAGCAATTATTCTCCCAATCTCCGGAAGAATGGGAAGCGGATAAGTTCTCCTCCTTAAGTTATAATAAAGACAAGTCCAATTTGGAATTGCCTTCCTTTATCAGCATCAACCCGATCATTTCTTCCAAAATCGTGAATCAAAGCGGTATCGTTTTGAAATCCTATGTCGTAAAACCTAAGGACACGCTTTTTAGAATCGCAAAGTCTTTAAAGACCACCGCTTCTAAGATCACGGAAGCCAACGGTTTAAAAAAGGGTTCCGTGCTGAAAGTGGGACAAAGTCTTAGCGTTCCCGTAAAGGTAGCTAACGCATCCCGCCAAAAAATCGAATTCAGAAGGGTATTTCTGACTCCAGTATTGAATGCTCGGGTATCCTCCCGCTTCGGCAAAAGAAAAGACCCGTTCCATACGGGAGGAGGGGGTTATCATACTGGAATCGATTTAGCCGGTCCCCAGGGAGCTCCTATCCTTGCCTCCGCCGACGGAGTGGTTAGTTTTGCCGGAGTCAACGGCGGATACGGAAATTCGGTAATCGTGGATCATGGAAACGGCTATAAAACCATGTATGCCCACTGTGCAAAAATTACGGTGGAAGTGGGAACAAAAGTAAAAGCGGGAACGGTCATAGGGGCAGTAGGTCGTACCGGTTCCGCCACGGGTTCCCATCTTCACTTCGAAGTATTTTACAACGAAAAGAGAATCAATCCAGAAGCGGCGCTCAGAAAAACCTTAAAAATCGTAACCAATCTAGATACCGGAAAGGTAGCTAAAATTTAGAATTCGAAGTTCTAAGTCTTCTCGCAAGAAATTTCGGGAACGGCTTTTTTATCGGATTTTAAGGGCGGTTATAAAAGGCGGCAATGAACGCGTTTTTCATAGAATTAAGAAAGCATACTTTCCTGGCATTGATTCCCATTGTGGTGCTATTCTCACTATCCTTGGCCTATCTTTGCAGAGGAGTACTCTTGCTTTTTCTTACCCCCGACGTTCAAACAAGCGCCTCGGGAACCGCCTATGCAAGAAGACCCGTTTCGACTCCCATCGTTTCCATAGAATCCTATAAGGAACTCGTAACCGGAAATTTTTTCCGAGGTAGTCTTGCTCCTCCTCCGGGAGAAACCGCTTTGGGAGCGGACGGGAACCCGGCTCCTCCTGACACAGGAGAAGGGGAGGAGATGCGGATCACTGGTACCCTAAGCGGGCACTGGAGTTTTGCTAGAGTTACCATATTAGAAAAAGGAAAACAAAACGCGGAAGAATTCGCAACCGGCGAAACCATAGCGGGCTATAAGGTCAAGGCGATCAATCTCACCCATGTGGTCTTGGAAAAAGGAGGCTCTTCCCTCAAGGTCGAAATCGGTCAGACCCCTGGAGAAGCTAGAGCGAAATTAGGAGCCGCCGCCCAAGGACCTGTACCGGCAGGTTCGGGGGACGCAGTACGTAAGATTCTTTCCAGACAGGACGTAAATAGAAAGCTGGCGGATCCAACCGCAATCTACAAGAACGCCAGATTTGGCCCATTTATGGAAAACAACGCGATTACCGGCTACAAAATCTATAGCATCGGAAATGAGCATATATTTTATTCCTTAGGCGCCCGGAACGGAGACGTAATTCGCCGGGTCAACGGTATGCCTCTCAACGATACCGTAAAAATGTTAGAAATGTGGAATTCCATTAAAACGACCGATAAAGTCTCTGTAGACGTAGACAGAGGCGGAAAGATCCTGACCTATGAATTTATTATCCGGAACTGAAGAATAGATGCGCAAAAGAGAATTCAAATCCCTTTATCTTAGAAATGCGACTTTCGCGGTTTTACTTCTGCTTTCGGTGAATGAGGGTGTATATTCCCAAAATACGAAAAAAGGTAAGAGAAGTACGACCCCGGCCGCGGAAGATACGAAAGAGCGTACATTCTTCGCAAACTGGAGAGACACCGAGCTTAACGATTTCTTAAAGGGGATGAGCGCAATCCTCCGTAAAAACATTCTCTTGGACGAAAGCCTAAAAGGCAAAAAAATCACCATCATCTCCCAAAAGGAGATCCCTGTTAAGAACGCGTTCCCTTTCATGAAGGCGGTACTCGAGTCCATGGGATTCGCCGTGGTGGAAGAAGCAGACCTGATCACGATCGTAAAGTTAAAGGACGCTCTGGCTCGTTCTCCTTATGTTAGAGTGGGAAAAGAGCCGATTCCGGATAACGAGGCTCTGGACAATAGAATCATCACTCAAATCATTCCTGTGGAAAACGTAAAGCCGGAGGAATTGGAACCCATTCTAAAAAGATTAACTTCTCCGAATACGGATGTTATCGTTTACAGAAATACGAACACCATCGTCCTCTCCGGTTCCACCGCCGACATCAATAAGCTTTTGACCCTCGTAAACGAATTGGATATCAAGCCGGACGAAGCAGGTCCGGGATCCGTCTCTTCCGCAGGCGACGTACATATTTATACTTTGGAATACAGCGAAGCTGAGAAAATCGCAGCTACTCTCATCAAGCTGGACAATCCGATAGTGGGAGACGTTCCCACTCCGAGCGGAGCACCGGGTGCTCCTCCACCTCCGGCTCCCAAAGTGGAAAAGATCAAAGCGGTCTCCCACAAGGAATCCAACTCCGTCATAGTAACCGCAACGGAAGCGGAATGGAACGAGATCCGTAAGATCATCCGTGTTTTAGATTCTGCGAGAAAACAAGTCTTATTGGAAGTGTTGATCGTAGAGCTCTCCTCCACGGATACGAACGATTTCGGTATAGACTGGAGATTCCAAGGCCAAGGACCTTATAGCCAATTTAACTCAGGGCTTGCCAAAGAAGGAAATATCATCAACTCTAGCGGTAGGATCAATCCGAACCTGAACACATTATCCGGCTTCTCCTTAGGATTCGTGCAGGCCGGTGCTCAACAGATTTTAGGAATCTTAAGTGCCAATCAAGGGAATGAGAATTTTAACGTCCTTTCCGCTCCGCAGGTTCTCACTTTGGATAACCAAGAAGCGGAGATCAACGTGGGTCAGGATGTTCCGGTAAGAACCCAAAGTAGAAACGCGGGATTAGGCGGCGCGAACGCCGTTACCGTGGATAACTACGAATATCGACCCACAGGTATCAAACTGAAATTCACTCCCCATGTGAATAAGAATAATAAGATCACGTTGGATCTATTACAAGAGATCAAGAATATCGCCTCCATCGCGTTGGCGGGAGGTAACCCTACCTTCAATAGAAGGGAAGTCAAGACCACGATTACCATAGATAATAAGCAGACCATCGTTATCGGAGGACTCATCTCCAACGATAAACAAAAGCGTCTCATTAAGATCCCTCTTCTGGGAGATATTCCTTATCTGGGTTGGATCTTCCGTAGAACCACGGAACAATTAAAAAAGACCAATTTGATGGTCTTTATCACTCCTCATATCCTGGACAACCGCGAATTGGCCGATAAAATGACGGTCAAAAAGAAGCTCCAACAGGAAAGATACGAGATCGAAAGAGAAAGAGTTCTGAACAAGGAAGCAACGATCAAGGAACGCGGAGAATAATCCAAAGTGAAGACCCTAGGAGATATACTCGTCGAGGACGGAGTCATTTCTGAAAAAGATCTGGAGGAATCCCTTAAGCTCCAGAAGAAGAACCATCTTCCCCTAGGTCATATTCTGCAAAAAAAAGGGATCGCCGGAGAGATAGACGTCTTAAAGGCGATGGCTCGTCTCTACCGGATGGAATTCCGGGAAAAAATAGATTTCAAGGGAATGGAAGAGATTTACGATCGCATTCCTCTCAAGCTTATCCAAAAAAGCAGGCTTGTCCCTTTCGAACTTGCCAAGAAGACGGTCCGAGTAGCTGTCTCAGATCCTACGGATCTCCATCCCATGGACGATGTCCGTGCTAATTTAAGAGAATTTAAAGTAGAATTCATTCTCGCTCCGGAACCGGAGATCATGAGAATCATCCACTCCCAGTTCGACACCACCTCCGCCGCGGCCAAGGATCTTTTGAACGAGATGGAGGGAAGTTTCTCCGAACTGGCGGAAGGTTTCGATAACGAGACTATAGACTTATCAGACGACGCGCCCATCATCAAAATGGTAAACGTCATCCTCTCCCAAGCGGTGAACGAGAGAGCTTCGGATATACACGTAGAGCCTTACGAAAAAAGCCTGGTGGTTCGTTACAGGATAGACGGTATTCTGCATAACGTTCTAACTCCTCCTAAGTCCTACCACGCTGGGATCACTTCTCGTATCAAAATCATGTCCAACCTGAATATCGCCGAGAACCGATTGCCTCAGGACGGACGGATCAAATTGAGATTGGCCGGAAAGGATGTGGACATCCGCGTATCCACGATCCCTTGCCAATTCGGAGAACGTATCGTGATGCGTCTTCTCAATAAGACCGACCAGAAATACTCCCTAGACACGATGGGCTTTTATCCGGACCTAATCAAAACGCTTCGTACCTTAATCTACGAGCCCCACGGAATCGTACTAGTCACGGGACCTACCGGATCCGGAAAATCGACCACACTTTATTCCGCATTGAGCGAATTGAATACGGAAGAAAGAAACATCATCACCTGCGAAGACCCGGTGGAATACCAGATAGAAGGCGTTTCCCAGATGCAGATGCAGGAGAAAATCGGACTCACTTTCGCGACAGGACTTCGGGCCATTCTTCGCCAGGACCCGGACGTGATCATGGTGGGGGAGATCAGGGACGAGGAAACCGCTAGGATCGCAATCCAGGCCTCCTTGACCGGTCACTTGGTATTCTCCACATTGCACACCAACGACGCAGCATCCGCTGCGACCCGTCTTATAGATATGGGAATCGAGCCTTACCTGATCACGTCCACCGTGCTAGGCTTCATGGCCCAGCGTCTGGTGAGAACTATTTGCGAAAAATGTAAAGTTACATATAAACCCAGCGCGGAGGAATTGGAGTCCTTAGGAATTTCCAAAAAGCAACTCAAGGGCGGAGTATTGCATAAGGGAGAGGGTTGCAATCATTGTATGGGAACCGGATTCAAGGGCAGGACCGGAATCTACGAACTTCTTATCATCAACAACCCGATCAAGGGAGCGATTCTTGCGGGACAGGACACGAACAGAATCAACGAGATCGCTTTAGAGAACGGATTCGAAACGATGAGAGATTACGGAATTCGTAAGGTGATCGACGGGATCACGACTCCGGACGAAGTCCTGAGGGTCACTTAATTTCGGGACATGGCTCTATTCACATATATCGCCTTCAATAAGAAGGGAAAGGAAGAAAAGGGGATTATCGACGCTCCTAATATCCAATCCGCACGGACCAAGCTGAAATCTAAGGGACTCTATGTCCGACAAATTTCCGAGGATGCAGAGCGTAAGGATAGGGAACTATTTCCGTTTTTAGCCAAGCTTTTGTATCGGGTTCCGCGCAAGGTCATCGGAATGTTTTGCAGACAATTGGGAACATTGCTAGGCGCCGGAATTCCTCTGGATAAATCCCTCTCGAATATAGTAGAGCAGACCGACCATGAAGTATTTCGAAAAGTCGTGGTCGCAATGCAGGCGGATATCACAGAAGGTATTTCCCTTTCGGATGCGATGAGAAAACATCCGGACGTTTTTCCGAACCAGTATCCTTCTTTGGTTTCGGTGGGAGAAAGAACTGGGGATTACGAGACGGCCCTCATTCGTCTTTCGGAAATGGAGGACAAGAATATAGAGCTCCGCTCCAAAGTGACGACCGCATTAGTCTATCCTTCGATCATCTTCATTCTTCTACAACTCGTAATCATATTTCTACTCACGACCGTAGTTCCTCAAATAGAACATTTATTCGTGGAATTCAATGCGACCCTGCCTCTCATCACAAGAATCGTGATCGGAAGTTCTAAGCTCATCACCGGATACTGGTTCCTACTTTTCCCGGCGATCTTTGCCGTGGTCATCGGGTTCTTCTTTTATAAGGGAACTCCGGAGGGAAAAGAAAAGTGGGAGAGGTTCGTCCTAAAAATTCCGATCGTAAGGACTCTTGCCAAAAAAGTTCTCATCTCCAATTTCGCGCGTAATTTGGGAATTCTTCTAACGAATCGGGTTCCTCTGATCGTATCCTTACAAATCGTGGAACAAATCGTGGACCATTCCGTTTTCGGCGAGGAAATCCGAAACGCCGCGGGTAGAATCAGGGAAGGGGAGAAATTGTCCTCTTCTTTCTTAAGTTCCGAGATTCTCCCCCAAATGGTTTTGGGGATGATGTCCGCAGGAGAAGCCTCGGATAGAGTCCCGGAAATGATGAACAAATTGGCGGAAATCTACGATTCGGAAGTGGATACTTCTCTTAAAGCTGCGACCCAGGCCATAGAACCTCTTATGTTGGTTTTCATGGGTTTTGCGATCGGAATTATCATGGCGGCTATCATCGTTCCGATGTTCAGCTTGACCCAAAACCTACAAGGCATATAAAATCAATACAAAGGAGCACCGACTTTGAAAACGGGAAAGAAACGAAGACAAGGATTTACCCTGATCGAACTAGCGATCGTAGTCGCCATTTTAGGCGCTTTGATGGCGATCATCATCGTCAATATCGATATCACCGGAGTGAACAACGACACTGCGGCCCTCAAGCTTCGCAAGGATAAGCAAGAACTCAGAATGAACTTGGAGAGATATTCCCAAAAATTCGGAAATTATCCCACCGAAGACCAAGGCCTCGAAGCTTTGGCGGAAAAGCCGACCACCGGAGACGTTCCGGAAGATTGGAGACCGATGGTAAACAGTAAGGACGCACTCAAGGATCCTTGGAAGAATCCGTATAAACTACGATTCGACAATTCCGGAGAGATCCAAATCTTCACTTATGGAAGAGACGGACAGGAAGGAGGAGAGGGTGAAAACACCGACTTTGACATCCTGAAAGACGAGGATTATCCGCCTCAATTCGCTAAAAAATAATCTTCTATGCGCGGTAGGAAGTCTAGACTTCGTTCCGGATTCACTCTGATCGAGCTCGGCGTCGTAGTCATGCTCATAGGAGTGATTCTAGGTTTAGTCATTCCTTCCGTGGCTAATCTATTCACTCCCGGAGCACAGGAAGAGGCTTTCGTTCTCCACGACGTGGTTACTTTCTGCTACAAAAGAGCAAGACTCTACCAAAAGACCGTGTATCTGCAACTTGACGTGGATACGGAGACCTATTCCGTGATCGATATAGAAAGGGACGATTCGGGGATGAAGGAAAAACCGGTCTTCAAAGAAAGAGAACTCCCTAGTTCCTCCTCGATCGTGGATATAATGGACGGTCGAGGTTATCGTTATATCAAAGGCAAGGTTCGCATTCCTTTCTCACCCCTCTCGGTCGCAGAAGACTTTTATATCCATTTAGGGCCTGATCCGGAGATCAAAAGAACTCTGGTGATCCGCCGCTACGGGGGAAAATCGGAAATCATGGACGGCGAAGCGGTCGTTCCAAAAGAGAATCTGGACTGGTACAAGCAAAATGAGACGTACGGATCGAGCCAACTCTAAGCGGTCCGGCTTCACTCTGATAGAAATGACCTTCGCATTTCTAATCGCGGCAAGCTGGATAGGGTACGTACTCATGATCGTAGCGGAAGGCGTTCGTTTGAAAAGAATTGCGGCACTGCAAACCGAGGCGGCTCATTTGGCCAAGATTAAGATGGCTCAGGTGGATTCCGCAACCTTACTCCAAACGGATACGAGTTCGGGAGATATTCCAGGATACAAGGACTGGAAATTCACCACGATCATCAAAGATGAGAATATAGACTTACTCAAACTCGCCGGAAAAGAAGGTAAGAAACCGGAAGATTTGTTGGGGGGATCCAACTCCGGGCAAAACGATTTCATCGCGAAAAGGACGGGAAACAACCAAGGATCCGCTACTGGCGGACTCATCACCGTATATCATATTTATGTAACGATAGAATATCCCACCGGGGGAGTCGATACCCAAGGAAATAAGGTCAAAGAACAGTACACCGTAGAGACCTTCAAGGCGAGAAATAACTGATGCGTTCTTTTCCTTCCAGTCGACGTAAATTCAGAAGCAGAAGATCCGGATTCACTCTTTTGGAGTTATCCATCGTCGCGGCTTTACTCGGTTCTCTGCTTGTCATGGTCTTCGGAACTTATACGGCGATCTTAAGAGTCACAAGAGATAATATTCGCTCGGAGGGAGCGGACCGGGAAAAAGCCATCTCAGCCGTGGAAAACATACGCAGTTCTCTTTCTATGGCATTCTATTTTCAAACCGAAAAGAGATTGGTATTCGTGAGTAAAAGGGATCGCAAATCCGAAGACGGAAAAAAACATCCTGGAGAAAGCACGAACGATCATTTCATCGTGTTTGCGGCCATACATCCCAACTCGGAAGAAACCGCATTGCCCGAAGTTAGAGAGGTCGAATACTTCCTACAAAAAATGGAAGGCTCCGACTTATACAAGTTGGTACGCAGAGAGGATGAGATCGTGGACAAGTTTCCATTCTCCGGGGGCCAAGAATACGTCCTACTGGAGAATGTAAAAAATCTGTCCTTCAAATTCTCCAGAACCGGATCTAAATGGGAAGAAGAATGGGATTCCAGAGAAACGAAGAATATTCCCCGACTCATTCGTATCGAACTGATCGCCAATTTAGGAAACGAGGAACGTAGATTCGAGACACTCGCCTTTCCGGGGATGCTTTTGAAATGAGCGGAAGACGGGGATTGAGTATGAAAGGAACCAGGCTTTCTCGGAGAAGGGGAGCCATAGTGATGTTACTCGTCGCAGGCATCGGTTTTGCGGCGATTGCTACGACTTTAGATTTCGCCGAAAGATCCATCGCCGATTATAAAATCTCTCAAGGAGAAATGGCGGGATTTCGTGCTCTACTTCTAGCCAAGGCGGGATTCCAGGGAGCCTTGGCGGCTTTGAGAAAAATTCCGGAAGAGCAATTGTACCAGTCCGGTATCGGACTAAGTCCGCCTCCGGTTCCTCTTGGCGGGGGAATGATCTACTATAAGCTCCAAGGCGAAGACGGCAAAATCAATCTCAACTCTATATACAATACGGATACTAAGGATATCAATCTACGAAACCAGGAGATGGCCCAACGTCTCTTGGAAAGATTGGGTATGAAAAGGGAATTACTGAATCCCCTGATCGATTGGTTGGACGACGATAACCAGGGAAATTCCGAGGCGGCTTATTACGAAAAATTAATCCCTCCCCGGAAAATCAAAAATTCATATCTTTATTCCCTTTCCGAACTCACCTCCGTGAAAGGGTTCGAACCTAAAATCGTTTACGGGTCCCAAAAGCCCCCCGATTACGACCAAAAATACTCCAAGGACTTCATGACCGACGAGGAAAAGAATCTGGTGAGCGATTCGGATTTCGTTCTCGCGAATAATCTGACGGCGTTCGTGCCATTCCAGAGGAATTACGACGATAGAATCAACTTGAATGCCGCGCCGTATTTCGTTTTAATGTCCCTATCCGATTTTATGACCCGTCAGGCAGCCTTGCAGATTATGAAGCTTAAGATCAAAAAAGGCGGCTATCTGAAAGAGGTTAAGGATCTGGACACGGTTCCCGAATTCCAAGTTCCTTCCGTGGGCGGTCTATCCCTTTATAAAGAATTGGCCGGAGAGGGAACCGACGTGTCGGGAGGAAGGATCAAAACAAAGGGCGAGATATATAGAATTACGGCAGTGGGTGAGGTTTCCATCAACTCCGCCAAAAACAAAAATTCCGACGTGTTACTGGGAAAGGTAATCGCAAGAAGAATCACCGGGATTTTTGATTTAACAAATAATATCATGCTGTATTATAGAGAAGATTAATGTTCTTATACGAAAAATTTCTTGCCTTAGATTACGGAACTAGCTCGGTTAAAGGCGCCCTCTTCCAAAGAGTCGCCGGAAATCTGACCTTATTAAGGGCGGAGACCATGCCAATCTCTCCCATGGAGGAAAGGGAATACGAAACGAATATACTTCGCTTTCTGAACACCTACTTTCCAGGAGAGAGCGCTATCCTACTCGCCTTATCTTTGGATAGACTTTTCGTGAGGGAGATCTCCATACCCCTCACGACCGAAAAAGCGGTTCGAGAGGTGATTCCTTTCGAGGTGGAAAGCCGTGTCCCGTTTCCTATGGAAACAGTGGAAGTACTCGGTTCCGTTTGGAGAATCGATCAGGAGCAATCTGACGTAATCACATATACGGCGCACCATTCCGAATTCGATACCATAGCCGCTCCCTTTGTGGATTCTACCATCGTGTTCCGGGGAATCTATGTGGATTCCGTCTGCCTGGGTTCCGTCGTTTCCAAACATTCCGGTAAGGAGATCCCGTTCTCCAATGTGGCTCAGTTGGATATAGGCGGAAAGCATACTCTACTGAATGTGATCAAGGACGGCAAGATCACACATACCCGTTTCCTTTCCTTGGGTGGAGAAGTCCTAACCGATGAAATCGCCAAGGCCTTAAAGATAGGAAAAGAAAAAGCGGAAGCTTTAAAGACGAGCATACAATTCGAGCCCTTTCATTCTCCGGAAGACGGCCTAAATCTTTTCGCAAAAGAATACAGGCTTAAAGTTGCCGATATCAAAAAGGCATTTTCCATCGCCGAAGATTTTTTCAGGTCCTTGGGCGAAGAGGCCAGAAGAAGTTTCCTCTCCCTAGGGGAAACGGAACGTCCCGAAGTATTATATATCTCCGGAGAAGGAAGTAAGATCCGGGATTTGGAAACCTTCTTAGGGGAAGATCTGGGACTGCAAGTCAGAAGATACGATTTCCTGGGAACCGATCCGGATAGATATGCTACTTGCTACGGAATGGCTTATCAGCTCATCGCCTCCAAAAAAGTTAAGGTGGATTTCTTACAGACTCCTTATGTAAAAAGGCTGAATAAGAATATCTTCGACCTATCCGTTTTTATTCCTCATCTGATTCTCGCCTCAGTATCGATTCTACTTTTCATAGGCGTATTCTTTCTCGGAATCGTATCCGATAAGCGTAAACTTACCGCCGCCAATAAAATACTTTCCGAGAAGATCAAGAGCGGTATAGGATCCAATGTGCCCGTGGACAGCGACCCCTTGGATTACGCCAAGAAACTGAGAGACGAGGCCAAGAATAGAACGGAATTATACCGAAACTACCTTTCTAAGCCTACGGTTCTGGATGTATTGTACGAACTCTCCACAAAATATCCGGATCCCGGAATGCAACCCTTCCTATTCAATAGCATTACTTACGATAACGGTCACGTCACCATACAGGGTGCGGTAAACGAAATCTCGGAGATCGGAGTGATCCAAAGATCCTTGGAAAATTCCCAGATGTTCAAGAAGGTGACTTTGGAAAATAACCGCTCAAATTACGGATTAAAAACTTATAAAGTGACTTTTACCATAAAAATGGAGGTCGCGGCCTCCGCCGGAGAATCCGAATAAAGCGGAGAAGAATTTTCTATGTGGCAAAAATTAGAACCTAGAGAAAAACTTCTATTACTCGTAGCCGCGGGACTTTTAGTCTTCGTGCTATTTTTCTTGGCCATCCAGAAAGTATATAGAATGCGCCAAGACCTGAGCGAAAGGGTCAACGATACTCCTGGGCTAGCCGTCAAGCTGGACAAAATCATCTCAGAGTATCTTTACTTCCGAGGTCTTAGCGATAAGAGTTCGGGAGGAGAAACGGACCAAAGCCAATTCTCCGCGAAACTGGAACGAATCTTTTCCGATAACGGAGTCAAGGACCGTATATCCACCATGCGTCCCATCCCGGTAAAAACCGTGGATAAAAAGGGAAAATACCAGGTAATCATATTCGATGTCAATTTCCGGGGAGTCCCTTTGGAAACGATTATGGCTGTACTATACGATATAGATAAAGGCAATAAAGTGAACGCCCGGGTGGAATATTTTCAGACGAATAAGCCCTACCAAGACAAGAACACTTACGATGTGAATATGAAAATCGCCGCTTATAGCGCTACAGGAAAATAGAATATGCCTCGGGCAAAGAAAATCGAAGAGGAAGACATCATTTCCAACGAGGAAGAAGAATTCCTCACGATGGAATTGGAGGATATTCCCGAAGATCCTAGCGAAGAGGAGAGCGCCCCCCGTTTCACTCTTAAGCAGAAACTGATCCTAATCGGAACCGGAGCATTTTCATTCCTATTCTTCCTATTCTTCCTTTTTCCGTACGAGAATATTTTACGCCAAGTATTGAGTTCTTCTTCCGGAGGCCAACCCAGTGCATTCTTCTTTCGGGAGCTGAACGTATCCATTTTATTCGGAGAAGTTTCCGCAAAATCCCTGGAAATATCCGGGCCTAGCTTGCGTATCAAAGCGAATCAGGCAAGCGTCTCCGCAGGACTCATATCCCTTCTCAGAAAGAAAGTTAACGGAGATTTCGAAGTAAACGGTTTAAAGATCGAATACGACGGAGAACCGATCGGAAGTATCACGAGCCTCGAAGGCCTCGTAAAAATCGATTCTCTCATAGCTCCGATCAGCAGGTTCAACGGAGCATTTTCCTTAAAAATGCCCGAAGGAAAAAAAGGAAATTTGTCCAATTTGCCCGAGCTTCCGGTATTGGGAAGATTGGAAAACATTATCATAAATAAGATTTCCTTAAAATCCAAATTGGACCAGGGAAATCTGGAGTTCGAAGAATTCCTGATCGATACGTCCATAGGTAGACTGGACATCCATGGAAACATGCGTCTCTCGGAAAATTTCGGAAGTTCCCAATTGAATATCCGGGTTTGTTTCGAACCCGAAAGGGATTTCGCGACCGAAAGAGAAGATATAGTGGGTATGCTGGCGCTTCTAGAAAAGAACGGAAACGAAAAATGCGTTCCTATTTCCGGTTTTGTGCAAAAGCCGGAGGTAAAGATCCCGGGTATCAACGGACCTCCCGTAGGCGGTCCGGTTCCTTAGGACTTACATTCCACTTTCATAAACCAAAAATTCGTTTTATATGAAAAAGAAGAGTAAGCCGGCTCCGGTTGTCGACGTAAAAGCTTCGACTTTTCCGAAAGCCTTACTGATCGCCATCGTCGGTTTCATAGTCCATTCTCCCTTCATATTCATTCTCGTCTTCTTTCCGTTCTCACATTACTTCTCGGGAATACTTTATGGATTTCCGAATCGGATTTATTATAGCATTCTTTTTTTTGCTTCTTTCTGCTTTCTTTTTACGTTCGTATATTGTTTTCTTTGGGGACTTTATGCGGAGAGACTGCTTCAATTATGGGAGGACGGAAAGATTGCCGCAGCCTATATCGGATTTCTGTTGAATTCGATTATCATGCTTTTTTCCGTAATATTCTCCCTGATTTTAAAGACTTACTATAGTTTCTATTTTAACGATGAGGGAGGTATCGGGGGATTATTTGTACATTTCTACCTTTATGGCACCGGACTCTTTCTCTCCTATATGACATCTTCCGCTATTTTATTAGTCGTCACCCGAAAGCTTCTTAGAATTTAATTTAAAAACTAGCCCATTAAAACCGGATTTTAAGAAATAAAAAAGCCCCGGCGGAAAATCCGACCGAGGCTTTTTCTTTAGAAAGTATCAACTTTCTAAATTTTTATCAGGAACAACCGGTAGTCGCACCGCAAGACATACACTTCAAGCAAGATCCGTTACGAACCATTTCGAAGGAACCGCATTCGGTGCAGGAATCTCCGGTATAACCTTTGATCCTGGCCATTTTAATCTCTTCCATGAGAGCCACTCCGGAAGCCGGTTTTTCCTTAATCATTTGTGAATAGGAAATAGTTTCCGGTTCGGAACGAGGAGTTTCCACGACCGAAGAAGGAGAAGGGGAAGAAACCGCCGCAGAGGAAGGTTTGTTCTGGATGGATTCGGAGGATTTTCTGGATCCGATCTCGTCTCCTCTTAAATCTTCCGGAGCCACCTGGCCCAGATCGTAACGTCCCAAGTAAGTGATTGCCAATTCTCGGAAGATGAAATCGATTACGGAAGTACTCATCTTGATATGTTTGTTTCCGGTCACGATTCCGTTCGGCTCGAACTTGAAGAAAGTGAAAGCGTCTACGAATTCTTCCAGAGGAACTCCGTGCTGCAATCCGAGAGATACGGAGATCGCAAAAGCGTTCATCAAACTTCTGAATGCGGCTCCTTCTTTATGCATATCCACGAAGATTTCTCCGATTTGGCCGTCTTCGTATTCTCCTGTGCGAAGATATACCTTATGACCGCCGACCACCGCTTTTTGGGTATAACCCGCGCGTCGGTTCGGAAGTTTGCGTCTATGAGAGATGTATTTGTAAACGATCTTCTCGGCGAACTGAGCCGGATCTTTAGAGACGGCCGCTTCCGTGATTTCTTCCTGCTCTTCCAGTTCGATTCCATTCAAGAGTTCCAGAACGGAATTTAAAGGTTGAGAGAGTTTGGATCCGTCGCGATAAAGAGCGTTCGCTTTTACCATCATCTTCCAAGAGATATAGTAAGCGTTTTTGATATCTTCTACGGTAGCGTCTTCCGGAAGGTTGATCGTTTTGGAAATCGCACCGCTGATGAAAGGCTGAGCCGCCGCCATCGTACGGATATGGGATTCGTAGGAAAGATAACGTTTACCGTATTTTCCGCACTTGTTCGCGCAATCGAATACCGGATAATCCTTCTCTTTCAGATAAGGAGCGTTCTCGATAGTCATCGTTCCGCAAACATAGTCGTTGGCCTTATTGATATCCTCTTTGGAGAATCCCAGGTATTCCAAAAGATTGAATGTGAAAGAATCGTAGGTTTCCTTAGCGATTCCCAGAGTCTTTTGTAAGAAGTCCTCGCCCAAATTGAATTTGTTGAAGGCGAAATTGATATCGAAGGCGAGGGGCAGGGAAGCTTCTACCTTCTGCAGGATCTCGTTCGTAAATCCCTTCTCCTTCAAGGTTTGAGTATTGACCACAGGAGCCCCGTTCAGAGTGGCATGTCCCTTACAATAATTGATGATGGATTCGATCTCGGAAGGAGAATATCCCAATTTGCGAAGAGCCAAAGGAACGGATTGGTTGATGATCTTGAAATAACCGCCTCCGGCTAATTTCTTGAATTTCACCAGGGCGAAGTCGGGTTCGATACCTGTAGTATCGCAATCCATGACGAGACCGATAGTTCCAGTAGGTGCGATCACGGTTACTTGAGCGTTTCTGTATCCGTGTTTTTCTCCCAGTTGTTGGGCCTTGTCGGAATCTTCCTGAGCGGCTTTTAACATATAAGAAGGGCAGAATGCAGGGTCGATTCCTACGGGCTTAATGGTTAAGCCTTCGTAATCTTCGGAAGGAGCGTTGTATGCGGCTCTTCTATGGTTACGAATCACTCGAAGCATATGCTTCTTATTCTTCTCGTATCCGGCAAAAGGTCCGAGCTCACTCGCCATTTCCGCGGAAGTAGCATAAGCAGTCATGTGCATGATGGAAGTGATCGCACCGGTAATAGCCATCGCTTCCTTGGAATCGTAAGGAATTCCCATGATCATGAGAGCGGATCCCAGGTTCGCGTATCCGAGTCCCAGAGTACGGAATTTATAGGAAAGCTCCGCGATTTCCCGGGAAGGGAATTGTGCCATGGTTACGGAAATCTCCAGAATGATGGTCCAGAGTCTGCAAAGATAACGGAAACCTTCCACGTCGAAGACCAGAGTTTCCGGATTGATGAATTTTTGCAGGTTTGCAGAAGCCAAATTACATGCTGTATTATCCAAGAACATGTATTCGGAGCAAGGGTTGGAGGCGTTGATCGCTCCATCTTCCGGACAAGTATGCCATTCGTTGATGGTAGTATGATACTGGGTTCCCGGATCCGCAGAAGCCCAAGCGGCGTAAGAAATCCTGTCCCAGAGTTCTCTCGCTCGGATCGTTTTAGAAGGCTTAGGAGATCTCTTCTCCTTATGCGCTTTCTCTTTTTCCGTTCTGTTGAACAGATGCCAAGCCTGGTCTTGCTCCACAGCGGTCATGAATTCGTTAGGCAAACGAACGGAGTTATTGCTGTTCTGACCGGAAACGGTATTGTAAGCCTCGGATTGCCAGTCGGTGGTCAATTCTTCGAAAAGAATTTCCTTATAACCTTGCTTCGCGAGATCGATGACCCGTTTGATATAATTATCCGGAATCAGAACCTTCTTAGCTTCTACGATGGCTTTCTTGAGAGCGGAGTTCTTTTTAGGTTCGAAACGATCCGCGCCTTCCATTTCATAGCAGGCTTTGATAATCGCATTCAAATGTCTGTTATTGAGCATGGACCCGGTGACAAGAGAAGCGACTTTCTTCTCTTCTTCCACTTTCCAATCCACGAAACGATCGATATCCGGGTGATCCACATCCAAGCAGACCATTTTAGCGGCCCTACGAGTGGTTCCTCCGGACTTGATCGCACCTGCGGCACGGTCTCCGATTTTCAAGAAACTCATTAAACCGGAGCTTTTTCCTCCGCCAGAAAGAGGTTCGTTTTCCGCTCTCAAATTAGAGAAATTGGTTCCGGTTCCTGAACCGTATTTAAACAGACGAGCCTCACGAACCCAAAGGTCCATGATTCCACCTTCGTTCACCAAATCGTCGTCTACGCTTTGGATGAAACAAGCATGGGGTTGGGGATGTTCATACGCTGAAGAAGATTTCACGAGCTTTGCAGTCGTAGGGTCTACATAATAATGGCCTTGGGATTTACCGTCGATTCCGTAAGCCCAATTTAAACCTGTATTGAACCATTGAGGAGAATTCGGAGCCGCCATTTGAGACGCGAGCATGTAGGCGACTTCTTCGTAGAAAATCTTAGCGCTTTCTTCGTCGGAGAAATATCCGTATTTGTATCCCCAATAAGTCCAGCAACCGGCTAGACGATGGAAAACCTCTTGTGCGGAAGTTTCTCCGCCGAAACGATCTTCCGATTTTAAGGATTCCAGCTTCTCTTTATCCGGTTCGGAGCGTTGTAACCACTCGGGAATTCCTTTCTCTTCTACCTTTTTCAGGTATTTAGGAACTCCTTTTCGGCGAAAATACTTCTGGGCCAGAATATCAACCGCTACCTGGGACCATTGCTCCGGCACTAGGATATCGTTGGCCTCAAAAACAACGGATCCGTCCGGATTCGATATCTTAGAATTACGTTTTACCCAACGCAGTTCGTTGGAAAAACCCTTATCAGGTGAAGTGAAATGTTTATTTAGCTTCATAGCATGCTCCTCAATGAAACTCCGGCAAAATATAGTGCGTTTTTTGGATTATGTCACGCTACTCTAGCTTTCCAAAAACCCCTAACACTTTTTCCCAAGGCCTTTCCGTTTTCTGGAAATTTCTTCCGACTCGGAGCCTCTAAAAATACCTATGTCTCGAAGATTTTTCATTGCCAGCCTGCCTCATTTCTAAAAACTGGATTCTGCTACCGCAACACTCCCCTTTAGCTCAGTCGGTAGAGCAAGTGACTGTTAATCACTGGGTCGCAGGTTCGAGCCCTGCAGGGGGAGCCATCCTTTTGGTAATCGCTTTCTATCCTTTCTTCGAACCAATTTTTCCGGTTACCCTTAGACCAACCTGTACCAATATTTGTTTAGTATTTCTTAAAGAATTTGGATTTTATCCTTAAATTACGATCTGAGGAGCAAACTCTCTTTCGGAAGAAATCAGAAGGAAGGCCTAAGATTTGGGAGGGAATTCCAATGAAATCCCTCCCGTGTTTGGAAGAATGATAAGTATCATCTCCGACTTATCCGCCAATATTTCCGCAGAATTAGAAGGTCACTTTCCACCAAAAACCATCGATTTTGTCGGTATAGATCGTGATTTCTCAAAAGAAGAATCCGATCTCTCACGGAAGATAAAAAGAAAAAGACACAAATTCCAAACAAAAGCTATATATGGAATGAAATCATAATTCAAAAACCAAAAGAGAAGGGACGCATCCTTCAAAAAGATTTTTCATACCAACGGTTCGAATAAGTAAACGCTCACTCACCGAAAGAAACCTTACTTTTCTCTAATGTAGAATGTGATTCATTTCTAATTTTCTTCGCAAGCATAGCTTGAGGGATAAGTCGAATCGTAGCCGTATTTTTTTCCGTTCGTCATAATTTGCTTATCATTCATCCCAAAATCATTGCATCCTAAATGGAATTACTATACCTTCCTTCGCATGTCGTTTCGAAAAATCGCGATTTTAGTTTCTTCTTTATTAGCTCTTATTCTTCTAATTGCTTTCGTCGTACCGAGTCAAAACACATCGTCCTATTCTTCTTCCAACGGTGCTATATCGGGTGGATTCTCCAGATTCGCGGGTTTTCTGGGCTTCAATAGGTCCTCTCAAGGAAGCGAAGAGGATGGGATCGTTTCTCCTTCCCTTTTAAAAAAAGAAACTCCGGACAATTTGTATTGGTTGGCGGTAGCCACTCCTACGAATCCGGCGGAGAGAAAGGCGCAAGACGAACTAAGGGAAAATTGGGCCACCTTGTACGGAAAAATCTACTCCGGCAAGGCTACTAAAGAGGAGATAGACGAATACTTCAAAGCTCAGATCAAACTGCAGGAAGACCAATTAGAACTCCTTAATATATTAGAAGAAAAGTATCCGGATAAGATCGATAACGACAAGAGAAGAATGATCGTCGCTGGAAAGGAATTATATTCAAAAAAGCTAAAAAACGTAACCGAAGAATATAAAAAATATGCAAACAACAAACCATGAATATGGAGAAGAGAATTATGAACGATCGGTCAATCAGGAGGACCGTATTCGGAGCTATTCTCGTTACGCTTTTTGTAGCGAGTACTTCCGTTTTCGGCGACCCCTATTGGGGGACATTCAAGAAGGATAGTTGCACGGCGATTTTCCCCGGAAAACGTCAATATTCGGCAATCCTTTACGGAATCCCATCGGGTCAAAGTTGGGAAACCACCTGCGCGAATATGGGAGCAACCATTAACGGTCAAGTATTTACAAAGCCTAGTCGTTGTAAGAATACCGGCTTGAATATGTGGGGAGAATTCGATCTAATCGACGATTCTTGTGAAGCGAACTGGGCCGCTACCGACGACGGCGGTGGGTACAACTGGACGCATAAAAACGACGGTTGCCAAACTTCCGGAACGTACGCAGGCAAACGTAAGTATTCTTCCCGCATTTGGAACGTAGTAGGTATCACCTGGGAAGCGGCATGTGCCCAACTTCCTATGACCATCGCAGGTAAGACTTACACTACTCCTCATCGTTGCGTTAACACCGGCTCCACAGGAATGTGGGGAGAATGGTATGTACAAGATTCCAGTTGTGAATCCGCACCTCAAGCTTACGCTCGAGGAACGCAGGACTCTCTGAAAAGAACAGGAACTCTTCCCGGCTACGTGGATCTTCATACTCACCCTATGGCGAACCTAGGCTTTGGGGGCGTAATTTTCCACGGTTCTCCTTTCGGAGATGCGACGACCGCGCTTGCGAATTGCCCTAGCGCTTCGGACGAAGGCCATTCTGCCGGACACTCCAGAGTGGAAGCGATCGTTCAAGACGATATCATCGGAGCCTTATTAGGCACGGCAAAACACGATAATAGAGGAAACCCTCTCTTCTCCTACTGGCCTGCGAATAATAGCTACACCCACCAAACCATGTATTACGAATGGATTAAGAGAGCCTATGAAGGCGGAATGAGAGCCATGGTAGTTCTCGCCGTTAACGGAGATTATATGTTCGGAGCAACGGACAACGGTCTTCCGGATATCATCAAAGGTATAGCGATCGCAACCGATCCGATCTACGATCTGAACGATATGAATACTCTGCGTCGTCAAACCCAAGCGGTCTACGATATGCAAACCTGGATCGACCAACAGAGCGGCGGTTCCGGACAAGGCTGGTTCCGTATCGTAAAAACTCCCGCCGAGGCCCAAAGCGTAATTGCGGCAGGAAAATTAGCGGTGGTTCTGGGAGCGGAAGTGGATTATCTACTGGATTGCACTCCAAGCACCTGTACGGATTCCATGATCTCTCAAGGCGTTCAGCAGCTTTATGATGCGGGTCTTAGATACATTTTCCCGATCCACTTAAAGACCAACGGATTCGGGGGAGCGGGACTCTATAATATCCTAGGCAGTGGAACCAAGTATGACTGTAAGCATTACGGTCAGGATTGTAACGTTGCGGGGCTGACTTCCTACGGACCTAAGATCATGAAAGCCTTGATGCAAAAAGGGATGATCATAGACGTAGGGCATATGTCCGCGAGATCGCTAGACGGAGCGTTGACATACGCAGAGCAGCAAGCCTATCCGGGAATCGTAACGGGACATACCGGAGTTTACGATATGGCCAATAAAACCAATCGTCATGAGGCAAATCCAACGGGAGCCGCTCTCAAACGTATCGTAAATCTGGGAGGAATGATCGGACTCATTCCTGGGCAAGGAAATCTGGATGAAGTAGGGGAGTGGAGAAATTCCGACGGAACCTATATTTCTCACGCTTGCGGTGGAACGAGTCAAACCTTCGCTCAGTCCTACCAGTATCTTCGTAATCTAATCGGAGATCCTGCATATGACGGAAGGATCGCAGTAGGAACCGACTTCAACGGTTTCGCTCATATGCCTGGTCCTCGTTACGGAACGAGAGCCTGTCCGGGAGGAACATCTACGATAGCCCAACCGGCAGCTTCCCAAGTCGTCTATCCGTTCTCTCCGGACGCTTCCATCAGACGTGCAGCCACCCTATCGGCAGCACCTTCTTTAGGAAGGCACCAATTCGGAAACAGGACTTTCGACTTTAATACGGAAGGAGCTTCTCATATAGGACTTATGCCTGATTTCTTCGAAGATCTCAGACAACAAGGACTCAAGCGCTCCGATCTAGAACCGGTCTATAGATCCGCAGACTTCTTTACCACTATGTGGCAGAATGCGGTAACCCGAGGCGCAAGCATCCAGTAAGCAAAAGGAAAAAGAAATTTGTCTTAGGCCCGCCGAACGGCGGGCCTTTTTATTTCATTCTGATAAAGGAAGAGATTCGTAAATGATTCTAAGAAAGATCAATCCAACATCTTTCGAAGTAGATTATAACGGGTCCGGGACAAAGCAACTTCTGTGGATTCTCCCAACTGGACTTTGAAATTATTTCCCTTTGTATGTAGGATCTTTTTTACTTCGGAAAGATTAATGATAAAGGATCTATGAGATCGGAAGAAGTCCGAATTCAATTCGGCTAGAACCGCCTCCATGGTCTTACGCACCAGCTCTTTCCGGCCGGACTTCAAATGGATCTCGGTGAAATTTCCCGCGGCTTCCAAATAAAGAATATCCTGAAATCGGATGACTTCCAACATTCCGTCCTTTTTCAAAGAGATACTATTCCTGCGTAGAGAATCCGTTTGGGAGGCCCTTTTCATCCTATCGATAGCCGCCAAAAATCTTTCTCTTGTGAAAGGCTTGGCCACGAAATCCAAAACGCCGAAATCGAAGGCGCTTACGGCATTTTGTTTGTCCGAAGAAATTACGATGGTATAGAAGGAATCTTTTTCGGGTAATTTCAGGATTTCATAACCGGATTGCCCTTTTAGATTGATGTCCAAAAGGAGAAGGTCGATAGGATTTTCCTGTATGCAATAGATCGCGGGAGTGAGCTCATCGAAAGTCTTGAGAGAAACTAAGTCCTTTCCGAACGCTTCTTTGCAATAATGCTGGATGGTCCTTGCCATTAGCTTATCGTCTTCGACAAGTATCGCTCGAACCATGCAGCAGATTAGAATATTAGGCTGATAGTCGGTCAATCGGAAATTCCGATTATTATGCGAAAACAAATCCGCGACGATTCACTTCCTCGAAGTCTTCTTTGAGATCTTTGCCTTAGGAAAAAGTAGAGTGAATACGGACCCTCGACCGGGCTCGCTGTCCAATATGATCTTAGCACCTAATAATTCCACCAACCTATGGACGGAATACAATCCCACACCGGTAGAACGTTCTCCTCCGGTAGGCTTAGCGGAAAGTCTGGTCAATCTAGTAAAAACGAGTTTCTTATCCGCCTCCGTGAAACCCTTTCCTTCGTCTTGGATTTGAATCTCCACAAAATCTCCCGACTCCTTCACGTGTCGAGTGCGTATAAAAATGGAACCCCCTTTGGGAGAATATTTCACCGCATTCGAAACCAAATTGTCCAAAATCCTAGCCACGGCTTTTCGATCCGAATACACCTTTAACTCGTTCGTCTCAGAGAATGTATGAAACTCTATCCCCTTCAGGGAAGCCTGGTAATTGAAGTTCTGTACTGTGGAGCGAATATAAGAGACGATATCGAAAGTTTCGTAATGCGCCTTTATATTTTCGAAGCCGGAAGCTGCGATTTCCACCAGATCGTCCACGTGACCTAGAATATTTCGGGAAGAACTCTCTATGTCCGAAAGGATCTCCTTCTTTTCCTTATCCGAAAACGACTTTAGACTCTTACGAAGAATGGTACTGATGCTCATGATCCCGGAAAGAGGGCTCTTCAAATCGTGTACCGCGATACTGATCATATCTCTCTTATTTATATCCTCCTCCCTGAGTCTTTGATTTAGCAAAAGTATCCTTTGGGTCTTGAGATAGGTATTCGCAAGTGTCAAAAACGACACCCGGTCGAAAATCAGGATTAGAAAAAAAGTGACTAACGGATTCTGTATTAGAACGGGTTCTCTGTTCCCGCTATAATAAATGAACGAGTATAGAATGGCGTAATTGATCGCATATATAGAATATTTGGTATTATCCGGAAAACGAAATAGGATCGCCACACTGAACATCGCGGCGGAGAAGAGGGAGATTTCCGGGAGTCTGGGAAAAACTACCACCGTGATACAGGTCCCGGTCAATGAGAGTAGAATCACTCCGAGTCTGGAGATAAATTTGATGCGATTCAATTCGGCCCTATGCAAACGCCCAGAATTCAAAAGCACATTCATCACTATGAATGTGCAATAGAAGATCAGGTCGAAGAAAACAAAGGAATTATCCTTAGCCCCATGAAAAGCGTCCACGAAATCGTAGGTTGCGAAAGGAAGAATGATGACCGGTAAAACCAGATAAACGTATCTAAGAACGGTGAGTATTTCCAGATACGCAATACGGGTGAATGTAGGAGCAAAATTTACGGAAGAAAGTATTTTTGCCTTTCTATATTGCCTCAGCGCAAAACGATAATTGAGTCCGAAAAACTTTTGGAGTAGCTTGCGCATATACAGTCGCAACTATCGAATTTGGAGTCGAAAAAGACTAGGGTCAATCAGAAAAAGAACGAGAGAGGGAAGGCATTAATGCGATGCATGTAGCCCTGTTGGAACGGTCCGAGTATCGTAGAAAACGTTCCATTTTTTACTCTTCCATTCTTAGGAAGAATGAGATCCTAGCATGGGAACGAATGGAGAAACGCACGGTCATAATAGATCAAAGAATCCGGAGACATTCCTTGAACCGAAAGACAGCAGTCGCCTTCCTATTATTCGTATTTTTCTTGGGTTGCTCGAACGGAGACACGAGCTCTACGGACGATACCGCGGCGACTCTTCTTTATTCCGCTTACGGGGCAAGCTTCACTCCGGTTCCTACCGGAGGCTGCACCGACTCTGCGGTGCCAACGATTTCCGTAGGAGGATCCACTGTTTTCACCGGAGCGAGCTATTATTATTATTTCTATCTGTTTACCGGAACCGGAGCTAGTAATACTTTCAGCCTAAGTTTTACCTCGGGAGAAGGAGACCTGTGGATCGGAGACGAGGGTGCCTTGCTGATTCCTACCGATTTCAGTTTAGTCGAATTCCGCAGCGAGAATATCGGGGTGGATTCCGTATCCTCCGTCAGCACGAGCCTCAACGCAAAACGTTGTATCGTGGTTCCGGTCACGGACGCCGGCTCCTTTACGCTCAACGTGCAATAGAATATCTCCCATTCGGGTTATAAAACCGCTTAGTAAATTAAAAGTTTCCGGAATTTTCTTCTTGCATTCCTTGTCCGATCATTAAACTTTCCCAGATTCTTCATTTAGGAGCAAAAATTAATGGAAGAAACTTCTGGTTCAGGCATCGGCAGTTTAATCGGGATAATAATTTATTTAGCGGTGATCGTTCTTTTCATAGTTTCCGCTTGGAAACTCTACGAAAAGGCGGGCAAACCCGGATGGGCAGCCATCGTTCCTATCTATAACCTTATCGTGCTATTGGAAATCATCGGAAGACCGACTTGGTGGGTCATCCTGTATTTTATTCCTTGCGTCGGTTTAGTCGTTTTGATCCTGAATGCGATCGACTTAGCTAAATCCTTCGGAAAATCCGCAGGTTATGGAATTCTCATAATCTTCGGTATCGGATATCCGCTACTCGCTTTCTCAGACGCTAAGTATGTGGGACCCGCTGCAAAATCAGCGTAAATCCTATCCTCAATCGGAAACCGAGCCCTCATTCGGCTCGGTTGTTCCGTTCTCTTTTTTTCGCATCCAAGCCTTGTTCTTATTCGGGATCGTTCTAACGTTTTGTGTGATTCTATCCCGCATCGTCCCTTTGGATACGGAGTCCGAACATTGGTTTACGATCTGCTGGTGGAAACATTTAACAGGATGGGACTGTCCCGGTTGCGGATTGGGTAGGGCGGTGGTTTGTTTTTTCCGGGGAGATTTTTCCAGTTCTTGGAATTACCATCCTTTCGGAATCCCCATCGCAATTTTAGGATTAATAGGAGTCTATGTTCGAAGCGGATCTAACGGTCAAGAGTGGAATCGGCTTTTGAACTCTAAGGCTATTACGGTTACTATCTGGGCCTTTGCGCTCGGAATATTCTACTGGTATATCCGAAAGCATTTCTTTTAAAATAATTCGTCGTCATTACTAGGAGGAGTCGCCGCGCGAGAAGAGGATTCCGACTTAGGACTTGCAGTCTTCTTTTGCGTCTCCCCCGATCCGGCTTTAGCCAAGTATTCTATCTTTCCTTCCGCTTCCGCAAGGATTGCCTGGCAAAGGGCTCGGAGTTCCATTCCTCTCTCGTAGGACTTAATGGACTCTTCCAAAGTGAGTTGCCCTCTTTCCAATTTCTCGGCGATCTGCTCCAATTCGGCCAGGGCTTGTTCGAAACTTATTTCAGTCTTTTTACTCATTTTATTTCACCTTGGTTTAAAACCCGGATCCGTCCCTCGGCCAAAATGACCTCTAGTTCTTCCTCTATCTCCAACTGGTTCGGAGATGTAACGACTTTTTTTCCTTTCTTTCTGACAACGGAGTATCCCCGCTTTAAAGTTCCCAAAGGAGAATATCCTTCCACCTTTCCCGCCAGAAGTTCGAATTCCTTTCTCTTTCGTTCGAGTTGGGTCTTGAACGCCGGCAAAAGTCCTGCGGAGATAGGAGTGAATCTGTTTGCGGAAGTCATAAGATTATTCTTTCCGAGCAGGTGGATTCTCGAGGTTAGCTCGTCTAACCTTTGCATCTTATCGCTTAATAAAGACTTGGGATCCTGAAAGGATCGTTTCCCGAGCAGAATCCTAAGTCTCTCTTTCAGATTGCTTGCTTGGTTTTTCAATGCGGTCTTGAGTCGGATTTCGAATTCGGTCAATTCGGATTCTATGATTTCCATTTCGGGTACCGCCATCTCTGCGGCGGCGGTAGGAGTAGGTGCAAAATGGTCCGCGGCCAAATCGGAGAGCACTGAATCTATCTGGTGTCCCACTGCGGAAATGATGGGAACTCTGGATTCGGCGAACGCGATCACCACCTTTTCGTCGTTAAACGCCATGAGATCCTCATAGCTTCCTCCTCCTCTTCCTGCTATGATCAGATCCACGTCCCATTTCGGGTCGTTCAATTCGCGGATCGCACCCACTATGGATTCGGGAGCACCGTCTCCTTGCACTAGGCAGGGAGAGATAAGAATATCCAGATTCGGAAATCTTTGTTTAGAAATGCGGATGATATCCTCTATGGCGGCCCCTGTAGGAGAAGTCGCGACTCCTATTCTCCAAGGAAAAGCGGGGAGTTTCCTCTTTCTATCCGGATCGAAAACGCCTTGTGCGGCTAACTTTCGTTTCAGCTCTTCCACTTTGAGTAGAAGGTCGCCCTGGCCTAATTCCTCCACTCGGGAGACATTCAGATTATACTGTCCCCTAGGTTCGTAAACGGAAATGGCTCCGAAGGCCTTGATCTCCATTCCGTTCTCTATAGGCTTTCCTTTGTATTTTCCGTTACTATAAGAGAAGAATGTACAAGCGACTAAGGATTTAGCATCCTTTAGATTGAAATAGATATGCCCCTGGTGGGACTTGGAATAATTAGAAACTTCTCCCTGTACCCAGATATTACGGAGTATATCCGGACCGGTTAATAATTGCTTAATGATCGCATTGACTTCCGAAACTGTGAGCGGTTTGGTTTCTTCCATCTACTTAGTTGGCGAAAAAATCTTTGCGGTATAATTTCCAGAAATCCCAGAGGATCACTACCATAGTCACAGTGACCGGACCTAGAACCAGTCCCATGATTCCGAATTCCTGGATCCCTCCGATCAGGGAGAGAAAAATAAGAAGGGGGTGAATCCTAAGCTTCTTATCCAACATTTTCGGTTTTACCACATTCTCCAATACGATATAAAGAGCGAGCCCAGAGGCCATAAACAAACTCGCGCCCAGGATATTATTCTCTATGAACATCAAATAGAGTCCGATCGGAAGCCAAACCACCGAGGTTCCTATCACGGGAATCAGGGAGAAGAATGCCGCAATACTAGCGTACAAAAACGGGTTCGAAATTTTAGCAAATAATAGGAGTATATAAACCCCGACCCCTTGCAGAATGGATACGATTAGATTTCCTTTAAATACGGTCTGGACCGCGGAAGCGATTTTACGGCCCACTTGTTCCTCCACCTCGGTGGAAAAAGGAAGATTGTCCAAAATGAATCTTTCAATCTTTCTTCCGTCCTGGTAGAAAAAGAAAAGAAGAAGAAGGGAAAAGAATAGATTCATGAGAATTCCGGCAGGCAGATCGATGGAACCTAGGATAAAAGTGGAAGCGTTACTCAAAACCGCGTATAAGCTGTCCAGGTTCAGAATATCGATATAATTCTTGGCAAAATCCGCATAGATCTCGGGGACCTTGACCCAAAAGAAAGGATTATCCGTGACCAGATCCGTCAGAATATTCAGACTCATCAGAGTATCTATGATCCTGTCCTCGGAAAGGGAAATTCTGATCTTGAAAAGAATGGAAAGGGACTCCTCGATCAGAGTGCGAATCATGAAATAAGAGGGAAGTAGAACGATCATACATACGGATCCGATCATGATCCAAGGAGCAAGAGCCTCGAATCTAGGACCGATCATTCTCCGCAACTGCTTGTATTGCTTTCTAGTGGCGATATACAAAATCAAGGCCACAAGAGCGGAATAAAAATAGGGCCTTAGGACGACGAAGAGTAGGCCTCCGACTCCGATACAAAAAAAGGCCAGAAATACGTTAAAGACCTTGCGATTGGTCTCCATTCCGTCCCGGGGCGACATCAAAATCCACCCGAGGATCTTTGGAATAATTTCACGGTAGTACCTTCTTCTCCCGGAAGAATGGAGATCGCGATGGTTTTTCGATTGAATACTTCCACCAGATACAGGCTTTTTTTATCCGTCTTCTGGCTTTGAAGGATCTTATGCCCCAATAAGGAAATCAAGGCCTCGTAATATCCTTCCACGAATTTCTTGGAGTTGGCGTTTTTCAGGATGAGAATGGATTCCCTTGTCTCAAGGAGTCTCTCCGATTTCAACTCGGTGGAGTATAATAGTTGAGAATCTTTTAATACGAAATCTCTGGGAATCGCACTCGGAATCCGAAGCGGATTTTCCTGTAAAGTAAGACGATTGTAACGAAAGATTCTAGGCTCTTCCTTGGATAGGGAAGGTTTGACCGGGTCCTGCACGGGTAATTCCGGAATCGTTTGCTCCTGGGAAAAAAGAGAGGGGGAAAGGATTAGAACGAAGGATAAAAACAGGAGAGATCGCAATTTCAAGATTCTTTGGGATTCCACGAAATTTAGTTGAATCCACGAGTCCCAGCTTGACAATCCTTTTCTAGATGCAGTTGCCCGGATTCGATTCATACTTCCAGAATCTTTTGGATTGGGTCGCCGGTTTGCCCTCCTTTCTCGTCTGGATTTTTTTCGCCTTTTCCAATCTTACCGAAAACGTTTTTCCTCCCTGGCCGGGAGATACGGTCACCGCTTTCGGCGGATTCTTGCTCGCAAGGGGAGGGATCGGTTTCTGGGAATTGGCCACGAGCACCTTATTCGGAAATCTGGCCGGGGCCTGGATCATGTATTCCTTCGGCCACAAATTGTTGGAATGGCTAAAGAACAAAGATTTCCCCTTTAAATCGGAGCTCTATAACGAGGACTCCATTCAAAAAACCTTGGATTGGTTTTCCCGAAACAGCGTACTCGTCATCATTTTTTCCCGTTTTTCGGCAGGGATCCGATTCTTCGTATCCATCGTGGCCGGAATGGTGGACATCCATCCCGGATTATTCTTCTCTTATTTTTCCCTAGCCGTTTTTCTCTGGTGCGGTATCCTCATCTACGGAGGATTTTATTTAGGAAGCCATTGGGAAAAACTTCTAGAATTTCTATCCTTGTACAACCGAATCTTTCTGACCGTATTCGTCGTAGCTACTGTCTCGTTTGTACTATATAAGAAATTTCGAAAAAAGAAAGAGGCTTAGACCTTCAAGACCTCTTCCAGAGTTTTAACGAATTTCTTATGAACGGAATTTACATCCTTAGGCAATTCCAAATTCTTCGCTAACTCCAGAAGCAGATCGGGTTCTATCACTTTTCCTTCGAACCACTGGCCGGTCATTTCTCCTGCGATTTTAAGAACGGAGGATAAGTCTAGGATTCCTTTTTCCACCATGACAAGCGCAAATCCCAAAGCACCTTCGGTGGGAATATAAGGACGAATCCCTTCCGTTTTCCAAGGATCTAGACCGTGAGGAAGAGCGCTCTGCACATTCCATTTCATTTCTTCCGAAGAAGGCCCCAATTGGGCTTTGTTCACGAGTACGAGCTCCACAGGATTCAAATCCCCGTGGATCCTACGATTTTCTTCCGCAAGTTCCCGGATCAATTTGGCGTTGTCTCTAGTGATTGCGTCTCTTCCCAAAAAATTCAATCTGTATAGAAAATCCTCCAATTCTTTTCCTTGGAGAGCCCCCGTAAGAATGAATTGGTAAAGTAGAAAGATAAGATAATCACTCTCCGAATTGTCCCCGAGGAGAATCTCTTTCGAACCTGTGGGAAGATAAATTCTATCCCGAAGTAGAATGGTAAGTTTATAAGCCAATTGGTCGAATAGACTCTGAAAAGAAGAGCCCGCAAATTTTCGAACTCTTTCCAAGGCTCCCCAAAGTCCGTCGGTTAGAAATCTTGTGGGATGAGAGAGTGTGTCCCAAAACTTATCCACCATCCCTTTGATGGTTCCTTCCAGATACTTTAGATGGAGGGATTCCGTTTTGATTCCTTGCAGACGAAACGTGGAGAGAAGGGTTCTGCGGAAGAAATGGGGACTCGCGGAAATAAAACAAAGAGGAGAATCCTCCGTGCTATCCCTGAGTTCGTGTACCAAGGCAGGCATGCCGGGTAAGGGCAATTTCTGCTCTGGCGTTTCGAATAATGTGGAAATCTTTCCCTTATTGGAATGGATATCTGTGGCAAGATAGGTTTGGTCAATATCGGAAGTCGTCACCCAACCTTCGTATTCTTCGGAAAGAATACGAAGAGCTCCTTTACCGATCAAACTATCCGTGACAAGCTCGTGCTTTCCGGGAGTGTTCAGATACGCTAAATCTTTTCCGAACTGCCTGTAAGAATCCGGCTTCAAAAAATGAATATGAAATAGATAATTTCCCGGCTTGAGAGGAAAGGTGAATTCATGAAAGAAAAAACCGCTTTCATCGCCTCGGATCTCGGGGGAAGTATGTAGTACCTTTCCGGACTCGTCCAGGATCTCTGCAAGTAGGATCGGCTTCCGAACCGATTCCAAGGAGTAATCCAGAAAAGGGGTGATCTCCTTTTCCTGCCCCTCATACAAGCCCGTAAGAAGATTCCACTTGGAAGGATCCGTCATCTCTTCGGTGATTCCTATATCCACAACCTGGCCTCGGATATAGTAACGATTTTCTCTACCCAGGGTTCCGCCGCAAATGGCAGCCCTGCGTTTTTCTGTGTTCCTAGAAACCTTGCGCTCCGCTTCTTCTGTCACAACTCTTCCGGGATCCTTTTTCAAAATTTGGGAAAGGAAAACTCTAACACGGGGTCCCTAAAGGGAAAGCAAAAATCGAATTTCTTTGTTTTCGCCCCGAAGCATCCGTCTAGGATGGTATCTAGGATGCCGAGGGGGAGAGATTCTAGCGGTTCTAAGAAAGGTCCAAGAAGGATCTATATCCGCAAACTACGCTACGAAGAGGCCTATCGCATTCTGGACCGTGAAATTCAGGACGCTTTCCTAAAAGGAGAGACCCTGGTCGAGGTGATTCACGGCATAGGAGAGGGGGTTCTTAGAAAAATGACCGAGGATTATATCGGAGCCAATTCTTTTCTGAAAATCCTGGAAGATGCCGGTCTGAATATAGGAAACCCAGGATCGACTCTCATAGAAATCATGGGACCCTCGGCTGCGGACTTAAAGAAATACTTAAAATGACGACGGAACAGAGAAAAGCCATCCAGATACTCGACGTAACTCTCCGGGACGGGGAGCAAACCCGAGGTGTGAGTTTCTCCGCTTCGGAAAAATTGAATATAGCTAAATTCCTACTCCAAAATCTGAAAGTGGATCGGGTCGAAATCGCCTCGGCCCGAGTTTCCCAGGGAGAATTGGAAAGCGTACGTAAAATCATGGAATGGGCGGACTCCGAAAACGTAGGAGATCGAATCGAAATTCTAGGTTTCGTGGACTCCAATCGCAGCGTGGATTGGATCCTTGCCGCGGGTGCAAGAACTTTGAATCTTCTTACCAAAGGCTCCCTCAAACATTTGGAGGGGCAGCTTAAGAAAACTCCATCGGAGCATTTTGCGGAAGTATCGGAAACGATTCATTACGCCAAAAAGAACGGCTTAAACGTAAATATCTATCTGGAAGATTGGTCCAACGGTTATCTGAATAGCAAAGACTATGTATTGGATTTCGTGGATCATCTTTCCAAAGAGCCAGTGGGAAAAATATTCCTACCGGACACATTAGGAGTTCTTTCTCCCGACGAAACTTTCGAAGGAGTCAACACTCTCGTAAAAAGACATCCCGGAGCTCATTTCGAATTCCACGGTCATAATGATTACGATCTTTCCGTAGCCAATTGCATTTTTGCGGTCAAAGCGGGAGCAAAAGGTGTTCACGTTAGCGTAAATGGATTGGGAGAAAGAGCCGGTAATTCTCCGTTGGAGGCCGTGGTAACCGCGCTACACGATAAAGCCGGCATCCGAACTCTTGTGGATGAGAAATGCATTACGGAAGCAAGCCGCTTAGTAGAGACATTCAGCGGAAAAAGAATCTCAGCCAATCGTCCGGTTGTGGGCGAAGACGTATTCACTCAAACTGCGGGTGTTCATGCCGACGGTGATAAAAAAGGAAATCTATACGCAAATCCCATTCTTCCGGAACGTTTCGGAAGAAAGAGAAGTTACGCTCTGGGTAAACTCGCAGGAAAAGCGAGTATATCGGAAAACCTGAAGCAACTCGGGATGGTTCTTTCTCCCGAGATAGAGAGAAAGGTTTTGGAAAAGGTCATAGAGATGGGAGACCAAAACAAAACCATCACCCCCGAGGATCTTCCCTTTTTGATCGCGGACGTTTCCGGAGCGGCAACGGAACAGGCTCTGAAAATCGTAGGTTGCAAAATCGATTCCGGACTAGGAATCCGTCCTAAGGCAATCGTGGAATTGGAATGGAAGGGCAAAAAATTCTCCGCAGAAGGAGAAGGGGACGGAGGCTACGACGCCTTCATGGTGGCTCTCTCAAGCATCGGCTCCCAAGCAGGATTCACCATTCCTAGGCTCGTGGACTACGAGGTGAGGATTCCTCCCGGAGGAAAGACCGACGCACTTGTGGAGACCATGATCACCTGGAATAAGACCCAGGAAAATCACGAAGAAGAGAACTTCAAAACCATCGGCGTGCATTGCGATCAAACCATCGCTGCGGTCCTCGCTACTGAAAAAATGCTGAACCTAGTTCTCCAAAAATGGCACAACTGAAATTATTATTAGTGGGCCTTGGAAATCCGGGCCGCCAGTACGAAAAGAACAGGCATAATGTGGGTTTCCTTCTCCTGGACGATCTGGCTAAGGATTGGGACGTATCCTATTCTTCTTCCACCAAGGAATCAAAAGGAAAAATAGATCGCAATGGAATCACATTCCATTTTCTAAAGCCCTTGGAATATATGAATCTTTCGGGGAGAGCCGTCGCAGAACTCGCTAGAAAAAACGGAATCCCTCCGGAAAACATTTTAGTCATTCACGACGAAGTCGACTTCCCATTCTCCAAACTCAAATTCAAGCAAAGCGGGGGACACGGGGGCCATAACGGACTTAAAGACATCATCGAAAAATTAGGTTCCCCCGATTTCTTCCGCCTTCGTTTCGGAGTGGGAAAACCGGGTGATAGCGCTCTCACCTCGGGACATGTTCTATCCAATTTCCGTAAAGAGGAGATGGAACAGATGCCGGAACTCTTCCTTGCGGCTAAACAAAAAATCTCGGATTGGGTCCGGGAAAGAGAGATCCTTTTTTCGAAAGCCTCCGATAAGTAAAGTATCCCGAAAGCCTTTGCCGAATCGGGAGAATTGCTTTCGGAGACACCAGTTTGAGCGAATACGCCGTCAAGATTCCGACCTTCGAATCGGAGACCTTAAATTACGCAGCGAACCGGTTCTACGAATACCTGCGGGTGGAAAAGAATTATACCCAGAACACACTCAATGCGTATCTTCTGGATTTAAAATCATTCTTCGAATTCTGCCAAAAGGAACAGATCCAAATCTACGAATTAGAATCCGTCGACGTTCGTTCTTATTTCGCATATCTATCCCAAAACCAAGGACTCGACAGAAGAACCCAGAGCCGTAAACTTTCGAGTCTTCGCACCTTCTACAAGGTTCTCTTAAAAGACAATCTGGTTCCGGGAAATCCGATCCTTTCCGTTAGCTTCCCTAAAACCAGAAAGCAGGTCCCTAAGAATTTCAGAATAGAGGAAACGGAAAGCATACTGGATTTCGAAAACGAAAACGCATCCGAAATCCTAAACCTAAGAGACAAAGCGATTATAGAGGTATTGTATTCCACAGGACTTCGAGTATTCGAATTAGTGGATGCAAGTCTGACTCAATTATCCGCCGACCATACGATCTTAAAAGTAATGGGTAAGCGTAGAAAAGAAAGGTTCGTATACCTGGGAAAAGAAGCCGTAGATTGCTTAAAAGAGTATCTGGAATCCAGACCTCGCTTCCGCCCGAAATGCGATGAAATTTTTCTGAATCAAAAGGGAAATAAACTGACGACGAGAGGGGTCCGTTATATCTTGAACGAGAGAAGAAAGCGGATGGGATGGGACAAACCCATTACTCCCCATAAATTCCGTCACACGTTCGCAACGGATCTACTCGACGCAGGCGCGGATATTCGTGCCGTCCAGGAGCTTTTGGGCCATTCCTCTCTTTCCACCACCCAGGTGTATCTGAGCGTAAGCAAGGAAAAGATAAAAGAGGTCTACCGAAAGGCTCACCCGCATGCAAGACTCGATAAATCCAAGTAAAATCCACGCGACTACGATTCTCTGCGTTCGCAGAAACGGCAAGGTGGCCATTGCGGGAGACGGACAAGTCTCCTTCGGAAACACCGTAATGAAAAATAACGCGCGTAAGGTACGTAAATTATACAATGACCGGATCGTTTCCGGATTCGCGGGTTCCGCTGCGGACGCATTCACTCTATTCGAACTATTCGAAAAAAAAGTACACGAATTCGGAGGCAGTCTTTCTCGTAGCGCGGTCGAATTGGCAAGAGAATGGAGAACGGACCGCATGCTCCGAAGACTGGAAGCAATGCTCATAGTCGCAGATAAGGACGAATCTTTTCTAGTTTCCGGAACCGGGGACGTGATTTCTCCGGACGACGGAATTCTTGCCATCGGATCCGGCGGAAATTACGCTCTTTCTGCAGCTAGGGCCTTATTCCACCACACCCAATTAGAACCTTCCGAAATCGTCAAACAAGCCATGGATATCGCCGCCGATATCTGTATTTATACGAATCATAATATCATCGTGGAGGAAATCACCCCATGAGCGATCTCTTCCCGATCCCGTCCGAAAAAGAAGAATCCAAAATAGGAGACGACGAGCTCACTCCTAGACAAATCGTATCCAAGTTAGACGAGCATATCATCGGGCAGAAGAATGCGAAACGGGCCGTTGCCGTCGCGCTTAGAAACCGTACTCGAAGAAGAAAACTCGATCCGGAACTCAGAGAAGAAATCTATCCTAAAAATATCATCATGATCGGACCCACCGGAGTGGGAAAAACCGAAATCGCCAGAAGACTCTCCAAACTTTGCGGGGCTCCTTTCCTAAAAGTGGAAAGTACCAAATTCACCGAAGTGGGTTATGTGGGTCGGGATGTGGAAAGCATCATCCGAGATCTGGCTATGGTTTCCCTGAATCTAGTAAAGCAGGAATTCCGAAAAGAGGTGGAAGGCAAGGCCAAAGAAAGAGCCGAAGAGGCGTTATTAGATATACTATTGCCTTTTCCTTCTAAGACGACTTCCATTGCGGATCCTCATCCTCCTTCCATAGGCTTCTCTACGAACGTCGACGAAGATGAGAGAGAAAAACGTTTCTTAGAAACCAGAGAAACCATGCGAAAGAAACTAAAGTCGGGAAAATTGGACGACCAGATCGTAGAGTTGGATCTCCCACAGGCAGGTCCCCAAGGTTTGCCCATGCTGCAAGTATTCGGTGCGGGAAACATGGAGGATTTGGATAATCATATCCAAAACGTACTAGGTGATCTCATGCCCAAAAAGCAGAAGAAGAGAAAACTCCCGATCCAAGAAGCCTTAAAGGTTCTGGAAGAATCCGAAGCGGAAAAACTTCTAGATCCGGACAAATTGCAAAGGGAAGCCCAGAAGAGAGTGGAAGAGATGGGCATCGTATTCCTAGATGAAATCGATAAGATTGCGAGTAAGGAAGGAAGAGCGGGGGCAGACGTTTCCAGAGAAGGGGTCCAAAGAGATCTATTGCCTATCGTAGAAGGCGCGACCGTAAACACGAAGATCGGCCCCATCGTAACGGATCATATTCTATTCATCGCTGCGGGTGCATTCCATATGTCCAAACCTTCGGATTTAATCCCCGAGTTGCAGGGACGTTTTCCGATCCGAGTGGAACTGGAAAAATTGTCCATGGACGATTTTGAGAAAATTCTCACAGCCCCTAGATCCTCTCTAGTCAAACAATACCAGGCACTTCTCGCAACGGACGGGATCCAGGTGGAATTCACTTCCGACGGAATCCGGGAAATCGCAAAAATCGCCTACGAGATGAACGAGAAGCACGAGAATATCGGAGCAAGAAGACTCAACACCATCATGGAAAGACTCTTGGAAGATGTGAGTTTCGAAGGACCGGATCTACCCGAGAACCAAAGATCCCTCAAGATCGATCAAAAAACCGTGGAATCCAAACTGAAGGGAATCGTAGAAGATAAGGACCTGAGTCGTTATATTCTATAGTTTAGTCTCGGTAAGTCAAAAACTTACAAAATCATAGGGATAGCAGTTTTTGAGATATCTCGTTTCATTTATAACATTTTTCTTAATCCTGATCCTACTTTCCATTTTCAGCACGCTGATCATAGAAATGTATATCGGCCATGAGCTTTCGGATCGAGATTTGGAAAGTGTTAGAATGACATTATTATCTTTGATCGAGTTATCCTTCTCTTTTCTACTAACAAGATTCCTTGTAAAGAAAGGCTACTTGCCGTTCATCAAAAAAGAGGAAAAAGAGAATCTCATTCCGGACAAAAAAGATTTCGGACAGATATCGGCTTCCTTATTACGTCGTTATCTCGCATTTCAATTCGATACGATATTTCTACTGCTTCTACTGTTTGCGTGCGCTCGATTGATAACATTATTTGAAGCCGAATCGCAATTTCTACAGGCGCTACTATTACTTCCTCTTTATCTCTATGACGCTCTATTCGTTTATTTTTTCGGAGCCACCCCTGGCCATTATCTTGCAGGTCTAAGAGTGGTCTCGGCATCGGGTTCAAAATTAACTTTGGTAAATTGCTGTTTGCGATCTTGGCTTAAATTTGCCCTATGGATATTTTTCTGGATCGCTTTCATCGGGAAACGAAAACAAATGCCGCAGGATTACCTCACTTCGACCTACGTCGTATATTCGAAAAAAATAAAAGATATTTCAATCGAATGAGGCAAGCGGATGCAAATCTTGTGAAGATTACGGTTCCTTTACTGAGACGAGCGGATGCGAGTCTTATATCGAAGGAAGCCGAATCCAAAAATTCAGCCCTTTAATGATTTATACTCCGCATAAATCATTAAAGGGACCGGTCGGTCACAAGGTCGGTCTGATGTCCGTAAGAGAGTATTAAAAAGCCATTTCTCGTAGAGCGCTTAAAGGATATCTCATGTAGACAGTAGTGGTCCTACTTCCGGAAGTGATGGTAAGTAGGTCCAAAGGATTCAGCCCCATGGTATAATAGCCTTCGTCGATCATTGCGATTCCGAAACCGGCGCTTTCCTTCTCATCCAAGAATTCGGGACGAAAGAAATCCGCAGAATTTCCCTGGTCGAATAATTGCTTATGACGAACACGAGATTCTTCTATTCTACCGAAATCCATATTATGAATCGGAGAATCGTTCCGGATCCGGAAATTCAGCTCGTCGTTCGTGATTCGAATCTTGACCGAGATTCTCATCCTATTCTTCTTAAGCTTAAAGCGGATATCGGATAAGAATTCCCTTTCTTCGGATTTTAGGATTAGCTTCTTAGCTCGAATCTTATCTTCGAGTTGCAGGATATTCTGCACCTGGCGCTTGATCTTTTCGGGAACCACGTATCTTTGCATGGCGTCCCTAAGAGGAGAAGTGTCCATGATGATTTCCAGAAGCTCTTCGGCTTCTTCTTGGGAATCGCCTAGATTCGCGATTTTCTTCAGGAGCTCGTCTCGAAAGATGATATGACGAATATTACCTTTGATTGAGTTTAATAGGGCTTCCATCAATCCGCTGAATAAATGAAAAGCAGCCAAAGGATTGGCTCCTATCTCTTCCAAGAGTCCGTTTACAAGCTCGGAAAGAATATCCCGAGTCGGTTTCGTTAGGCCTTTTAGCTCTAAGTGAAAAAACCTTCTCTTTTTGAGGTCTTCGATATTTTGGAGGATTTCAGCCCCTTTGAGGACAGATTTCGGGTTTGCCATAGGAGGGAACTTAGAAAATTTAGTACACGTTGGCGAGCCGATCCGATTCGGCAAGCTGGTTTTAGGAAGATGGTACCAAAAACCGAAGATTTCGAACTCATAACTCCCGATCTAGGCGACACGGATAAGATCGAATTAGTAAGATGGAACGTGCGACTTGGAGAGAAAATCCAGGAAGGACAAGAAGTCTGCGAACTCGTCACGGATAAAGCCTCCTTTCCCATGGAATCTCCCATTAACGGAACCTTATCCAGAATCGATAAGGAAAAAGGCTCCGTGGTGAAAAAAGGTGAGGTGTTAGGCGCAATTGCGAGGGATACCTCCCAGTGAAATTGGTCCATTTATCGGACCTGCATTTTCCCGTTCCTCTTCCTATATCTAGTTTGAAGGGGAAAATGATTCCCGGTTATATCAACTACACCTTTCGGCGTAGAAAAAAATATCCGATTCTTCTCTGGGATGCTATCCTTCGGAAAGTGGAAGAGATCCGACCGGATGCGGTAATCATTTCCGGGGACATTACAAACGTCTCCCATTGGAAGGAATACGAGTACGCACTGGAATACCTCCGTCCATTGTTGGGCGACAAAACTTTTATGATTCCCGGAAATCATGATCGTTATACTATAAAGGCCGCCGGAAAGGAAGCGGAACCTCCTTATTACGAAAAATTCTTTTCCCCTTGGATGGGGGAAACCGTTGCCTCCGTTCCCGGCTATCTCCGTACAAAAAAAATAGGATCCCTGACACTGGTAGGCTGGGACTCTAATATGCCTCTCTTCATTCTTGACGCATTCGGATACGTTCAAAAGGAAATAGCCGAGGCCACCTTGCGGTATTTGGAAAAGGAAAAGATCCGGGATTATATCCTAGTCTGCCACCATCCAATCTGGAACCCGCCGGAAAACCAGGAAAGCTATAGTCATAAGATGAGAAATCGGGACGAAATCGCAGAGCTTTTGCAGGCCAAGCCTCCCTTGGCCTATCTGCACGGACATGTTCATACGAACTGGGTCAAGGCTCCGGATCCGGAAAAACCTTACTACGTGATCAATTCCGCGTCCAGCACTCGAATTTTAGATACGAAACACCAAAGCGGATTCCATGTTTTGGATTACGACGGCAAATCCGTGTCCGTCCAGAGATACGCCTTCTCTAACGACAAGAGAGAATTCATAGAATCGCAAACGATCTTATATTAAGAAAAGGGAAACAATGGCCGGCAAAATCGAACCCATAGAAATCCAAAGAGAACTCACAAAAATAAAACACCCCGAACTAAAGAAGGATATCGTCTCCTTGGGAATGATCGCATCTTTAAGCATAGAAGAAGATGAAACGAATATTCTAGTCAAGACCCCGAACCAAGACCGTAGGGTCCAAATCGGACTCGAGGCGCAGATCCGTCAGGCTCTTTCCAAGAAGGAAGGGGTGGGTAAAATCAAAATCAAATTCGAAGTGGATCCTAAATTCCAGCTCGACGACTCCAATAAGATCCTAGGCGTAAAAAAGGTCATCGCGGTCGGATCCGGAAAAGGAGGAGTCGGTAAGTCCACCGTAACCGTAAACCTTGCCGCCGCTGCTGCAGCCCTAGGATACAAAGTCGGAGTGATGGATGCGGATATCTACGGACCTTCCATCGGAAAGATGTTCGGTATCAACGGAAAAGTCGCTCTAAAGGCCGAAGAAGATAAAATCTATCCTTTGGAAAAAGACGGACTCAAAATCATTTCCTTCTCCTTTCTGATCGAAGAGAAACAACCCGTGGTCTGGAGAGGACCCATGCTTGGAAAGGCAGTCGAACAATTTCTCTACGATATCGTTTGGGGAGAACTCGATTTTCTTTTCATCGATCTACCACCGGGAACCGGTGACGTGCAACTTTCCCTTGCACAGCTCATAGACTTGGATGGGGCCGTTTTGGTAACCACTCCTCAGTCAGTCGCTCTTTTAGATGCGAATAGAGCGGCTTCCATGTTCCAACAAGTAAAGGTCCCGATCCTAGGAGTCGTGGAGAATATGAGCGAATTCATTTGTCCGAATTGCGGACACGCTTCTGCCATCTTTTCCAAAGGAGGAGGACAGAAATTGGCGGATTCTTCGGATACTAAATTCCTGGGCGGGGTCCCACTCACCATGGATGTAATGAACGCAGGAGAGACCGGAAAACCGTTGGTTTTCCAGGATCCGGAAGGAATTATCGCAAAATCCTATAAAAACATACTCCAGAATCTGGCAGAAGAGATAAAAAAGTGGGAATAATTGCCCGGCGACAGTCAGTTAGTACAAGGGGAGGAAAACCGTGAAGTTCGAAAAAGGCACAGAAAAGAATCCGTCCGGAAACCTCATAGTTTATTGTAACGTAGTCGGAGAAAATCCGCTATATCCGGGAGGCAAGATCATCGCATCCAATGTCGTGGTCAGCTTTCTCCGAATCGGCGAAAATTTTCCAGTAGTTACTTTCCCTCCGGTATCCTTGGATAGCTACGACGATCTTAAGAGAATCATAACAGACCATTACGATAAGTATGATGTGGTCAAAATCAAGGACTTCGAAATGCCTGCCGGCCAGGAAGATTCCAATTCCTATATCAAGGAAAGAATGGACCATTTCGAAAACGTGGTCATTCGCTATGTGGAACTCTGTAAAAATAGGGAAGGAGGCAACTTCTCCGCACCCGAGAAAGAACCGGAAGGCGTTAGGGATTATCTGGACGCACTTGCCAATCTTTCCTTAAAAGTAAGACGTTCCAGTGGTATCGCAAGAGAAGCTTCCTTGCTTCATATGGAAAGACTCGTGGAAACTTTTTCCGGAAAACACCCCGAATTCGATCTTCATAATTTCCGCAAGGCGCTGGAAGTTCCGGGCCAAACCGGTGAGGAATTGATCGGTCTTTATCTACAGAAATTCAACGCGATTTCCTACGAAAGATACGAAGACGCCTCTTCCTTGAACAAGCGCATCCAAGAAATAGAATCTGTAGCCTGAAACCTTCGCGGGACCGAATCCTTCGGTCCCGTTTTCAAATCCTTCTTTAATTTCCTAATCAAATCCTAACGTAAGGCTCTTATCCGCAAATAAGGGAAGGCAAAAAAGTTTTTTGTCTCAAAGCATCCTTTATAAGACTATCCTATAGTATGAGAAATCTCCCGGCATTATTCTCGGTGCCTATCCTATTCTTACTATTCGAGTGCAGTACTGCCCCCATTTCTCTTCCTCAAAAATGGATCAATGAGAAATTCCAAGACAAGGTATTGGAGCCGCACGGAGATCTAATCGTTTACCTACCTCCGGGAATCTTTGAAGGAAAGCGATCGGATACCATGCAATTAAAGCTCCGGTTAACGGATATCCGAGAAAGCCGCCTCAGCGGGGAAAGCGATAGAATCTCCGTAAGTCTCCCTTTCATTCCCAAAGAGGAAAATATATTGTATTTTCCCATCCCTGTAGGAACTTATAGGCTTTATTTCGAAATGGGTTACGATATTAGCACCGCTTTCTCGGAGAAATTGGAAGCCAAATCCGACGATTCCTTACAGGGAAAATTCGACATCACCGTAACCAAGGAGAGCCGTTTTGTGATCCGTCCGGAGGCAGAACGAACAGAAGGGGACTTAGCTCTTAATCTTTCCCTATTCTTATTTTCTCCGATTCTTTTTCCTGCCGGAAAATTCCCTTACTACAAAAGAACACATTCCTTCGGATTGGAAGTATTGCCTAACGCTACCAAGGAAACGCGGGAGGAATTTTTTCTTCCTCTGGGAGAAGTATACGAAGCCAACGGTAATTCGTTGAAACTGAAATCCCGTCCTGGAACTCTTAGCCCCGGCCAGGTAATCAGTATACTCGACAAAGACGATCGCACTATTGCTCAAGCTACGATAATTATGAATTTTCACGCGTATTCCGAAGCGAAAATAATCGAACCTTACAAATCCGTAAAATTACAAGGACTCCGATACGGAGTAATAATCAAAAAATGAAAATTTTTCCCTTAACGATTCTACTACTCTTTCTATTCTTCGGATCTGCATTTTCTTCCTGTAAAAAAGGAGAAGGAAAACTAGACGTCGATAAAATCGGGAAATCCGAGTTCAATCAAAAGATAGAGGGACTTTTATCGCGAGCCGTCTCCGAGAAAGATCCGAACATTAAGGCCAAACTTTATGGAGAAGCTTCCGACCTTCTCTCGGAAAAGGGGGACCTGAAAAGAATGTACGAGACCGCACTCCTCGGGAAGAAGGAAAATCCTCTCCAGAAGCAATGCCTCGCCTCCATTGCAGAATATCATTTTAGAAAAGGAAATAAAGAAGAAGCGAGAATCCAATTAACGGATCTTTTATCCAGAGAATCCGATTTTCCACGGGCAAATTTTTTATTCGGGTTAATTCTTATGCATTCCGAGAAACCGAAACTAGCGAGGCCTTATTTTCAAAAAGCCCTTTCTGTAGATGCAGAAAATCCGGAGTATGCGCTGAATTGGTTAGTCTCCGTCTATGAATCCGGAGATAAGAAGAAGGCTTTGGACTCCATTTCCACCTTAACGGAAAAATTTCCGAAGTACGGACCTTTATGGAAAAATGCAGGCCTGATACAGGAAGCAATGGGAAAAAAGAAAGAAGCAATTCTATCTTACGAAACATATTTGCAACTCAATGAGAATGGGACGGACGTTCCTGCCGTAAAAAAATGGATTTCCAATCTGAAGTAGGCCACTTATGAAATCGAATCTGATTCTTATCCTTTCGTTCTTATCAATTCTTACCGGCCCGGCCTATTCCTTCACAGTGGGAGTGGCGGACATAAAAACATTCGATCCGAATACGGATATAGGAAAAATCTCCGACTCCTTACAACAAGAAATCCAGAAAGGCAAACAAGCGGTCGTAAGAGATAGAAAGAGTATCGAGAGTCTCTTGGAATATTTCGACGAATGTTCCTCTGGAATTCGCAAATGCAGCTCCGATTCTTCTCCCGATATCAAGGGCCTGGATGTGATCGTTTTCGCAGAATTGTTTCGCACTCCACTCGGCTATTCTCTTTCAGTGAGAGCCGTGAGAGAGAGTTCCTGGACTGTATTCGCAGTTTCTCAGGTTTCCGGCAAGGATCCGGAAGATCTAATCCGAGAAGCCGGAGCGGAAATCAACGAATCCTTTAGAGCCGTAAACGAAGGAAAAATACCTTTAAACGATTCAGATAGCATTTCAGGAAAGTATACTTTAGCAATCCATGAAATTCGCATGGCGAACGAAGATGCGGAACGCGCCAATTTGGGCGGGAGAATGGATTCGGTCTTAGGTTCGGTCTTCGGAAAAAAAAGCAATTTCGTATTGGTGGAAAGGGCGAGAACTGCGGATCTCGCTGAGGAAAAGAAACTTTCCTTAAGCGGACTAGCCAGAACGAACCGAAAGGAATTCGAGATTAGAGGGATCACTCATTTCCTTACCGGTTCCCTAAAGGTGTTCGATGGAATCTATGTATTGAGTTACCAGATCAATAGCGTCAAGACGGGACTTCCCATCTTAAGCGATATAGTAGAATGGTCCGACGAGAAAGAATTAGAAATCGCAAGTAACGAACTCGTAAAATCCGCCAATCGAAAGATCTTCGAAGAAAACGGAAAATTATTCGTACATTCCTGCGATGTGAAAGATGCGATCGTCACTCTGGAAAAACAAGGCGGAGGAGTTCCGGACGAATTGGGACATTGTCCGATCAGCATTGAAGACCTTCCTCCCGGAAAATACGTACTCTCTTTTTACTCCGAGGAAAAGGATACGCTTACCATGCAAATAGAGATTCGTCCTACGGAAACCGTCAATCTGGACTCGATTCGACTTCCGCCGATCGACCTTTCTCTTTTAAAGGAGGCCTCCGATCTGGAATACCAGGAGAATTACCAACGCTCCCTGGAAAAATACCGCGCCTTTTACGGAAAATATCCGAAACATAGGCTATCCTCCTACGCCTTATATAGGGAAGGCTTTATCCTACAAATCAATTTACATAAATATGATGAAGGAAAGGCGGTCTTGCAGGAGGTTTTGAACAGGAATCCGGACGCCTCCATTAGAACCGAAGCGTATTACGGAATCGCGTTGGGTCTACGGAAGCAAGGGCTCACGGAAGACGGAGATCGAATCCTAAAAATGCTTGCGGAGGAATACCCAGGAAGCATAGCAGCGGAAGCGGCAAAAGAATGTTTAACCACTAGGAGTTGTTCTCTTTGAAACTTCCGTTAGGACTCGGAATCATACTATTTCTATTCTCCGCGTCTCTTATTTCCAAGGAGAAATCCGGCAGAATATATGACTACAATCGACTCAACTCTAAAGCTACGATCTTAGTCAAAAAACCGGGAATCTTCAGAATGGGGGAGACTCTTTCCGTTTTCCGGGAGGGAAAAAAACAAGGAGAGCTTAAGGTTTCCCTTTTATTCCATTCTAAGATACTTGCGAGTCCCGTATCCGGAACGGATTTCCGTTCGGGAGATTTGGTAATAGAAGGAACCGAAGAAACGGCGCCCGAATCCGATCCGGAACCTAAAAAGGCCCGTCTATCCTATGTAAGTTTGGCCGCGGGAGCGGGATGGATTACGAATTTCGAATGCGATTCGGAGGGAAAGAAAAGCGAACCGCAATTGCGAAAGCTGGAATTCCCGCAAAAAATCGCCTATCGAACGGCCGACTCCTCTTTTTATGATTCGATCCCTGCGGAATCGGTAAAGGAAATCCTATTTCTTTGGGACGGAAGCAATCTTTCTTCTTACTCCATACGACCCACGAAAGGAGAAGAAATTCGCAGCCCCGAAATCCTATTGTCCCAGGTGGCAAAGAAATTAAAAGCGCCCAAGGATAGTATAGCCGGCAAAACGATATGTAAAGTCCAGCCCAAGGAAAGAAAGTCCGCTTTGGAAGTTTCTCCGGATGCGCTCAACTTAAAGATTATCGCCGACGGAGTCTATCCGCACGGATCGCAAGGCAAAACCTACCTTTTGAAAGTATATTCAAATTCTCTGTTTATCGAAGCTTTCAAGATTCCCGTTCAAAACGGCTCCAAGGAATACGTATTAGGTATCGGTGTGCAGGACCTATTTCCCGGAAAAAATACGATCCAAGTCTTTTGGGTAGAATCGGATTCGAACGGCGAAGAAATATTTTCCGGATCGGCGCCCGCACTCATCGACACTTTCGAAATCTCCGTCGGAGAAAATACCGGGTATGAAAAAATCCGAAAGCTCACTTCGAAAGGGATCTTGTTAGAGCCTTAATTCGAAAAGATTTATATTTCACCTTCCGGCTTCCATCTAGGATACAGATCGATCTCCTTGCCCAGAAGACGAAAAATCCTCCCCGCCATAAAGTCTCCGAGTTCTTCCAAAGTCTTAGGGACTTGATAGAACCCGGGAGAAGCGGGAGCGAGGATCGCGCCCGCATCATGCAGTGCCAACATATTCTCCAAATGGATGCGATTATAAGGAGTTTCCCTCGGAACCAGGATTAATTTTCTCCTTTCTTTCAGGGAAACGTCAGCGGCCCGCTCAATCAGGTTATCCGTGATTCCCGCCCGTATGGAAGCGACGGTCTTCATGGAGCATGGAACGATCACCATGCCTTCCCAAACATTCGAGCCGGAAGCGATGTCCGCTCCCACGTCTTCGAATTTTCTCAAACGAAAAGAATGTACCGAATTAGGTCTCCATTTCTCTCGGATAAAATCCAGGACCTGTTCGCCCGTCTCAACGGAAGTCTGATATTCCTCTCGGAAAACTCGGATAGCGGCGGGACTCGGTACGAACCAACTTTCTCCCGGTAATTCCATGAGAGCCCGGAGAAACCGGGCGGCATAAATCGATCCGCTCGCTCCGGCCATGGCTACGACCAAACTGGTTCCTAATTTCGGAAAACTCATGGATTGGATCCGGAGCTTATTAAACGAACCAGGTCCGGAAATTTCTCGGATAAGATTCCCAAAAAAATCACGATGGAAATCCAAGAGTGAATTCTATAAAACGAGGGCGGAAAATTTCCGTCCGGATTCTCCGCGGCGATTTTTTGTTCCCAAGCCAAGAAAAAGGCGGTGATCGCCCAAAAGAACCAAAACGCTTGCGAAAGCCCCGCGTTCCAGGCGGCCAATCCCAGGAAGACCAGGGATAATACATGAGAACTTCTTGATATAATAACGGACCACTTTTTACCGAATTTCGCAGGAACGGAATGTAGTCCTTCCTTTCTGTCGAATGCCTCGTCCTGGAGAGCGTAGAGTATATCGAAACCGGCCAAATTGAATGCGAGACCGACGGTCCAAAATCCCGCTATCCAAGAAAATTCCTCCCGAACGGCGATCCAAGCCGCCAGAGGTGCAAGGCCTATGGTCAGTCCTAAATAAAAATGGCAAAGAAAAGTGAATCTCTTCGTATAAGAATAAGTTAATAACAGGAATAAGGTGGGGAAGGAGAGATAAAAAGATAACCGGTTTAAGAACCAGCTCCCGAGGAAAAAGACTAAGGAAGATGCAATTATGAAGAGAATCGCGGTGGTATCGGAGATCTGTCCCGACGGAATTTCTCGATTGGCGGTTCTAGGATTTTTAGAATCTATCCTCTTGTCCGCCCAGCGATTGAATCCCATCGCGGCGCTCCTAGCTCCCACCATGCATACCAATATCCAAAAGAATTTCATTCCGATTGCAGGAAGAGTCGGAACAGGAGGTTCTAGGATCGCGAGTACAAAGGCTATCCCCGCAAAAGGCAAGGCGAACAGAGTATGGGAGAATTTGATAAATCGCCCGTATTTGGCGATCGCTTCCAGAGCGGTTGAGTTCATCGTTTATGAGAATGCGAGGTCCGTTCGGTGAAGAAAGCAGATTTTTCAGGATAGGAACGAAAATAGATGATTTTTTGCGCTCCAAGGAAATCCTAGTGCCAGATGATTCCAAATTCTGCGAAAGCTCCAAGCGTAACGGCTCAAGAAATCGATTCCTTATTATCCAAAATCGTATTATCCAGGGATCTCCATTTCAAGTGGTTAAACACCTTGTCCCTATTAGAGCATATCGGATCCAGAAAGATCCATCATACTCAAACAGGATATTCCGTTACGGAAATGGTATTAAGACACGCGGCGGAGGAAGCAAGACACGCCGCATTCTTCAAAAAGCTAGCGTTAAAAATCGATCCGGATGGGCCCAAGGATTTTCCTAAGGATTCTCTTTTAGCTGGATTCTCCGCGATTTCCTATTTCCAGAAATTGGATTCCTGCGTGGACCGATCTCTGACCGACGAAGACTTTCGAGGAAAGACCCGTACGTTTCTCTGTTATTTGTATGTGACAAAAATGATAGAAGAAAGAGCGGGACTAGTATACGAAATCTACGACCGCATCTTAGAGGAGAATAAGATCGGAATCTCCATAGGGGGAATCATCAAAGAAGAGGAAAACCATCTCTTCGAAATGAACTCCTGCCTAAGCCAATTAGACCCTAAATTCCAAGAAAGATCCGAATTCTTTCGACAAAAAGAAGACGCGCTCTTCAAGAAATATTATCAAAACATAAAGCATAGGGTCGGCGTCGCCTAAGAACGAGCATGTTAGCCAAAGAGAGTCCTCTCACGCTAAAAAGAAGTGTTGCCTTGCTTCTACTACTTTTGCTTTTCGGAGCGGGAGAAGGCGGATTATTCTCCCAGTCCGATCCTACTAAAAGAAAAGACTCTCCCGTAGGAGTCGTCGTCTATTGCCCTAGTTCTTCGGATAAGGATATACCTTTCGATTTCGAGAGAACTCTCGCTATTTGGTATAAACGATACAAAGCCCAAAGAACCTCCGAAGGGGGAGGGGCCATTCTTCTAGTAACGGCCCCCTTTCTTCCTAAAAATTCTCCCGAGGTGGAAAGGCTTAAGACAAGTTTAGGAGCAGAAGTCGTTTTCCCCGGCTCCGTATCCGTTGCCTCGAAAACAAAACAAGTCTCCAAAGCTTCCATAAAGAAAAAAGGTAAGAGAGCTAAATCCAAAAAAGAGTCGGCTAAGACCAAAGTCCAGAAGCAAGATTCTACCGCTCCTACTCCCGCATCCGCACCTCCTTCAAAAAAAGCCGCTTCTTCTAAGAAGAAAAAGGCAAAGCTTTCCTCTCTTAAGAAAGCGAAACCGGTCGTTCCTCCAGGACTCATGGTCGCAAAAGAAGAGGCCGGCTTAGGATTCGCATTCTATTCTCCTAGTATCGAAGCATTGCAATCCAAGTCTTGGATCTCCGATTTTAAATCCGAGATTGGGAAGAATCTAGAGTTTCATAATCTGCATTTTCTATTAGTGCAGGACCCTGGTCCCCAAACGATAGAAGAAGAGAATCCGATAACGGAAAACGTGCAGGCGATAAAGAAGGAACTCACCGCCGAGTTACCCTCTATCGTTCTTTTGTCGGAACAAAGAGCTTTGCGTTTTCATAATGGAGAATACAGTTTCGGTTGCGGAGCCACCCCGAATTCTCTGAAAATATCCGTTTTGGAATTATTCTTTAGAAACGGATCCTTAATTCGAATCTCCGAGGACTCCCAGATACTCAATTCCAAGGATTCGAATAAATCCTGGATTCTGGAATAATATCCGCTTAGAACCGGAATTCTCTTGGATTCCGATACGGGTTTCGTTTCCGGTTTCGAAACGAATTTACAGATTCCCGAGTTTCCAAAAATTGACTTCTATGAGCCTGAATTGCGGAATCGTCGGTCTACCGAACGTGGGAAAATCCACTATTTTTAACGCCTTGACCAAGGCGGGTGCGGAGATGCAAAATTATCCGTTTTGCACGATCGAACCCAATAAGGGGATCGTAGAGGTTCCGGATACGAGGCTGGAAAGACTCACCGAAATCTATAAACCCGAGAAAATGATTCCCGCTATTATGGAATTCGTGGACATCGCCGGTCTCGTCAAAGGTGCCAGCCAGGGAGAAGGACTTGGAAATAAATTTCTCTCCCATATCCGGGAAGTGGACGCAATCTGTCACGTGGTCCGGGCTTTCGAAGACGATAATATCACCCACGTCCACGGTAAGATCAATCCAGTGGACGACGCTCAAGTAGTCACTATGGAACTGATCCTTGCCGATTTGGAATCCATAGATAAGCAATACCAAAAAATTTCCAGAAACGCCAAAGCGGGAAACAAGGAAGCGATCGAAGCGGCCGCCCTAATGGATAGAATCATCGCAGTCTTAAAAGAAGGAAAACCCGCGAGATTAGCCGGCATCAAACCGGAAGAACAAAAATTGGCTAAGACCTTCAATCTGATCACCGCAAAACCGGTTTTGTATGTGGCGAATATCACTGATAAGGCCGCAACCTCTAAGGACAATCCTTTGGTAGAAGCTGTAAAAAAAATGGCAAAGGAAGAAGGCGCCGAAGTAGTCACGCTTTGTGGAAAATTCGAAGAGGAAATCTCAGGCCTAAGTCGAGAAGAGCAGGCTGAATTCTTAGCCGAGATCGGAGAAACCAGAAGCGGATTGGATAGAATGATCCAGGCTGCTTACAAACTCCTGGGACTCGTCACATTCTTCACAGCAGGAGAAGTGGAAGCGAGAGCCTGGACGACTTCCGTAGGAAGTCCCGCTCCGATCGCGGCCGCAGTGATCCATTCCGATTTTGAAAAGGCGTTTATTCGAGCCGAAGTCATGAAATTCGAAGACCTGGATAGAACCGGAAGTCCCGCCAAGGTTAAAGAAGAAGGAAAACTAAAAATAGAAGGAAAGGAATATATAGTCCAAGACGGGGACGTGGTATATTTCCGAGTAAACGCTTAAACGCTCCTTTATTTTCCGGCGGTGCTTTCTTTCCGATAAGCGTTCGGATTGGTTCCCGTAATTTTTTTAAATTCCAAGTAAAATGCGGAGCGGGAACTGAAACCCGCTTTGGAACCGATCTCAGTAGTATTCTCATCCGGGAATTGCTTCAATAGATCCTTGGCTTCCTCTACTCTGTATTGGTTGATGAGAGAAGGAAAATTCGTTTTGAATTCTGAATTGATCAACTCCGACAATTGGTGGATATTGATTCCCAACTCGCGAGCCATATGCTCTTCCTTCAAGGCCTTGGTTAAATAAATCTTATCCTTGGTAAGAAGAGCCTCGATACGATTCACATAATCTCCCACATCCAAAGAAGCGATATGACTCTTTTTGGCGGAACCGTCACCTTCTTCCCGCCTGCGAATGATCTCCTTGGATAGAAGGGACACGAACGCGGTCAAAGGAGGCAGATAATACATCACTCCGTAAACCGCCATTCTATTGTACGGATAGAAATCGAAATGAAAGATCGTTTTGTAAAGATCCAGCAATAGGAAAATGCTCCAGACCGTGACATAGAACATTTCGTAAACGCTATGGTCACGAATGGAAGAAGCGTGAGTCTTTCCGAAATAAAAAAGCATGAGGCCGTAATTCACGACCAAAACAAGAATTCTATGATCGTACCAAAACTGGTAAAGTGGAATCAACGGGTATAGAATGCCCGCAATGCAAACCAACCAGAAGAGGGGAGACTTATAAACTCCGCCGTTTTCTTCCCGATTCCAAGCGGCAAGATATAGGAAGAATGCGATGTGAGTTACGCCTAAGAATAAGAAATAATTATGCCGAAATAGATTATTCTCGTTACCGGCAATCGAAGCGAATTCCTTTCCATGCAGGAAATATAGGGTAGCGGCCACCGAGGCCAAATGCAGAGGCAAAGCCAAAAAGGTCAGACGCCTGGATCGTAAATAATAGAATAGATTATAAGCTATGGCGAGAAGCAATACGAAGCCGATGGAAACGAATAATACCGAACGAAGTCTCACGATTACCATGTAATCGTCTTCTGAAAGCAGGCGGACTGGATAATTGATATCCTCATTCGATAGCACGTATAAGTAAAAGGTCCTTTCTTCCTGGGATTCCAAACGGATATTGAAATGGGGGAGAGGGGATACCAGATCGTCCCAAAGAGGATCCACGTCGTATCCTGAAAATCCGGCCTCGAATTTTCCCTTTGAATCCACTGAGCAAAGCTCAGCATCCGGAATATTCAGCCAAAATAGTACAAGAGTCCGAAGCATGGGTCCGGTTCCGTCGTTTTTCAGCCGAAAGCGAAGCCAATTGCCGGCGGGACTACGTTTCACCCGAAGAACGCTTCCTCCATTATGATGCCATTCCAATTGATGCAGAGAAGCTATCGTTTCCAGCTTACAATGCCGGAATTGATAGCCTCTGTACCTATATTCCATTTTAGGACTGATATTTTCGACCGGAGAAAGGGAATTTAGACGGATCGTCTCCGCTTCCGGAGCCTCGGGGGAAGATAGGAGGGAAGAATAACCTACTAAAAAGAAAAGGGAAATTAGGAAAAAGCGTTTGCCCGAGTCGAGACGAGACCTCTGTCTCCTCCGAAAGATATGAAAAAAGGCAACCATCTAAGCTTGATTCCTATGAAATTCCCCAATGGGAGAATACCAAGCTTTTTTGGACCCGTCATTTCCTTTTTTATAGAATTCAGTCCAAAGTTTTCCGAGCGTTCAAATTTCTAAGCCAAGCCTTTCTTAAAAAATAAAGAGTACAGAATTATAAACCAGGAAAGATGAAATAGCCTTTTGGGGCTAATTTATTTGAGCTAAGATCCGGCAAGTTTCCAGGCTCTTTCAGACTTTCTTTTCCTCAGACAAATATGAGATAAAGTGCCATCCTAAAAACTGCTGACAGGCTGGCATAAACACATTAGATTCGAACAATTCTGCCCAATTACTAAGCACCAAAATTCGATGCGTTTATAAAATAGATTTTTTTCCTAAATAAAGTATTTTTTAGTGTCCAGTTTTATAAGTTTGGAAGGTCTTGTAATTAAAAGGTTCCTTCCAAATGGGAAGTGGACAAAAGAGTCGAAGGCACACACCGCCAGAAAGCTCGAAGAAAAATAGGAGTTTAGCAATGGCAGATTCAGCGATCTTACAGAACATATTGAACCCACCAGTATTGTTCTTCTTCCTGGGAATGGGAGTCATCATTTTCAAATCCGATCTGGTGATTCCGGAAGCCCTATCAAAGTTCTTTTCAATGTACCTATTGTTTGCCATCGGGTTCAAGGGTGGACACGAGCTTTATAAGACACCCTTCACCTCCGAACACGCCCTCACTTTGATCGCTTGTTCCGCAATGGCTACTTTAGTTCCGATCTACGCTTATTATATTCTTAAAATCAAATTAGAGAAGCATAACGCAGCCGCACTGGCAGGATCGTTCGGATCGATTAGCGCCGTGACTTTCGTTACCGCCGGCGCTTATCTTCACAATCTCAATATCGAATACGGCGGTTTCATCGTCGCCGGTATGGCCCTCATGGAATCTCCCGCAATCGTGATCGCGGTTATTCTCGACAGGCTTTCCAAAAACAAAGCCAACGGGGGAGGAGCCATCAACTGGAAGGCTCTCTTACACGAAGCCCTTTTCGGTTCTTCCATCTACCTTTTAGTGGGTGCATTGATCGTAGGTTATTTAACGGGAGACAGCGGCTGGAACGCAGAGAAACCGTTTACCGAAGATCTTTTCAAAGGATTTTTAACTTTCTTCCTACTGGATATGGGTATTTCCGCTGCAAAACGCTTTAAAGAACTGACCCACGTAGGATACTTCCTGATCGGAGCAACCCTAGTACTTATGGTGATCAACGCAGGTCTGGGACTCTTATTGACCAAACTGATCCATATGCCTCAAGGGGATGCGGTTATGTTTGTGGTTCTTTGCGCTTCCGCTTCCTATATAGCGGTTCCTGCCGCAATGAAGGATATGATCCCCGAAGCGAATCCGAGTATCTACCTGACGGTAGCTCTCTCGATCGTATTCCCGATCAATATCATCTTCGGAATCCCTCTCTATCATTATCTAGTCACCATAATATAAGGTTGGATTAGATTAGGGACTGGACAAAGGTTATGGCAAGCTCATTGAAAAACATATTTACTTATGTGCGGAGAGATGCAGCTGCCGGTACGATCACCGGATTCGTCGCCATTCCTTTGTCGGTAGGCATCTGCCTAATGTCGGAATATCCGATCCAAACCGGACTCTTGACGGTCGTATTTGCCTGCATCGTGGGATTCATCACCGCGTTGTTCAAACCCGGAAATTTCGTGGGAGTTCCCGGAATCGCGGCCGGTCTAGCTCCAGCGTTAGCCTTAGGTATACATACTTTCGGTAGGGAGAATATGCCATTCCTAATCTTTCTGACCTCGGTCTTTCAGATTATAGTATGGAAGTTCAGATGGGAAGGGTTTATCCTTAAGACGGTCCCTCATTACTTGGTGGAAGGTCTTCTCGCAGGGATCGGTCTTAAGATCGCGCTTAAATTCGTTCCATATATGTACGCCGTGGAGCACGAGACTTCCGGAAATTGGCTTAGCGAAGATAGATTCTTCGTTTTAGCACTTTCCATCCTATCGTTCGTCGCGTTCGTACTGCTTTACCGTAGATTTAAATCGACCAAGCCGGGTATTCCGTATTTTATCGTGATAGGTCTAGGGATTTTGATCAGCTTCTTTTACGATCTTCCCATGCTGGCAGTCGATAATGTACCGTTCAAGCTGGGTCTCCCTTTGCCTCACCCCCATGGAGATCCTAGCCTCATGCATACCACGGTATTGGTGGTAGAAATGACGGGATATTCTCTTATGTTAGCTACGATAGACGTCATCGAACAAGTAATGAGCAACGTCGCCATCGAAAAGCTGGATCCTCTGAAAAGGAAGTGCGATTCGAATAATAGTCTGTTTTCGATTTGGATCGCCAACTTGGGTTCCAGTTTTTTCGGAGGTATGACGAATCTGGACGGTCTCGCCAAAGGAACTACGAACTCGGTAGCGGGCGCGATGACCAAATTATCCAATCTGTTCGTTGCGTTGGTGATTACGATCGTATTGGTTTATCCTAAATTGTTGACCCATCTTCCAGAGTATTCCCTGGGAATAGTCATGATCTTCACAGGATGGAAAATGATTGAAGGACTCAATCATGTGATGCAGGAGGGTGTTTATCCGTTCTGCCTTTCGATCGTTTGCGGATTATTCGTATTCAACTTCGGAATCTTCGAAGGACTACTGATCGCCCTATTCCTGCATGGTGTAATTTCCATCGTGCGCTGGAAAAGAGACGGGGTTTCGAATACTGAAATTTGGTCCTATTTCAAAAGACGCTATTCCAGGCGTCCCGAAGAATCTACTGTAGCTTTACAAGTCTTAAACGAGGAAATCGTACATTGACTTAAAACCAGAGAATTAGTACAAAGACGTATGCGGGGATCCGAAAAGTCCCGAGATTCGTCTCTTAAAGAAAAAGAAAGAACCGAAAAAAATACAGACGGTTATATCGGATGAGTTGGCAATTTATTCTTATTAGGAAAGGTCCCGGAACCATGAACAAATCGCATCAGTTTCTTAAACTTTTTGCTCGTTTCCAATACGTAATTTACTTTTCGCTTTTCGCGCTGGTGTCTTCCGCGAATCTATTCGCGCAAAATGCGCCCGATTCTTCCCAAGCCTCCAAATCCGTTGCAGAGGAAGAGGATTCCTACGTATCTCCGATGAAATCCAGCGGTTTAACACCCGATTTTACTAGGAGTACATTCTTCGAGCCTGAACTGGGCAAAAAAGTCGCTAACCGCAAAAAAGCGTGGCTGAACGATTGGATACGTGTAGGCGCTTATGTGAGACCTCGTTATGAAGACAGATATAATCTAAGCTTCGATAAATCGAATAAGGGATATACATCCAGAGCGATGCAGACCTCCCAATTATTCTTCATCATAGACCCGAGCCCCTATTTCTCGGCAAAGGTAACCGTCCAAGACGCAAGAGTTTGGGGGGGAGAAACCCCCGCAAGCGCAGGCGACGTTCGCGCCAACACCTTCGACGGGACTGGAACTACGACGACCAATAATTCTAGCGGGCTTACAGGTAATAATATTCCTAGTCAGACGAGCATCCGGGAAGCGTTCATTCTTGTGAAAAAACTTCCCTTAAACGCGAAAGTGCAACTCGGTAGACAGATTCTGGCTTACGGAGACCAGAGAATGATCGGCGGCGCCAACTGGACAATAAACGGCCTCTCTTACGACGGAGCTAAGATTATGTTCGACCAGGACAACTATAAGATCCATTTCTTCGGAACTAAAATCGCCGCCAACCAAAACGGCGTAAACGGTGTGCTTTCCGCAAACGCGCCAGTGAGTGCCGTAGATCCTGCAACCGGAAAGACTGTGGTGGTAAACCCGGGGCAACCGGATCAGTATTTAGTGGGAACTTATAACTCCTTCACAGTAAAAGACTGGTTTCTTGTGGATGTGTATTCCATCGGAGTGCTTACAAAGAAGACCGCAAGCGCAGGAGCCAAATCCGATCTGGATCTGAACTCTGCGAATACCTGGTCCAAACAACAAAGCGATCTAATCACCACAGGTTTTAGAATTACGAACCGTACTGCGAATAATAACCTTCCTAAAGATGGATTCTGGGGAGGTTTAGACTGGGCGATTGAAAGCGCTTGGCAATCCGGAGCGACCGGACAAAGGACCGTTAAGGACCCTCTTCTAAACTCTTATGCACAAGAAAATATCGCGGGCTTAAGTGCAACAGGCCAAGTCTATGGTACCCAGGCTCAGAAATACTCCGGCTCTTTCCATGTTTTCCAAACGGGTTATACCTTCTGGGAAAAATTAAGAGCAGGGGTACAGTATACATACGCATCCGGGGATAGAAACCGCACGGACGGAAGTAACGGAACTTTCCAAACCCTTCCAGGACCTCGTTTTGGGGTATTTCCTTATTGGAATAACGTATCCGGTCTCTCGGAGAATATCGATACCAAGAACTTAAGTTCTTATAATATTAACCTCTCCTACAAAACGGATAATTTCGGGACCTTCTATGCCGCCTATATCGTTAACAATAAAGTGCAGACCCAGGACGCTTGGTATGCGATCAACGGTTCGGCCAACACCGGTTTTACGACAGAATCGAACGGCGCGGGACAAACCACAGTCGCTGTCGGCGGAACGGGTAAGAACATCTATAACGAGGTGGATTTCACCTGGATGTATATTATAAACGACTATGTTTCCCTCTGGATCGGAGGCGGTATCCTAACTGCGGGTAACTCCGTCAAAAACCAAAGAAACGCTCTTTATCATTATAACACTCAGGCAACCTCAACGGAGACGGCCGGACTCCATTTAAATACCGGAGTCGCGACTGGGGCGAATGGAACCGCATCCCAAGCGCATATGTTCTTCTTTCAGGTAAACGCAGGGTTCTAAAAAGGAAGTTTGATACAGTATGACAGTATTGGCGTATCTATCCGTAATCACGTCGCTTTTAGCTCCGTTTCTCATCGGAAACGTGCTGGGCTTCGAGTTTCTCGGTAAGGATAGTTCGATCGGAATCGGCTTGGTTTTACAAGCCGTTCTTGGAAGTTTCATCTCCGCTTATGTTTACGGATATGAAAAGGAAAGAAAGCCCCTTATCATTCTGGGTTATGCGATCTTTTTTCTAAGCACCGGCTTATGCTATCTGGTCGGAAAAAGCGTTTGGTTGATTCTTTTTTGGGAATTATCCACGATCAGTTCCTTTCTGTTATACACCGGAGGAAAATGGAACGAAGGTTCGATTCGAAGTTTCGTGGCTCTCGTGGCTGCGGGCGGAATCGGAGCCTTCTTCTTCACTTTTTGGATCTATTCCAGCGATCCTGCCTCCGGATTATTCTTCTTAGTCGCCGGATTACTCGTAAAATCCGCATTCTTCGGAGTTCATTATTGGCTACCGGAAGCTCATGCCGGCGCTCCCGCACATGCCTCCGCCGCTTATTCCGGCTTACTTGTGAATCTTCCTCTCGTCTTATTCACTAAATTCGCGGCTCCCTTATTGCCAGGAACGCCATATGCTACCATTCTGATTCCCATCGCAGGTATCGGAGTTTTCTGGGCGGGGATAACCGCCTTATTCAGTAAGGAAATCAAGAAATCCATCGCTTATAGCACCGTGGAGAATATGAACTTCCTATGGCTTTGTCTTTTTCTTTCTTCCTATTGGCAGAATAGTGAATCGGAGGAATTGAAATTATTAAGCAAGGCCTTCGGCGCCTTATTTCTGATCTCTTTGGTCCACCATAGTATCAGTAAAACCTTCCAATTCCTATTCTTCGGGTATCTGACCAAGCTCTCCGGTTCCTCTAATGTGGACGAGAGCACGGGTGTGGGAAGAATCAGCCATATTCCCACTTTCCTGGCCGCGGTAGGAACCATGAGTTTCCTCGCGATTCCAGGTACGACCGGATTTCTCTCCGAAGCGACTTTCATTAAATTGCTTTCCGTAGTGCTTACCGTTCCGGGAACCAGCGCTATCCTAGTGCTTCCTCTATTGATTTTGGTCTGCACAGGACTTGCGATCGGAGCCGCTTCCCATCTTCGCTTATTCTTGGGACTCGTATTATCCCGTCCGAGAAAAGAATTCGAGGACCACGGACTAAACCGAGTAATTCAAGTTTCCTTAATACTTACCGGGAGCCTCGTATTATTAGCTCCGGTTGCCGTCCTATTCTTCGCGAATTATTACGCATGGAGAGTGGACTGGCTGGACGCTTCCTGGTTCCAAGGAATCGGAATCGTCAACGTGATCGGACTCGTAATACTTACGACCGTCGGGGTGTTAGGACTCAGACATAAAATAAAAGAGAGAAAACTGTGGGATTGCGGCGGATTATTCGGCGGGTCGGAAGTGGCGATCGGTAGTTCGGCACTTTCCGATCCGCTTGCCGCTCCCTTGGGAAAATATTTCGTTACTTCGGAAGGTTATTCCAAATTGGACAAGGGCTTCATCCGGATTCTTCTCAAGGTGATTTCCTCCTTGAAAGCTAAGATTCGGGGCGCGGACGACGAATCGATCTCCGTCGATCTGACCTATTCTTCCTTTACAGTTCTTGCAATCTTGATCGTTATTATCGTCGTTCGTTTGGCGGAGGGGGACATTTGGGCACAACTGTTGTCTTGGGTCTACTGATCCAAATCCTATCGTTTCTATCGCTTCCGTTCCTTTGCGGAGGTATATTACAAAAAGTTAGGGCTTACGCTCAGGGCAGAAAAGGAGCCCCCGTTCTCCAGATCTTTTACGATACCGTTCGGACGATCCGAAAATATCCGATCGACGGTCCTTTCTCCGGTTTCTTCTCGGAAAGTTCCGCGATCCTAGCGTTTTCTTTCGGACTCGTATTATGGTCTCTTGTTTCCTTCGAATGGGCGTCTTTGCTATTCATACCTTTCTTAGTGGGGATGATCCGTTTTGCGACCGTGGCTTACGCGGTGGAAAACGGAACTTCCTTCGGAGGAATGGGAGCAGCAAGAGAAACTCTACTTTTCATCTTCGGAGAACCGGTTCTCATCCTAGTACTTGTGGTTTTCGAATCCAATGTGGTATTCCAGTCGAATTTCGCGAATATATCCTTCGGAATCCTATTCTTCTTAGGGGCGACTCTGATCGTGCTTTCGGAACTCGCCAAACCTCCGTTTGACGATCCGAGAACCCACCTGGAATTGACAATGGTCCACGAGGCAATGTTACTCGAAGCGTCCGGTAGAACGAGAGCCCTATTCGAGTTGGCGCATCAGTTCAAAACCGCATCCTTCTTTCTTCTTATGACTAAACTGGGATTGGAACATTTGGAATTCTTCCTAAATGTGGCTACGGTCCCGATCTGGAAGGAATCTTTCGCCGTGGGGGGAGCCATTATATTCTCCGCATTCATAGGTTATTGGGAAGCGAACAGCACCCGTAGAAAATGGGTTTGGATCCCGGAACTCTTGGGTTTGAACTTCATATTCATGCTGATACTCGGCATTCTATTAAAATTAGGTAAATAAGCATGAGTAACGACCTAACTTATCTCATCATTCTTCTTACTGGCGTAATGATCCTATTGGAAAATCGCCTGAAGAGAGTCGTCATTCTTCTCAGCATCCAAGGATTCCTTCTTCTTCTTCCTTTATACCAAGAAGAAGGGGGAGACGGATTCCATTCCCTATTCTTGGCCGGAATGGTGGTCGTCTTCAAGGGAATACTCACCCCGATCATTCTGTTATGGACCGCAAGAAGAATCAATTCTCCCGAGTCTACGTTCCCACAGGTGGGATATCTTCCTACGTTAGGACTTCTTTTCGCGGGAGCTTCCACTAGTTTCGTTTTCATGGGAATGGTCTCCGCATTCTTCGGAAAAAGCCACCAATTCGGACTTCTTTACGTGCTTCTACTCATCTATGTGGGAGTCATAGGATTCATCGTCCGAAGGAACTGGGTGGGGGTCATCGCCTGTTTCAGTATTTTTGAGAATGGGACCTTTCTCCTAACGCTGCTTTTGAAATCGGGAGTCCCGATCGGGGCGGAGTTGGGATCCTTCCTCGACGCGGTGCTGATCATCGGAGCGGGAGCCGCCCTTCGGATCAATAGCGAATTAGGGAAAGGAGAAACGCGATGAATTTCGAAATTCTTTTAGGAATCGGAGCCGCGGTTTTCGTTCTGATTTTTTTGACCTATGTTCTCGCTCCCACCAAAGGACAGACGAATCTATTCTTCTGGTCCGTTCTGCTCGTAATTTGTGCCGGACTGAATTTCGCGGTTTGGTTTATACGAGGCTGGGACGACGCGACTACTCTCCAGTGGGTTTTGATAGAAGCCACCACATTCGTAGGATCCTTATTGATCTCTTCGAGTAGAACGACAAAATCCTTTCCGATCGCTTGGAAGTTCCTACTGATCAATTCCTTCGGTCTGGGTATCGCGTTTCTGGGAATCGTCCTAATCATGGCTTCCTTGCATGTGATCAATCAACCGATCGAATATTTAGCCGCGAATGCATCCTCTCATCCGGAGATCATTTGGGTGGAAATAGGTTTGTGGCTCGCGATTTTCGGATATACGGCTAAGCTCGGACTTTTTCCGAATCACGTATGGATCGAGGATACTTACGGAGAAAGTCCGACGCAAGTCTCCTCCTTGCTTTCCGCTTTTATTCCGGTTTCGGTCTGTTTCGCCCTGCGACCTTTCGTTCATCTGGACCACCAATTATTCCCTCATACTTTCAGCGGAGCGGACGGTTTATTGGTTTTGGGGATATTTACGATTTTATTAAGTATTTTCGCAGTATACGATCGGGACGATATCAGAAGAATTTCCGCAAAAGTCGCCCTTTTTCATACGGGAGCTTTGGCCGTATTTCTTTGGATGGACCTGAGCGAGACGGTCTTTCTATACATGATGGCCACTAATCTCGTGGTGAAATCCCTTCTGTTCATAAGCATGGGGATCGTCCGAATGGACGCCGGCAAAAGGGAATTGGGTAAAATCATACAAGCCGATTCCATTCACAAGCCGGCTCTTTCCCTTTTCATTCTGGCCCTCTTTTTAGCGTTTGTGATGCCGGGCTCTCCCATTTTCGTAACGGATATCGTTCTGATCAAATCCGGACAGATCGGAGGAAAGTCGTTCGTTATCTTGGTTCCGATCTTAGGCCTGGTGTTCTTCGGAGTAATGTTGTATAAACTTGCCCCTCTCTTGAACATCAAGGGCAGACCATTCCAAAAGGAAGTCGCCACCATTCTCCGAATCCGAATGACGAACGGATTCTTCCTGTTGTTTATTCTCCTTAGCACCGGTTGCTGGGGATTCTACCTTCTATTGCAGGGAATATTATGAAGAACGTAACCGGAATTTTTCAGACATCCGAAACCAAGCAAACCCATAGATTCTGGCTGACCAAAGACGGAATCGAAAGAGAAACGTTATCCAAGACCTCCGATAAGAAGCTATATGAAGATTCCGTAAATCCCATATGGGTCCTTAGGCATAGTTTAGGAAACGATCAGGGTCCGGAAGATTATTCTCAGATAGAATACGAGAAGTATCTTTCCCAGGATCGAAAACATCTTTTGGATAGATTCGTAACCAAGGACGGAATCAAAGACCTGGTTTACCGAGGCATCAACGTTCCCGTACCTGCGTCCTTTTATTCTCATGCCGTGGGGCCCATCCATGCCGGCGTCATTGAACCGGGACATTTTCGTTTCATAGTAGAAGGAGAAGAGATTCGTAATTTGGACATCCGCCTAGGATTCCAATACAGAGGACTTCTGGAGAAAATGAAGGGTTTAAACAAAGACTCGATCGCTCCGTATGCGGAAGCGATCTCCGGAGATTCCAGTATAGCTTATGCGATCGCTTTCAGTAAGGCCTTCGAGGAGGCTCACGATATCCAAGTCCCGGAAGAAGTGAATTTTGCAAGAACGGTTCTACTAGAGGTCGAAAGGATTGCGATCCATATCGGAGATTTGGGAGCAATCGCGGGTGACGTAGGATATTATCCTCTCCAAGGAATTTGCTCCATGCAAAGGGGAGTCCCCCTAGGAGTCATGGAAGCCTTGACCGGAAACCGGTTCGGAAGAGGCGCTCTTTCCGCAGGAAAGGTACGCTTAAGAAAGGATCTTTCCGAATCTTTCCTTTCCGAACTGACAAAAAGAATCTCCGACGTTACAGAAGAAATCGCAGGTCACTTCGAAAGAGCCGCCGCGAAATCCACGAACAGAGAGAGACTGCAGATCTGCGGAGTCATCACTCATAAGCAGATCAGGGATCTTGGATTCGTGGGAATGGTGGAAAAATGCGCGGGGATCTCCAGGGATCTCAGACAACACGATTCGACTTATTCTCTGGCGGGAGAAAATATCAATTTAACCTTGGATTCCGGACAGATGAAAGGGGACGCTTGGTCCAGATTCTATCTAAGATACGAGGAATTGAAGAATAGCGGCAAGTGGCTGACCAGGGCAATTCCTCTTCTGAAGAATTTCACATCCTCCTACGAAGCATTCCAAAAATCGAAAGTAGGCAAGGCCAAGCCGGGGGTTTACCACGGAGCGGTCGAAGGCTGGAGAGGTCCAGTGCTCGCAGCTTTCCAACTCAAATCCTCGGGAGAAATCGCGGAAGCCTATGTCAGAGATCCTTCCGTATTGAATTGGCATGCCCTGGAATTAGCGGTCCGCGGCGAAAACATTGGGGATTTCCCTTTAAACAATAAATCTTTCAATCTTAGTTATGTAGGGGTGGATCTATGAAACAACTCCAAGAACTCTGGAATATTCTTAGTCCCGCAAAGAATCTTAATTTCGAGAAGCTATCGGTCTCAAATCCGAATGCGCGGGGAATCCCCATCCCGAATCCGAAAAAAGGGAGCTTCCATCTGGACAAGTCCGTAGAGAAAATCTGCCCGACGGGAGGACTCAAGGTCACCTCCAATAAGGAAGTCACTTTCGATTACGGTGCATGTTTGCAATGCGGTCATTGTGTGGAAGCGGCCCCCGACCAACTGGAAAATTCCGGTTTCATTCACGTGTATTCCGTAGATAGGGAAGCATTAAAAGTTCGTTATATAGACGGAGTGCCCCAAGGCTACGAGGAGAATATCTCGGAAGAAGTCGAGCAATTCCGCAAGATCACCAAGAATACTGGATTTCAATTCCGAGAAGTCGCAGCCAGCGGGAACAACGCGACGGAGGCGGAGATCAATGCCAGCTTTAACGCAGTTTTCGATAGCGAAGCAAGCATGGTAAGAGTGGTCGCCTCTCCCAAACACGCGGATGCCGTAGTTTACGCGGGCCCAGTCGGTCCTAATATGGAAATCCCTCTTCAAGTAGCCTGGGATACGATGCCCGGTCCGAAGGCTTTAATCGCGGCGGGAACGGAAGCGGTTTCCGGAGGTTTATTCCAGAGAGGAAGACTTCCGAAAGAACCGGATCTGTTCATAGGAGGAGATCCTCCTAGACCGGATGTGCTTATAAGCGCATTTCGTTATTTGATGGGAAGAAGAAAGTTCTCCTTCAGGGAAGAACTTTCCAAATTCATTGCCGAGCGAAGATCTAAACCTTAAATCTCCCACCCTAAAGTTTTACGCAGAGGTGATCATTTCCCCTGCGTAAAACGCTTCTTTCGTCTTCAAACCGATCCCGGAAAATTTATCCTCTCCGTTTATATCCGAAATCACGTCGGTAGGATAAGAAATACTCGGGTCCAATTTCGTATGGATCGGATAAAATCTTTTTTGATCCAGATAAGAATATGAAGTCAAGATCACGACTTCCTCTTGGTTTCGAAAGACCGCTTCCAAATTCCGAACCATGGTATTCACTCTAGAGGAAACGTTTTCGTTAAAATCTTCCCAGCTTCTGATCTCACCGGAAATCTCCACATTCAAATGAACGATAATAGGGTAGGGCTTAGGATCATTCTGTCTATTCTTCTCCAAAACCTTTTTGGCAACGAGTAGCGCGTCGATATCGTCCCCTCTCCCGGTCTTTACCAGAACCGCTTTATTTCTTTGTAATAATTCGAAGCCTTCTCCGTAGCAGATCAGTTCTTCCGCATGGTCCAAATGTTTCCAACGTTCTTCGGCAGGTAACTTGGAAAGTTTACGCTTTTGGTTCAGTGTATAGGCGACATTCCATATAATCTGATATAATAAACCAGGAAGAAGCGTAGCAGGCAGATCCTTGATTCCCGAAAGTTTCCCGTAAACTGCGTGAAATAGATCCGGTTGTATCAATTTTTGGGAATCGATTTCTCCTGAGGAGATGATAGCGGAAATCTCACGAATCAAAAAGGACTTCAGGGAAAGGGAAGTCTGGAAATCCGCATAAAAATACGGAATCTTTCCGGCAAATAATTCTTCCGGAGTCTTAAATCCCACATTTTTGGAAATCGCAGGATCCTTAATTTTATATTTTAAAAAAGCGGAATGGAATATCTCGGAAGGTTCGTTAAAGCCGAAATTTGCCACTATTTCCTGGGAATCTATAACGGTTCCGTCATCGAACTCCAGAGTCTCGGACATCAGATCCGTATTCGTGATCCCTTCTATCACATAAAGTTGTTCTTTAGAAAAGACTTTTCTAACCGCTTCCGCCTGTTCCCTGATGGCGGCGCGAGCTGCCTCCTCGTTCC